>RECO01000112.1 GCA_007694015.1 Geminicoccaceae bacterium
AGTTCGGCAAGGCGATCTGGGAGATCACCGGCAAGGGCAAGGACGTCGACATGGTGTTCGAGCACCCGGGCGAGAGCACCTTCCCGGTCTCGGCCTACGTCGCCAAGCGCGGCGGCATGGTGGTGATCTGCGCGGGTACCACCGGCTACAACCTCACCTTCGATGCGCGCTTCATGTGGTACCGGCAAAAGCGTCTGCAGGGCAGCCACTTCGCCAATCTGAAGCAGGCAATGGCGGCGAACCAGTTCGTCTTGAACCGCCAGCTCGACCCCTGCATGAGCGAGGTGTTCGCCTGGAACGACATCCCGCGCGCGCACCAAAAGATGCTCAAGAACGAGCACAAGCCCGGCAACATGGCGGTGCTGATCCAGGCCAAGCGGCCCGGCATGCGCACCCTCGAAGAGGCGCTGGAGGACTGAAGCCGCCGGCCGCCGCCCGGCGACGCCCTGTCGCTGGTCGGCGGCCCCGGCCGTTCCCATTCTTCGTCATCCAACCCGCAGCGAGGACCGTTCATGGCGACCCAACTCCGCGACATCCGCCCCACACCAAGCCTTTTGGAGCGTGCCGCCGGTGCGGTGGCCGCCTGTGACACCTTCTTCGCGGCGGCCAAGGCGAGCGTCGGCGCCGCCGTCACGGCGCGCGGCGTGGACGCCGAGCAATATGCCGCCCACGGCCTCGCCTGGGTGAAGGTCTACGTGGAATCGCTGCGCGAAATGCACGGCTGGGCCGAGCGCCTGGAGGCCCAAGGCGCCTTCCACGAGCGTGAACAGCTCATCCTCGGCGCCGCCTTTGCCGAATATCTCGCCCGCCTCGCCGGTGGCTTGCCGATGAGCCAGGGCGAAGTGATCCGCCCACAGGACCTCTACCTCGACGACGCGGCGGTGCACGCCTTCACGAGCGACCCGCACGTCGCCGACCTGATGCTCACCGGTTGGACCGCCGAGGCCAAGACCCGTCTGGGCCAACTCATCGAGGACGGGGATTTCGGCAATTGGGGCCTCGACGACGAGAGCCTCGACATGATCCGCGACCAGTTCCGCCGCTTCTCCGACGAGGTGGTGAAGCCGCACGCGCACAAATGGCACGAACAGGACCAGCTCATCCCGCTGGAGGTGATCGAACAGGTCGCCGAAATGGGCGTGTTCGGCCTCACCGTCGACGAGGCCTATGGCGGCCTCGGCATGGGCAAGGTTGCCATGTGCGTGGTCACCGAGGAACTGAGCCGCGGCTATATCGGCGTCGGCTCGTTGGGCACCCGCAACGAGATCGCCGGTGAGCTGATCCAACTCGGCGGCACCGAGGAGCAAAAGCAGTACTACCTGCCGAAGCTCGCCTCGGGCGAAATCCTGCCCACCGCGGTCTTCACCGAGCCCAACACCGGCTCCGATCTCGCGTCGCTCCAAACCCGCGCCGTGCCCGACGGTGACGTCTGGAAGATCACGGGAGCGAAGACCTGGATCACCCACGCCGCCCGCGCCGATCTGATGACGGTGCTGGTGCGCACCAACCCCAACGAGAAGGGCTACAAGGGCCTCTCGATGATGCTCGCGGAAAAGACCCGCGGCACCGACGAGAACCCCTTTCCCGATGCGGGCATCGACGGCGGCGAGATCGAGGTGCTCGGCTATCGCGGCATGAAGGAATACACCCTCTCCTTCGACGGCTTCGAGGTGGCCAAGGACAACCTCCTCGGCGGTGTCGAAGGCCAAGGCTTCAAACAGCTCATGGCCACGTTCGAAGGGGCCCGCATCCAAACCGCGGCGCGTGCCGTCGGCGTCGCCCAAGCCGCACTCGAAGTCGGCCTGCAATACGCCAAGGACAGAAAACAGTTCGGCCAGCCGCTGTTCGCCTTCCCCCGCGTCCACGGCAAGCTCGCTTGGATGGCGGTGGAGATCATGATCGCGCGCCAGCTCACCCTCTACTCGGCCCGCGAGAAGGACGCCGGCCGGCGCTGCGACCTCGAAGCCGGCCTCGCCAAGCTGATCGGTGCCCAGGTCGCTTGGAGTGCCGCCGACAACGCGCTGCAAATCCACGGCGGCAACGGCTACGCCCTCGAATACGAAATCAGCCGCATCCTCTGCGACGCCCGCATCCTCAATATCTTCGAAGGTGCGGCTGAAATTCAGGCTCAGGTGATTGCCCGGCGACTGTTGGGCTGAACGAAAGAGAAAAGAGACGGGGGGGCGTTATTGTCCCCCCCCGCCCCCCAGAGGCCCGGGTTTGCGGCCGCGACATGGTTGGAGTGGGGTACGGGCGGGAGGGGCACCACCCCCCCGCGTCGTTCTTCGAAAGCGGCGAAAACGATCGGGGGCCGTGCCTGCACGGCCCCCGATCGTTTTCGCCGGGGGTTCCCAAGGGGGCCAAAAGCCCCCTTGGCTTTCTTCTCCTTTGCCCGCGCCTCAGCCCGGCGGCGGGGCGATACCGACCATGCGGTGGATTTCGGCGACGGTGGTGGCGTCGAGGCCGGTGCGGTCGGCCAGTTCGGCGAGGTAGGCGCGTTCTTCGTCGGTGTTGATTTCGATGGTGAGCACCGAGGCGATGTAGACTTCGGCGGCGGTTTCGACGTCGTTGACCTTGACCACGAGGCTGTCGAGGTCGAGGGGCGCGCGCATCAGGCTCATCAAGCGCCGCAGTGTCTGCGGGTCGGTGCCTTCGTCGCCGAGCTTGGCTTGGATGCGTTCCATTTCGGCGTCGTCGATGTGGCCGTCGGCCTTGGCGGCCTGGACCATGGCGTTGAGCAGGAGATCGGCGCGGCTGTCGGCGTCGGCCGCGTCGAGGTCGGTCGTCACCGGCTTCAGGCTGGGCGGCAGCTCTTCGTTGCGCTCGGGCGGGCTCATACGGCCGCTTTGGGCCAGTGCGGTGAGCGCCAGGCTGCCGAGCAGCCCCAAGGCGCCGCCGGCGAGGGCGGACTTGCGGTTGCCGCCGAGCAGGACGCCGAGCAAGGCGCCGGTTCCGGCCGACGTTGCCTTGCTTTGGCGTGCGGCGCCGAACAGGCGCCCGGCCAGTCCGGCAAAGCCGCCGCTGGCGGCGGCTTCCCGCTCTAGCGGCGCGAGGATGCGGGCCAAATCGACGTTCGGCGCGTTGAGGCCGCTGGGTCCAAGGGCGCTATCCACCCGTTGGCCGCTTTGGCGGCTCAAGACGTCATCGAGGAGGCGGCCGATCAGGTCCGAGGTTTTCGACATCGTGCAGATCCCAGCAAGAACTGCCGAACTCTGCCTCGCCGCAAGCCGAATGTCACTCGACCTCGTCGCTCGGCCTTCATGGGCGATCAGCCCCAGCTGCGCACCGCACCGGTGTCGATGTGCACGAAGTTCGAGCGTGGATAGAAGCCGACGCCACCGGCCTCGAGGCTCACCGCCGTCCGTCGGACGTCGCCGAGGGGCACACCGGCCATCCGCATGTCCACCGCCTTGCCGACGGTGTGCAGGCTGCGCAGCGCTACGCCCCGCGAGCGTTGACGCAACCAACGGTTGGTTTCGACCGTCCGGTAGCCGGAGAGAACCTCCACCTCCGCAAAGGTCTGCCGGCGTTGTTGGATCTCGAACAGCATGTCCAACAGCCGATGATCGATGCGGATGGCTTCCTGGGCCCGCCAGTCGCGGAACAGGTGATCGACCTTCAACAGTTCCGCCGGACGATAGCGACCGCCGGCGAAGTAGGTGACGTCGAGCCGTTCGTCGGTGTGCAAATGGCGGAATTTGAGCCGGCGCTCACCGGCCTTGGCCCATCCGGCCTGGGGTGCAACCGTAAGGGCCAAGGCCGCCGTCAAACCGGCGAGCATCGAACGGCGCGAAAGCGAGCGCATTGGTGGGTGCATCGTTCCGATCCCGTCGCGAGAGTACGCGAGGACCGTGTCCGCCTAAACCGTTCCGGTCAAGAGGGTTAAGGCGCGAACATCACCTCAATCAAGAACAAAGCAACCCAAGGTGGCAATTCGCATTGCCAAGTTGCCACCAGTTCCTTGCCATCAGGCCACGATGTTGTAGCCCCCATCGACGTAGATGACGCTGCCCGTCATCATGCGTGCGTAGTCGGTGCAGAGGAACGCGGTGGTGAAGCCGACATCGTCGATCGTCGCCAGGGCGTGCAGCGGGCTTTGGCTCGCGGCACGGTCCAACAGCCGGTCGAAATTGGAGATGCCCGATGCCGCCCGCGTCTTGAGCGGCCCTGGGGAAACCGCGTGCACCCGGATGCCCTGGGCGCCGAGTTCCACCGCCATGTAGCGGACGCAGGCTTCGAGCGCGGCCTTCACCGGACCCATCAGGTTGTAGTTGTCGACCACGCGCACCGAGCCGAGATAGCTCATGGTGATGAGGGTGCCGCCCTCCTTCATCAGCGGCTCGGCGTATTTCGACATGCGCAGGAAGCTGTGGCAGGAGATGTCCATCGCCTGCAGAAAGCCTTCCCGCGAACTGTCGACCACCCGCCCGTGCAGGTCCTCGCGCGGGGCAAACGCCATCGAGTGCAGGACGAAATCGAGCTTGCCCCACCGCTTGTCGATGGCTTCGAACACCGCTTCGGTGCGCCCCGGCTCGGTGACGTCCAGTTGCAGGATTTCGGCTGCTTCCAGGTCGCGCGCCAGCGGTTCGACGTGCTTCTTGGCCTTGTCGTTCAGGTAGGTTACCGCCAAGTCGGCGCCCAAGCTGCGCATGGCGCGGGCGCAGCCATAGGCGATCGACTGGTCGTTGGCGATCCCGGTGACCAGACCCACGCGCCCTTCCAAGGCCCGCTGGCCCTCGGCCATGCGCCGTAGTGCCATCGGCAGTTCGGCAACGATCATCGTAGACGTCCTTGCATGGTCAGTGCTTGGAGCAGCCTAAGCCCGGCCTCGGGCAATGCAACCATCATGCTGCATTGCAGCAAGGATGTGGCGATCGGTCACGCGACCATGGCGTCGGCGGGCGGCGAAACTTCCGAGCGCCTCGCCGCGCCTATCCCAGCGCCACGCGGGTAGGGCTGGCGTCGACCGCCTGGGGCAGTGGAAAACGGTGGCTGTGCCCGACCGGGATGTCCGCTTGGCGGTCACCGACTTGCACCGTGACGGTGTCGCCGCGGCCGTGGGTCAGGACCTCGACCGTCAACTGGCCGTCGTGGAGACGCACCTCCAGCGGCGTCTCGCGGAAGACGAGCGGCAGGGTCAGGCCGTCCAGGCGGTCGGTGAGCCTGGGCTTGAAGACGATGCGGTCGTCGCGGACCTCGCTGCCGAGATAGGCGCGCTGGAGCAGGTCCAGCGTACCGGCCATCACCCCCATGTGGATGCCCTCGCGGGTCGTACCGCCTTGGATGTCGCCGATGTCGCTCTCGAGGGCCGCCTTGAACATCGCCCAGGAGTGTTCGGGGTCGAGGTCGGCTTCGATGGCGGCATGCACGATCAGGCTCAAGGTGGAGCCGTGCGACGTCCGCTTGCTGTAGTAGCGGATGTTGCGTGCGGCCGTGTCGGGCGCATAGTCATAGCCGAGGTTGTTGAACAGACGCGCCAAGCGCTCTTCCGGGAACAGGAAGAACAGCATCAACGTGTCGGCTTGCTTGGCCAGTTTGAAGCGGTCCGGCTCGATGCCCTCGGCCTTCATGATGCGGTCGAGGCGCTGGATGTTGCCGTATTTGGCGCGGTAGCCGTCCCAGTCGAGTTCGTCGAGGTCTTCGTAGCCTTCGAACTGGCTGATGATGCCGTCGGTGTGGAACGGCACGTACATCTTGCGGCTCATCTCCCAAAAGCGCTGGACGTCGCTGTCGTCGAGGCCGACTCTACCGGCGAGCGCACGGCGGCGCTGCAGCGGCAGCAGGTCGAGCAGGCGGATCACGGTCTCGCAGATCCACGCCACCATGACGTTGGTGTAGGCGTTGTTCTTGAGACCCGGCTCGCCCGTTTCCGGGTCCTTTTCGTGAAACTCGTCGGGGCCCATCACGCCATGGATCTCGAAGCGGTCGCGGGCTTCGTTGTAGTGGGCGATGCTGGACCAGAAGAGGGCGATCTCCAGCATCATCTCGGCGCCGCCGTCCCAAATGAAGTCGACGTCGCCGGTCGTCCGGTAATACTCCCAGATGTTGTAGAAGATGGCGGCATTGACGTGCCGCTGGTTGTGGCTGTGGTCGGGGTCCCAGCGGCCGGAGCGTGGGTTGAGGTGGACGACCTGGGTTTCCTCGGTGCCGTCGCTGCCGCTCTGCCAGGGGAACATGGCACCGCGATAGCCCTTGGCCCGGGCCGCGGCGCGGGCTTCGTCGAGCCGGCGGTAGCGATACATCAAGAGCTGCTTGGTCACCTCGGGTAGGCGGTAGTTCAAGAAGGGATAGATGTAGAGTTCGTCCCAAAAGACGTGGCCGCGATAGGCCTCGCCGTTGAGCCCGCGCGCCGGCACGCCGGCATCGAGATCGGCGGTGTGCGGCGAGCAGACCTGCAGGATGTGGGCGATGTGAAACCGGATCAGCATCTGCACCCGTGCGTCGCCCGGGATCTGCACGTCGGCCGCCGTCCAAAGCTGGTCCCAGGCGCGCTGGTGGCGCTGCAAGGCCGGCCGGAAATCGCTGCAGCGGGCGACGGTGCGCTCGGCGTTGATCAGGGGCTCGCTGAGCGCGTTGTCGCGCGAGGTGTAGAAGGCGACCATCTTCTCGACCCGGACAGTTGCGCCCTGCTCGACCTCGAAGCCGAAGGTCTGGTGGACGTAGCCCTCCAGTTCGTGGGTGGCGCGCTCGACGTTCAGCACCTCGTGTTCGCCATAGATACGGGTACGGGCGGCCTGGGCCACGTAGATGCGCGATTGGCGCGTCTGCACCAGGAGCGCGATCGCGTCGTGACCGACCATGTGGGTGGTGATCGGCCGCAGGTGTTGGCGCTCGAGGGCGCGATAGCGCGGCACGCCCCAATTCTGCACCCGCCCCTCCAGCGCGGTCAGGACCTCGACGCGCCCGGACCAATTGAGCGCCTCCAGCGTCCATTCGATGGCGCCGAGGTGCATGTCGGCCATCGACACGAAGCGGCGGCTCTCGAGGCGCGTTTCGCGGCCGGCCCGGTCGCGAAAGACGAGGCGCCGTGTCATCAGGCCGTGGCGGATGTCCAACTCGTGGCGGTAGTCGAGCAACTCGACGTTGCCCAGGCCGATCGGTTCGTCGTCGCCGATGCGGAGTTTCAACACGAGCCAGTTCGGCATGTTGACGAAGTCTTCGTTCACCACCGGCCGGCCGGCCATGATGGTGGTGGCGCGGTTGAACCCGCCATGCACGTAGGTGCCCGGATAGTGGGCGTCGCTCGTGTCCGCCCACTCGGCCGCGGCCCGCGCGCAGAAGAAGCCGTTGCCGGTGGAAAGCAGGGTCTCCCGCAACCCTTCGTCGGCCGGATCGAAGCCGTCATAGGCGAGCGTCCATTCGGACATGTCATCGCCTCCCCTGATTGGTGCCGCGTCCACGCTCTTGCCTTACCGTTCCTTGCTGCACGCCAGCCGCATCAGCGGGCGAGTTGATCCAAGAAGGTCGCCACTTCGTCGACGTTGTCGAGAATGTAGTCGGCCGAGGTTTGCCGCTCGCCGACCTCGGGGTCGTCGGCGCGGCCGACGAAAACACCCAGTCCTTTCCCTTCCAGTGCGCGAAAGGCATCTTCGTCGGTCACGTCGTCGCCCATGAAGATCGGGACCACGTCGTCCCGGTCCAGTTCCAGCGTCTCCAACAGGTAAAGCACCGCTTTGCCCTTGTGCCAGTCGATTTTCGGCTGAATTTCGTAGACCATTTTGCCTGGTGTCACCTTCAAATGGTCCGGGTGAGCCGCCAACAATTCGTCGACGACGGCCTTGATCTGGCTGCGCTCGGCTTCGTTGACCTGGCGGTAATGCGCGGCGACGGAGGCTTTTTTGGGTTCGACCAACGCACCGTCGATCGGGTCCATGACCTCGTGCAGCCGCTTTTTGACCTCCTCCAGCAGTTCTTGGAAGGCGCCATCCCCGGCGTCGCGCTCGATCGTGCCCTCGTCGGGGCTCCAGATGTCGAAGCCGTGGCTGCCGGCAACGATCAGGTTGTCGAGGCCCATCAGCTCCTGGACCACTGGCCGGTCGCGGCCACTGACCACGCAGACCGTGCAGCGGGTGGCCAGATCGCGCACCGCTTCGCGCATGTCTTCCGAAATCACGGCGTCCTCGGGCCGCGGCACGATCGGGGTCAAGGTGCCGTCGTAATCCAGGAAAACCGCCGGCTTCTTGCCGCGCAGCCGAGCTTCGAGCTGGTCTTGGTGAGTGAGGGCGTGCGGCAGATCGCCGATGTGTCGCGCCATGAGGAGTCCTCTCCGTTGTTGGGCTCTTTCCCGCCCCGCCCGGTTCAGGCGAGCTGCAACTCACCCAGATCATGGACGACCACGTTGGCCCCGCTGTCTTGCAGTGTGTTCGGGTCGTCATGGCGCGCCACGCCGACGACGAGGCCGAAACCGCCTGCTTTTCCCGCTTCGACCCCCGAAATCGCATCCTCCACGACGACCGAACGCGCCGGCGTTGCCTCGAGAAAACGCGCCGCCGTTGCGTAGGTTTCCGGGTCGGGCTTGCCGGCAAGCGCCAACTCGGCCGCGACGTTGCCGTCCACTTTCGCGTCGAACAGCTCGCGGAGGCCCGCAACTTCCAGCACGCGGTCGCAATTCTTGCTGGAGGTGACGACGGCGATCCGCTTGCCGCGCTCGCGCAGGGCCTCGATCAGCTCGACCGAGCTCGCGAACACTTCGACGCCTTCGTCTTCGAGCACTTGATTGAAGAGAGCGTTCTTGTTGTTGCCGAGACCGCAGACCGTAGGCGCACCGGCCTCGTCCTCCGGATCACCCCACGTCAATTCGATCCCGCGCGAGCGCAGAAAGCTGTCCACGCCATCGTAGCGCGGCTTGCCGTCGACGTAGCGGAGATAGTCGGCCTCCGCGTCGAACGGCCGAAAGGGCTCGCCTTCGGCCTTTGCCCGCGCCTCCAGAAACGCGTCGAACGCCCGCTTCCAGGCCGAGGCATGCACGCTGGCGGTGTCGGTGATCACACCGTCGAGATCGAACAGCCACGCATCGTAGGCGTTGGCGTCGATCCTGGTGCGGGTCGTGGCATCGTGCACGGCTCGCCCCCAAATTGTGGTTCCGGCACCCTTAGAGTCGGCTTAGGAACAGGTCCACGGAAGCCCCCAAAAAGGCCCGCCCTCAGCGGCCGAGCTGCGGCAGCACCAAAGCCGCCATGGCGCCCAAACGCCCGCGCAGGTTCCCCCAGTTCACCGCCTCCGGGTCCATCACCACCTCGCCCAGCGGCCGCTCGTCCAAGACGATGTCCGCCTGCAGCTCCGCCCGCGTCAGGCGGCCGTCGCCATCGGTATCGTAGGAGGCGAACAGCCGTTCCAGGCCCACGGTGTCGACCACGAACAGCCCGAGTGCAATGGCGGCGCGTTCGCTCGCGGGCAGCTCCTCCCAGTAGAGACTGCTCCAGGCCCTGAGTTCGCGCTGGGTCCGCTGCAGATCGGCGAGGCTCAGCGTGCCGTCGCCATTGCCGTCGGCATAGGCGAAGGCGGCATCGAAACAGTGGGTGGAGGGGGCGGTGGCGCACAGCGGTGCCACCTGCCAGACGAAGCGCTCGAACCGCGCCGCGTCGTCGCCAGCCGCACTCGGACCGGCGAGCAGCAGGGCGAGGCCGGCAACGATCAAGGGCAGCTTCATCGCTCGTCCTTCGCTTCGGCCGACAAGGCCTTCAAGTGATAGATGGCTTCCAGCGCGGCTTTGGGGCTGAGCTCTTCGGGATCGAGTTCGGCCAGGGCCGCGGCCACCGGATCGGGCCGGGCGGCTCCTGACGGCGCCAGTTCCTGAAACAACGGCAGGTCCATCACGAGGCTCCTCGGCGCCAGCTTCGCCTGCTGCTCCAGCCGCTGCAGCAGCACGGACGCGCGCGCGATCACCTGGGGCGGCAAGCCGGCAAGCCGTGCCACGTGCAACCCGTAAGAGCGATCCGCCGCACCTTCGCCGACCTCATGTAGGAAGACGACGTCCGAGCGCCACTCCTTGACCTTCATCGTGTGGCAGGCGAGCCGTTCCAGCCGGTCGGCCAAGGCCGTCAGCTCGTGGAAATGGGTTGCGAACAGCCCGCGGCAGCGGATCTGGTCGTGCAGGTGTTCGACCACGGCCCAGGCGAGGGAAAGGCCGTCATGGGTCGCGGTGCCGCGGCCGATCTCGTCGAGGATGACCAAGGAGCGCTCGCTCGCCTGGTTCAAGATGGCGGCCGTTTCCACCATCTCGACCATGAAGGTCGAGCGGCCGCGGGCGAGGTCGTCGGCGGCGCCGACGCGGCTGAACAGCCGGTCGACGATGCCGATCCGGGCGCGCACGGCCGGCACGAAGGCGCCGGCTTGCGCCAGGATGACGAGCAACGCGTTCTGGCGGAGAAACGTGCTCTTGCCCGCCATGTTCGGCCCGGTCAGCAGCCAAAGCCGGCTCGTGTCGCCGAGGCGGCAGTCGTTGGCAACGAACCGCGTCCGGCTCTGGCGCAGTGCGGCCTCGACCACCGGATGGCGGCCGCCCTCGATCTCGAAGGCGAGGTCTTCGCTGAGTTCCGGTCGCACCCAGCCGTCGGTCGCCGCGATTTCGGCCCAGGCGGCGGCGACGTCGAGCTTGGCGAGCGTGCGCGCGGCCGCACCCAGCACGTCGGCCACGGCCAGTACGGCCGTCGTCAACTCGTCCAGCAATACGGCCTCGCGCGCGCGGGCTTCGTCGTCGGCCCGGTTGAGGGCGAGTTCGAGTTCGGTCAGCTCCTCGACCGCGAAGCGGCTGGCATTGGCGAGCCCCTGGCGGCGGACGAAGCGCTCGGGCAGGGCGTCGGCGCGCGCGGCCGGCACCTCGACGAAATAACCGAGCATGTGGTTGTGGCGGACCTTCAACTGCGCGACGGCGGTCTGCCGGCGCAGCTCGCTCTCCAGCGCCGCGATGTGCTGGCGTCCCTGGTCGCGCAGGCTGCGGGCCCGGTCCAAGGCGGCATCATAACCGCTGCGGATCGCCTCCCCCTCGCGCGCCAACCGCGGCGGGGTCTCGACCAGGGCACGGGCCAAACGCGCAGCAAGCGGGCCGTCGGTCGGGGCCACTTCGATGGCGGCCATGAGATCCGCGCGCAAGGCTTCGAGCGCCGGAGCCGTGCCCGCGAGCACGGCCGTGACCTCGGCCGCGACCGCCAAGGCCTGCCGCACCGCACCCAGATCGCGCGGTCCACCCCGGCCGAGCCCGAGCCGTGCCAAGGCCCGCTCCCAATCGGGCAACTCGCGCAGGCATCGGCGGAGGCGGCGACGGCACTCGGCCGCTTCGACGAGGGCTTGCACCCGCGCGTGGCGGCGCGCGATCGCCTCGCGCGCCGTCAAGGGGCCGGCCAGATCGCGCCACAGCCGCCGCGCCCCGCCGGGGCTCAGCGTCCGGTCCACCGCGGCGAGCAGGCTCCCGGCCCGGCCACCCGCCAGGGCTTCGGTCAGTTCCAGATTGCGGCGGGTTGCCGGGTCGAGCAGGAGGTGACGGTTGGCGCCCTCACGCACCAGCGGCTGCAGTTGCGGCCGTGCGCCCTTTTGCGTCAGCAGGACGTAGTCGAGCACGGCCCCGGCGGCGGCGCACTCCAAGGGCTCGAAGCTGCCGAAGCCGTCCAACGTGGCGATACCATAGGCCTCCAGGAGGCGCCGCACGCCGCCTTCGGCGGTGAAGCTCCGGCTCGCCAACGGCACCAGTCGATCATGCCATTCGGTGAGGCCGTCGCGGCTTTGGTCCTCCTCCGCCACCAACAGCTCACGCGGATCGAGTCTGGAGAGCAACGCCGTCAAGCCGTCGGCGGCCGTGGCCGCAACGGCGAACCGGCCGGAGGAGAGGTCCAGCCAGGCGACGGCGTGGCCGCCCGTCCCGCCGATCGAGGCCTCGCTCGCGACGGCAGCGAGCAGGTTCTCGCTGCGCGCATCGAGCAGTTCGTCCTCGGTCAGCGTGCCGGGCGTGACGATGCGCACGACGTCGCGCTCGACCAGCTTGGCCGCCCCCTTGCGCTTCTTGGCCTCCGCCGGGTCCTCCAATTGCTCGCACACGGCAACGCGAAAGCCACGCCGGATGAGGCGCTGCAAATAGGTCTCGGCATGGTGCACGGGCACGCCGCACATCGGCACGTCCTGGCCGTCGTGCTTGCCGCGACGGGTCAGCGCGATGTCGAGGGCTTCCGCCGCCTGTACGGCGTCGTCGAAGAACAGCTCGTAAAAGTCGCCCATTCGGTAGAACAGCAACTGGTCCGGGTGCTGCGCCTTCAAGGCGAAGTATTGGCGCATCATCGGCGTCTGCGACGCGTCCGTCATGCGGCCGCTGCCGTGCGCTTCAGCCATGAGCTTTCACCAACCCTTAACCATGATGCGCGATCCTACGCTCCAACGCAGTGGTGCCAGCGCGAGCCGCAAGCACCGAACCGCGGAAGGGATCAGCGCCATGACCGCCCCGCACGACACCCACGCCTACCTCGAACGGCATCTGCACGACGGTTGGAGCGATGCCCAGGGCAATGCCGAGGTGCTCGTCGCCGAGCTCGCCGACCTTTCCTGGGCGGAGCGGCTGCAGGCGATCGACTGGTTCTTTTGGAAATTGGGCGCGCGTCTGTTGGACGAGGACCAGGCCGAAGCGGTGATCGACCGGCGTTTGGAGACCATGCGCGCGGAGCCGGCCGTCGCCCGCTACGTCGAGGTGGCCGAGCACACGCTCGCGGCCGTCTTGATGCAGCTCGACACCGATCCTCGTCACGTCACCTCCGCCCATCACGCGGTGATCTATGCCGTCTCGCCCCTGGCCGTCCACCGCAACGCCTTCGAGGACTGGTTGGTCCTGAACGACGCCGACGAGTTGGGCCACGTGCTGCTCGGGGCCCCGGGCCACGCCTTCGTGCTCATGGCCCGCAGCTACGACGACACGTTCCTTGCCCTGCGTGCCCGCGACGCCTTTTGGACCACCATGCTCGGCCGCGACGTCGGCTTTTGAACGGCGACCGACCGGCGCCGCTCATGCCGTCAGCTGAGCGGCCTTCTTTTGCGCCTTCTTCCGCTCGTTGGGGTCCAGGTGGCGTTTGCGCAGGCGGATGTTCTTGGGCGTCACCTCGACCAGCTCGTCGTCGGCGAGGTAGGCGAGGGCCTGCTCCAGCGACATCCTGACCGGCGGTGTCAGGTTGACCGCATCGTCCTTGCCCGCCGCCCGGATGTTGGTCAGCTGCTTCGCCTTCAAGGGGTTTACGTCGAGATCGTTGGGACGGCTGTGCTCACCGATGATCATGCCGGCATAGACCGGTGTACCCGGGGTGATGAACAGAGGCCCGCGTTCTTCGAGGTTCCAGAGCGCGTAGGCGACGGCGTCGCCCTGTTCGGTCGAGATCAACACGCCCGTGCGTCGCGTCGGGATCTGCCCCTTGAACGGCGCGTACGCGAAAAACGAGCGGTTCATGATCCCGGTGCCGCGGGTGATGGTCAAGAACTCGCCCAAAAACCCGATCAGCGCCCGCGCCGGGGCGTGCAGCACCAAGCGCTGCCGGCCGATGCCGGTCGGCCGCATCTCGACCAGATCGCACCGCCGTTGCGTCAAGGAGTCGATGACGGTGCCCGAATATTCCTCGTCGACGTCGATGACGACTTCCTCGATCGGCTCCAACAGCTGACCGGTCGCGGTGTCCTTGCTCATGACCACCCGCGGCCGGCTGATCGACAGCTCGAAGCCTTCGCGGCGCATGGTCTCGATCAGGATGGCGAGTTGCAACTCGCCGCGGCCCGCCACCTCGAAGCTTTCGTTGCTGTCGGAAGGCGTCACCTGCAGCGCCACGTTGCCCTCGGCCTCGCGCATGAGCCGGTCGCCGATGAGGCGCGAGGTCACTTTCTTGCCTTCGCGCCCGGCGAGCGGGCTGTCGTTGACCGAGAACGTCATCGCCAGCGTCGGCGGGTCGATGGGTTGCGCCGGCAGCGGCGCTTCCACGACCGGGTCGCACAAGGTGTCGGCCACGGTCGCCTCCTGGAATCCGGCCAGGGTAACGATGTCGCCGGCCTCGGCGAGGTCCACCGGGACCCGCGCCAGCCCTCGGGCCTCCAGGATCTTGGTCACCCGCACGGTCTCGATCAGCCGGCCGTCGCGGCTGAGCGCCTTCAAGGTCGCATTCGGCTGCAACCGCCCGCGGGCAACCCTCCCGGTCAGGAGCCGCCCGAGATAGGGGTCGGCTTCGAGGGTGGTGGCGAGCATGGTGAACGGCCCCTCGTCCTCCACCTTCGGGTGCGGTACGTGCCGCACGATCAGGTCGAACAAGGGGCCGAGGTTGTCCTTCGCATCGCCCAACTCCGAAACCGCCCAGCCTTCCTTGGCGGAGGCGTAGATGTGCGGGAAGTCGAGCTGGCGGTCGTCGGCTTCGAGCGCGACGAACAGGTCGAACATCTCGTTCAGGACTTCGTCCGCCCGCTGGTCGGGCTTGTCGACCTTGTTGATCACCACGATCGGGGCGAGGTGCAGCTTCAAGGCCTTGCCCAGCACGAACTTGGTCTGCGGCATCGGCCCCTCGGCGGCATCGACCAGGATCAAGACGCCGTCGACCATCGAGAGGATGCGCTCCACCTCGCCGCCGAAATCGGCGTGACCGGGGGTGTCGACGATGTTGATGCGCACGCCGTTCCAGACCACCGACGTGGCCTTGGCCAGAATGGTGATGCCGCGCTCACGCTCCAGATCGTTCGAATCCATCGCCCGCTCGGCAACCTGCTGGTTGTCGCGAAACGCGCCGGATTGGCGGAGCAGCCCGTCGACGAGGGTGGTCTTGCCATGATCGACATGGGCGATGATGGCGATGTTGCGCAAATCCATCGGCGGGCCGCTCTACGTTTTTGGGGATTGTGCCGCGGCTTCTACACGAGAAGCCAGCCCGGCGCTACGTTCACGACGCGGTGAACGCGGCAAAGAGGCAGGGGGCTTTTGGCCCCCCGCACCCCCCGAGCGGCGGCATGAAGCCGCCGCCGACTTCGGTCACCGGCTGCGGACGACGCCCTCGCGGCGCGGATCGGCCCCGCCGATCGGGCCATCGGCGCCAAGACGGATCAACGCGAGGCCGCTTTCCATCGGCAGGGTTCGCACCTCGTGCCCGCGCTCCTCGAGTGCGGCTCGGAACAGGGCGGCCGTGCTGCCGTCTTCGAGGTCGGTGTAGCGGCCGAGATTGCCGACGTGGCCGAGTTCCGCGGCGGCCTGCGGTTCCATCCCCCAATCGAGCACGGCGATGGTGGCAAGTGCCGTGTAGCCGATGATGCGCGCCCCACCGGGCGAGCCCACCAGGAGGTAGGGCTCGCCGTCGCGCAGGACAATGGTGGGGCTCATCGAGCTGCGCGGCCGCTTGCCGGGCTCGACCCGGTTGGCCACCGGCCGGCCCTCCACTTCGGGGCGGAAGGAAAAGTCGGTCAGCTCGTTGTTGAGCAGAAAGCCTGCCGCCATCAGCCTCGAGCCGAAGCCGCTTTCGATCGTGGTGGTCATCGAGACGGCGTTGCCGTCGGCGTCGACGATGACGATGTGGCTCGTGCCGCTGCGCTCCGGCTGCACCTGCGGGGCCTGCAGCCGGGCCTCGCGCCAGGGCGGGTTGCCGGCCTTGGCGTCGAGATGGGTGCGATCCCGGTCGATCAGCTGCGCCCGCGCCGTGAGATAGGCCGGGTCCAGCAGCCCTTCAGTCGGTACCGAGACGAAGTCGCTGTCGGCCATGTAGAATGCCCGGTCCGCGTAGGCGAGCCGGCTCGCCTCGGCGATGAGGTGGAGGGCATCGACGCCGTAGCCCAAGGACGTCAGATCGAAATGCCCGAGCAGGCCCAGGATCTGGCCCACCGTCAGTCCGCCCGAACTCGGCGGCCCCATCCCGCAGACCGCGTGGCCGCGGTAGTCGACGCAGACCGGTGGCCGCTCGACCAACTCGTAGGCGGCGAGATCGCCCAGCGTCATGATCCCGCCCGCCTGGTTGACCACGCCGACGATCGCCCGGGCAATCGCGCCCTCATAGAAGGGCTGGCTGCGTTCGGCTGCGAAGCTGCGCAGGGTTTCGGCATAGGCAAGGTTGCGCAGCGTCATGCCGGCTGCCAAGGGCTGCCCCTCGGGCAGGAAATAGGCCGCGGTCGGGGGGAACGCATCGAGCCCGCGCGCGGCCGCCACGGCCGAAGCGAGCCGCGGGCTGACCTCGAAGCCGTCCTCGGCCAAGGCGATGGCGCGGTCGAACAACCCGGCCCACTCGGCACGCCCGAAGCGGGCGTGCGCCAGGTCCAACAGCATGGGCGTCCCCGGCACGCCGACGGAGCGGCCATGGATCACCGCCTCCCAGAAGGGCAGCGGCTCGCCGTCGGCATCGAGAAAGTGGTCGGGGCCGTAGGCGGCAGGCGTCGTCTCGCGGCCGTCGAAGGTCGTCACGCGGCCGGTCCGGGCGTCGTAGTGCACCAGGAAGGCGCCACCACCGAGGCCCGACGATTGCGGTTCGACCAGTCCCAACACCGCCTGCACCGCCACCAGCGCATCGACCGCATTGCCGCCGGCTTCGAGTACCGCGAGCCCGGCGTCGCTCGCCAACGGGTGCGCCGCGACCACCATCCCCCGTGCCTCCACGGCCAAGGGCCAAGCGACCAAGGCCAAGGCCGACACGCCGAGAACCATCGTTCTATGCATCGCCCGTCCTCCGTTTTGCCCGACAGACTAACGCATTTTCCCTTCAGGTCGAGCTACGCCCATCCCGCACCCCCGCCCGGCCACCCATGGAATCGTACACTCGTGGGCGGCCGGGCGGGGGTGCGGGATGGTCAAGCCTTTGGGAAAAGGCTCTAACGCCGATCCGCCGCCGTGGCGATCTTGCGGGCCCTCGCCAGCCGCGCCATAAGGACGATCCTGTTGCGAACGGCGACCCATGAACATGACCGAACTTCCAAGGCTCGTGCTGAAAAGCGGGCACGAGCGCCGGCTGCGCGCCGGCTCGCCCTGGGTCTTCGCCAACGAAGTCCAGATGACCGACGAGGTGAAGGCATTGCCGCCAGGCAGCCTCGTCAAGCTGGCCCTGCCGGCGGGCCGCCTCTATGGCGTCGCCCAAGTCAACCCGCACTCGCTGATCGTCGCGCGGTTGCTCACCCGCAACCACGAGACCGCGATCGACACGGGCTTCTTCGAGCGACGCATCGGCCGTGCCCTGGCGTTGCGGACGGCGCTGGTCGATCCGCGCTTTTGCCGTCTGGTGCACGGGGAAGGCGACTTCCTGCCGGGGCTTACGGTGGATCGGTTCGGCGACGTGGTCGTGGTGCAGCCGAACACCGCCGGGATGGATCGGTCCCTCGACGACGTGCTGAGCGCCCTCGAGCGGCTCTTGGCGCCGCAGGGTATCGTGGTCCGGCTCGACAGCCACGGCCGGCAGCTCGAAGGGCTGGCCTCCTTGCCGCCGCGGATCGAGGGCACGGTCGACGTGCCGCTCGCGGTCGACGAGGCCGGCGTGACCTTCCTTGCCGACCCGATCGGCGGGCAGAAGACCGGCTGGTTCTTCGATCAGCGGCCGAACCGCGATCTCGTCGCCAAGCTGGCGCCGGGCCGTCGCGTGCTCGATCTGTTCAGTTATGCCGGCGGCTTCGCGCTCCGCGCCGCCGCGGCCGGCGCTCTGCACGTCCATGCCATCGACCGCGCCGCGCCTGCCCTCGACCTGTTGCGCGCGAGCGCCGCGCAGAACGGTCTCGCCGGCAAGGTGGAGATCAGCAAAGGCGACGTCCTGGAGAGCTTGGGCAAGCTGACGGCGGCCAAAGCCCGCTTCGATGTCGTCATCGCCGACCCGCCGCCCTATGCGCCCGCCAAAAAGGACGTGCCGGTGGCACTCAAGGGCTATCGCAAGCTCGCCCGTGCGGCGGCCGGCGTGGTCGCCCAGGACGGCTTTCTCGCCATCGCGTCGTGCTCGCACCACGTCGACCACGACGCCCTTCTGCAAGCGACCTTCGCCGGGTTGCGCGAGGCCGGCCGTGGCGCTCGCCTGCTCGCCACCGGCGGCGCCGGCCCCGATCACCCGATCCACCCGGCCCTGCCCGAAACGCGCTACCTCACTTTCTTCCTTTTCGCGCTCGACTGAGCCGTTCAGGACGTACAGCAGTGCTGCAGCTCGATCGGCCGCATTTGACGAAAGGGTCATCAGCCTTTCGTTGAGCTTGTTCGCTGGGCTCCCGCGGCGCAGGATGCGGCGCTTTCACGGCTGCTGGATCGGCCATGCGCGCGACCGCGCGGTTCCCTACGCACGACGACGCCGGGACGGTGCTCCCTGCGGGTGACCCGCCGCACGCGGCGACTGCCCTTGGTCAGTTGCTGGCGAGCATCGGCCGCGCCAGCGATGCGCCGACCGTGCGCAACGCCTTTCCCGCGACCCCGACCCCCGACGCCATCCGTGCCCTGTTGACCGCCAGCGAACGGCTCGGTCTCGACCTCGACGTCGAGCCGGCGACGCGGCGGCTCCTGGAAGAGCAAACCCCACCCTTCCTCGTCGTCACCCCCGACGGCGCCGCGCGCTGCGTCGAAGCGCGGCTCGGCAGCGCCTTGTTCCTTGCCGGCACGGGCGAGCAGCGGGTGGCGCTCGGCGACCTCGCCAAGCCGGGTGTCGCCGTTCTGGCGCCCAGGTCGCCAGTGCCGGAGCCCGCCCACGCCGTGGGCGAGCGCATCGGGGCCCGGCTGCGGCCGGTGTTCTGGGAAATCGCCATCGCCAGCGTGATGATCAACCTGCTGGCCCTGGCCACGCCCTTGTTCATGATGACCGTCTACAACCAGGTCATCGGCCACGGCGCGGTGCGCACCCTCGACGTGCTCGCCATCGGCATGGTGACCCTCTTCGCCTTCGACGCCGCCTTGCGCATGCTCCGCGGCTACGTCGTCAGCCACGCCGGCGCGCGGATCGACGCCGCCATCGGCGGCGACGTGGTCCAGCATCTGTTGCATCTGCCACTCCGCCAGTTGCAGGCGCTGACCCCCGGCCATGTGGTCGAGCACCTGCGCC
Source organism: Geminicoccaceae bacterium (assembly GCA_007694015.1). Classification (GTDB taxonomy): domain Bacteria; phylum Pseudomonadota; class Alphaproteobacteria; order Geminicoccales; family Geminicoccaceae; genus RECO01. The sequence goes on from RECO01000112.1 coordinate 18,978, forward strand.
AGATCGACAACCTGCGGCTCTTCTTCACCGGCCAAGTCCCGCTGCTCTGGGTCGACCTCGCCTTCGTCGTGCTGTTCGTCGCGGTGATCGCCGTGCTCGCCCCACCGCTTGCCGGGATCGTCGTCGCTGCCGTGCCGCTGTTGATCTTCGCCTCCTGGTACACCGCGCGCCGCCAGCGCAAGCTGCTGGCCGAGGGCTTTCAAGCCGCCGCCGACAAGGCGTCCGCGGTCGGCGAGACGGTGCACAACGCCCTCACCATCAAGGCCCTCGGCCTCGAAGCCGACGTGGCCCGGACCTTCGACGACAAGCTCGCCCGCAGCGCCGAAGCCGGCTTTCGCGCCGGCCAGCTCAACGGCACCGCCCAAACCGTCGGCCTCTTCCTCCAGCACCTGGTCACCCTCGTGCTGGTCTATGTCGGTGCCCACCTGATCCTGTCGGGTGACCTTTCGGTCGGCGCCCTGATCGCCGCGACCATCCTCTCCGCGCGCGCACTTGCCCCCTTGCGCCAGTTGGGCGGTGCCTGGCACCACGTTCGCGCCGTGCGCGACGCCATGGCCACGCTCGACAAGCTGCTCGCCGAAGGCGCCGACGCGCAGCAAAAGGCCGGCCCCGCCCCATCCCTCGAAGGCCGCCTCCGCCTCGACGGCGTCGGCTACCGCTACCAGGGCCACGTTGCGGCACTCACCGACGTCGACCTCGAGGTGCGGCCGGGCCAAGTCCTCGCCATTCTCGGCCCGCCGGGCTCGGGCAAAACCACGCTCACCAAGGTCATGCTGGGCCTCCTGCCGCCGCAGACCGGCCGCGTGCTCGTCGACGGCTTCGACCTCCGCCACCTCCCCACCGGCGCGCTCGTCCGCCAAGTCGGCTTCGTGCCCCAGGAAACCCAGCTCTTCAAAGGCAGCATCGCCCACAATATCGGCCTGGGCCTGCCCGAGCCCGACTTCAATCGCATCGTCGCCGCCGCCCGTTTCACCGGCCTGCACGAGGTCATCGAGGCTTTGCCCATGGGCTACGCCACCATGCTGGGCGATGGCAGCTTCAACCTCTCCACCGGCCAGGCCCAGCTCCTGGCGCTGGCCCGAGCGCTCGTGCGCAACCCCCGCCTGCTCGTCTTCGACGAGGCAACCAGTGCGCTCGACCAGGCGAGCGAACAACAGCTCGTCGGCCGGCTGCGGCCGATCGTGCGTGGCCGCACCGTCGTCATGGTGACCCATCGCCCGGCGTTGCTCGCGCTTGCCGACCGGGCCGTTCGCCTGGACCATGGCCGCATCGTCGACCAAGGCTCCGTCGCCGACGTGCTCGCCCGCGGCGCCAGCGCCCCCGCCGCCCCCGCCGCGGAGTAACGTAGACGATGGCGAGCCAGCTCCTTCCCCGCTGCGCCACCCTGGCCGATACCCGCACCGGCTTCGGCCCCCGTGGCCTCATCCTGCTGCTGGCGAGCCTCGTCGTCCTGGCCCTGGTTTGGGCCGGCTGGGCCCAGGTCGAACAGGTGGTGCGCGCCACCGGCAAGGTGGAACCGGCCGACCAGGTCCAGGTGGTCAATCACCGCAGCGGCGGCCGCGTCGCCGGTGTTGCCGTGCGCGAGGGCGCCTTCGTCAGCCAGGGCGACGTGCTTCTCCACCTCGATGACGAACTCGACCGCAGTGCCCTCACCGAACTCCAAGGCCGGCTCGACGCCGAACGCGCCCGCGTCGCCCGCCTGGAGGCCGAACTGCTCGAACGCGGCCTCCAGGTTCCCGCCACCCTCGCCCAGCTCCGCCCGGAACTCGTCGCCGAGGAAGCGGCGCTGCTCGCCGCCCGCACCACCGCGCACGAACGCCAACTGGCGCAACTCGTCAGCACCGAGCATCGCCGCGCGATAGAGGTCGAAGAACAAGCCCACGCGGTGCAGCGGCTGGAGCGCACCCTCGCCATCCTGAAGCAAGAGGCCGCGGCCACGGCCGAGCTGACCGCGCGCGGCCTGAGCCCACGGTTGCGCCAGTTGGGCGTCGATCGTCAGGTCGCCGATGCCGAGGGCGAGCTGGAAGTCGCCAAAAGCAGCCGTGACGCCGCCGCCGCCGCGCAAATCGAGGCCCAAGACGCCCAAGCGCGCCTCGTCGCCGACCGCGAACGCGACCTGCGTCTGGAACTGGCGGCGTCCCGGGCCGAGGTCTTCAACCTCGAACAAGCCCTCCACCGCCAAGGCCAGGTGGTGCACGAACTGGTCGTTCGCGCGCCCGTTACCGGCATCGTCAAGGACCTCGTCGTCAACACCCCCGGCCAAAGCTTCGCGCCGCACACCCCGCTCGTCACCATCGTGCCAACGGAAGGGCCGCTCCTGGTCGAAGCCAGGGTCGCCCATAGCGACATCGGCAAGCTCCACGTCGGCCAGGAAGCCGTCGTCAAGGTCATGGCCTTCGACTATCTGCGCTACGGCCGCCTCGAAGGGCGCATCATCCACATCGCCGCCGACGCGACGACGGACGAGCGCACCGGGGAGGTTACCTACCGCGTACGTGTCGAAACCGACCGGCCCGAACTCGAACGCGACGGCGTCACCTACCCGCTGGTCCCCGGCATGCTGGTCGATGTCGAGCTCATCACCGGCGAACGCAGCATTCTGAGCTTCCTCACCGACCGCATCCTGATGCTCCGCGACGACGCCTTCCGCGAAGGGTAGGGGCGCAACCGGAAGCAACGACGGTGGGCGCGACGGCGCCGAGCACGCTTGGTTCGGGCGAAGGGACAAGGCAAGGCAGGGGGGACTTGATGGTCCCCCCTGGAACCCCCCGGCGGCGGCGCTTGCCGCCGCAGAATGTGACGGGGCGTTGCCGGGGGGGCGGGGGCGGGATTTGGGGTGATCGATGATGTCGAAAGCGCGGCACCGAGTGCAGCACGGATAGGTGAAAAAAGCCTAGATTGGGCGGCTGTCGGTGTGGGCGTGGCTGGTGGGTTGGAGGTCTGGGGCTTGGGGGTCGTCGAAGGTGCCGGTGAGCAGCGCGATGACCGGGGCGTCGTCGATGGCGCCGAGGGAGCTGCGTAATCGGCCGGTCAGCACCCGTCAGGCGGCCTCGGCGACCGCGATGCGGGCAGCCTTCCATTGCCACGGGAGAAGCTCGTCCAGGCGATTGACGGGATGGTCGTTGAGCCTGGCGAGGACATCGGCGAGCATCTTGGCGACGCGGGCGATGGTGAACACGCTGCTGACGTGGGCCATCGTCAGGCCGCCTCGCTGGCGGCGCTGGCCGGCGCGGCCTTCCAGTTCCAGGGCAGGAGGTCGTCGAGGCGGTCGGGGTCGTGGGTGCGGATGCGGGCGAGGACGTCTGCGAGGTAGGCCTCGGGATCGAGGTCCGCGAGCTTGGCCGTCTCGATCACGGTCATGGCGTCGGCCAGGAGTTCACCACCGGCATCGGAACCGGCGAAGAGATAGTTCTTGCGCCCCAGGGCCATTGCTGGGTCATTGTGCCGATATCGGGCGGGATGTGGTGGTCCAGTATCGGTGGCACCCGCTCTTCGGGCGGCGGGTGCGCTGCCACTACGGTGAGAAGCGAGCAGGCGGTGAGGTGGTGCACCTCGAGGTCGCGCCGGGCGTGGTCACCACCCTTCCGGCTTGGATGCTCGATCCTTTGGCCTGCGCGGGCATGGAGCTCGGATCACCGCGGGTGACGATCGACGCCCTGAACGAGCTGCACGCGCTTCTCGTTGCGACCGGCTTTCGCCGCGGCTCCCTGGACGATGTGAGCATCGTCAGGGAGGGACACGATGAAGCCGCCGTCGCCAAAGCCGATGTTGGAGCCGCAACAACTGGGCCTGG
>RECO01000316.1 GCA_007694015.1 Geminicoccaceae bacterium
CAAATTGGCCTGCTTCAATGCGCCGTCCAGCCGCCGTCGATCATGAGCGACGAGCCGGTCATCAGTTGCGAGGCCTCGGAGGCGAGGAACAAAATCGCGCCGGTCAGGTCCTCGACCTGGCCGGTGCGGCCCGCGAGGATCATCCGCTCGACATGGGCCACGAACGCCGCATCGCCCAGGATCGGGGCGGTCAGCGGGGTTTCGATGAAGGTCGGGCAGAGGCTGTTGACCCTGATGCCATGCGTCGCCAGGTCGATGGCCATCGCCTTGGTCATCCCCTCGACGGCGAATTTGGAGGCGCAATAGACGCTTCGCTGCGGCCCGCCGACATGGCCCATCTGCGACGACATGTTGATGATCGAGCCCTTGAGGCCACCCTCGATCATCCGCCGGGCGACGGCCTGGGCGGCGAAGAAGGCACCCCGCACGTTGACCCCCATCACCGCGTCGAACTCTTCGACGCTGACGTCGGTGAAGGCCGCGTGGCGCGCCACACCGGCATTGTTGACGAACACGTCGACCGGCGGTTCGCGCTCGATGGCGTGGCGGGCCGCTGCCAACTCCGCCACGTCGAGCGCCAACACGCTCGCTTCGCCGCCGGTGGCCCGGATCGCAGCGGCAAGGTCGGCCAACTCGTCGGTGTTGCGGCTGGCCAGGACGACATGCGCCCCAGCGTCCGCCAGCGCCGCTGCGGCCGCCCGGCCAATGCCGCGGCTGGCTCCGGTCACGAGCGCGCGCTTGCCGTCGAGGCGAAACGACGGCGCTTTCGGCAATGGCCGCATGACGACGTGCCTCCGTGCGTTTCCGCCGACCGTAGCCGCAGGATGCCCCCCTGACGAGAGGTCGCTGCACCGTCGCACCCGCGCCTTTCAGTCCCCACCCATCGGTGACCGGAGGTGAAGGCAAGGGCTAGGGGGCTTTTGGCCCCCTAGGACCCCCGGCCGACGGCGCTGCCGTCGGCAGTTGGTAAAGTGGCAGCAACGATTTCGGGTGGTGCGCGCACCACCCGAAATCGTTGCTGCCCGGGGGTTTCCAAGGGGGCCAAAAGCCCCCTTGGCTTCTCTTCACTTGGCTTCTCTTCACTTGGCTTTCCTCACTTGGCTGGCCTCGGGGCGTCAGCGTGCCAGCAAGGGGGTGCGGAGTTGGTCGCCGACGTCGATGCCGAGGCGTTCGGCGAGGCCGCCGTTGATTTCGAGGACCGCGCGGACGGTGGTGTCGGGGCCGCGGGGTTCGAGGGAGTGGGGTTCCGAGTTGGCTTCGATGGCGATGATGCGGCCGGTGTTGTCGGTGAAGATCATGTCGAGGGGGATGAGGGTGTTCTTCATCCAAAAGGCCACTCGGCGGGGCGGGTCGAACAGGAACAGCATGCCGGCGTCGGGCTCCAGATGCTCGCGGAACATCAGGCCTTGGGCGTGTTCCTCGGCGGTCCGGGCCAGCTCGACCCGGAACAGGTGTTCGCCGGTGGCGCTGGTCACGACGACGGGAACGGTATCGTCGGCCTTGGCCAAGGGGGCAGCACTTGCCAAGAAGAGGGCGAGCAGGAGCCAGCCGAGGTGTCTTCGATGAGTTACGACCATCAACCCTTCCTTCGCCGCCACATCCGTGTCGTCCCGGATTTTCCCAAGCCCGGCATCCAGTTCTACGACATCTCCACCCTTTTGGCCCATGCGGGGGCGTGGCGCACGGCGATTCACGCCATGGCGCGGGAGGTCGAAACCTTCGTGCCCGACACGCTGGTGGCGATCGAAAGCCGGGGCTTCATTTTCGCGGCCCCGATCGCGGTCGAGCTGGGTCTCGGGATGGTCATGGTGCGCAAGCGGGGCAAGCTGCCGGGCAACGTGCACAGCCATGCCTACACGCTCGAATATGGCGATGACGTGGTCGAGGTGTCCGCGGACTTGATCGAGCGCGGCCAGAAGGTCGTGCTGATCGACGACCTGTTGGCCACCGGCGGCACGGCGGCGGCGGCGATCACGTTGTTGAAGGCGGCTGGTGTGGAGACGTTGGGGTCGGTCTTTTTGATGGAGCTGATCGGCCTCGGCGGGGCGGCACGGGTCGGGGTCCCCTGCCGCACGGTGCTGCAGGTGCCGGCCTGACGGCCGCACGGTGCTACAGGTGCCGGCCTGACGGCCGGGGTGCGCGTTCGGCTCAGCCGAGCCACCAGGCGGCCAGCGCCAAGGTGGCCAAGGTGGCCGGCACGCCGACGGCGGCAAAGGTGAGAAAGCCGATGCGCACGCCCAGGCCCGCCGCACGCTCGACGGCGATGATGTTGGCGAGGCTGCCGACGATCAACAGGTTGCCCGCGAGCGTGCTGTAGACGGCGAGGCGCAAGAGGCTCGCCTCGGTGAAGCCGAGATCGAGGGCGAGCAACAGGGTAACGAGCGGGACGTTGCCGATGACGTTGCTGCCGGCCAGCGCCAGCGGCAGGAGCGTGGTGCTCGCCGTGGCGTCGAAGCCCCGGGCGGTGGCCCGGGCGAGGGCGTCGGTGACGAGCGCCGTTTCGGCGAGGGTGCCGGTGACGACGAAGAGGCTCGCGAACAGCAAAAGCAGGTGCCAATCGACCAGGCCCAGCATGGTGCGCGTGGCCAACCGCCGGCTGATCAGGAGCGCGCCGGCGATGGCCAGCGCCCAGAGGGCGCGCTCCACCGGCAGGGTGAAGACCAGGACCACGCCGCCTGCAGCGAGCGCCGCTTTGGTGAGGTGGGCGCGGTCGATGGGCGGCACCTCCAGGTCGGTGTCGCCGGGAGCGGCTTGGCGGAGCCGGCGGCCCCAAACGGCCGCGACGGTGAGGAACACGACCCCGAGGGCGAGGCCGGCCGGAACGCCGGCAGTGGCGAGAAAGGTCCAGAAATCGAGCCCGCCGGCTTGGGCGATGAGGAGGTTTTGCGGGTTGCCCACCACGGTTGCGGCGGAGCCGGCATTCGCTGCCATGGCGAGGGCGATGACGTAGGGCTCGGGCGGCAGGCCCCGGGCCACCAGCCCCCGCACCAGCAACGGCGTCATCGCCCAAACGACGACGTCGTTGGTCAAGAGCGCCGAGAGCACGCCCGAGGCCATCACCACCAGGGCCAGCAATAGGAAAGGCCCGACCTGGGCCGTAGCGATCGAGGCCGCCAGGCGGTCGAAAGCACCGCTGGCCGCAACCTGGGCCGAGAGCACCATCAGCGCGAACAGGATGACGAGCGTCGGCAGCTCGATGTGGTGGGCGACGCGTTCGGTCGGCATCAGGCCAAGGCCGACGAGGAAGATGGCGCCGACCAGGGCGACGCCCGTGCGATCGAGCGCCAGCCCCGGCCACCGGCCGAGCGCCATGCCCAGATAGACCAGCGCGAAGACGGCGACGACCGCGCTCTCCCCGGTCATCGCCAAACCGCCCGTCGCTTGCGGGTCGAGGCACGCAGTGTTAGGATTTTAGACACAAAACGCGGCAGGCGCTGGGCGGCGACGCGGGGCTGACGAACCGCCCGAAAATTGTTTTTACAAAACGAACTGTCGACCACATATTCATAGCTTTTCCAATGAGATGGGATGTGGAAAACCCGGATTATGACAAATTTTCATGCGGCCGCACTCAGCCGGCCGCCGCCGCGCCGAGATCGAGGTCTTGCGGCAGGGTAAAGGCGACGACCGGGCTGCCGTCTTCGGCGACGGCCGTCACCGTGTCGCCCGCCTGCCAAGCGTGGGCGATGCGGTCCTCGCGCAGATGCAGGTTGAAGCCCGGATCGAGTACGTTGATCCAGGGGCCGGTGGCGACGACGTTGGCGACGGCGCCATGGTAGCGCTGCCGGGTGGCGGCGTTGGCGACCGTGATGCCGACCGGCAGGCCGCTTGCCGCCAGTCGCTCCAGGAGGGGCGTGGCGAAAGCGGGCGGGAGTGCCCGTGCCGCGGGCGGCGGCACCAACGCCAACACGGCCTGGCGCGGCGCCAAGGCCAGCTCGTCCGCCTGGTCGTCGTGGCGCAACGCGTCGACCAAGCCCGAAAAGCCCGCCGGCACGTCATCGAAGTGGATCTTGTGCACGGCGTCGCCGGCCGCATCGTAGAGCTGCACGCTGGCCTTCCTGCGCTCGATCTGGGCGAAGGCGAAGGCCGCAGCCGCTTCGTCCAGTTCGACGTCGATGGCGGCACCGTAGCGGCCGCTGTGCTCGATCACGCAGTGCGCGTTGCGCGTCAGCCCCATCAACGGCCCGAGGCTGGCGACTTCGTCGAAGATCGGGCCGGGTGCCGGACGCAGCCGGGTGATTGCCGGGCCGACATGCGCCGCGACCAAGGCCGCCTCCGGCACGCCCAGGGCGTCGGCCAAGTCGCGCGGCCGCGCCGTGCGCCGCCGTTGGCGGGCAACGCGCAGCTCTTGGGGGGTGGGCTTTGGTGGTTTTTCAGGGGTCATGGCACACCCTCGAACGGACAAGGTGAGCCCCTGCTGCGACGGCGAGGCAGCGCCGTCCAGCCCTGCTTTCGCCCCCGCCCCATCCCCCGTGCCAACCCCCCCCGCCTCCGCTATGCCCACCCACGCTTGCCACGCGCCCGTAGCTCAATGGATAGAGCGTCTGACTACGGATCAGAAGGTTGGGGGTTCGAGTCCTCCCGGGCGCGCCACAAAATCAAGCACTTAGCAGAAACCGCCACCGCCTCGCCGAAATTGGATAGCCACCGGATAGCCACCAGAACCGATTTCGCGGTCCTTCCGGGTGGTGGTGGCGACGGTCGAGCCGCCGCGCTGGCGAGGGTGACGAGCCGCCACGATGGTGGCGCCGGATGCCAGCCCCGGCCCCGCAACAATCCAGCGCGGAGCGGTGCTGTATCCAGCGGATACGCCGTGGAGCCACGTGGAGGCTCACCAGCGGGTGCCGTGGTCGCCGGCTAGGGTGGTAGCCGCCGCCCGTCGTCGCCCCGTGGCGAGCCGCCGTGCCGAAATGTGGAACCGTTGCAAAGGCGTGGGAGGGCGGACGGGTTCCGGCCCCGGTCAGCTCAGGGATTTGGAGCCCCCTACCCATCAGCGCCAAGCCACGAGGTCGAGCCGCAGCGCTTCGATGGCTTCCGCTATCCGTGCGCTGTTTTCGGCATCGAGCGTGCGCAGCTCGCGTGCCAGTTCTTCCGCCGTGGCGCCTTGGCTCGCCAGGAGATCGCGCGCCTTTTGCCTCTCTCTCCATGCGAGGACGGCAAGCATGAAGGCCGCGGTTGCGACGATGCGCTCAATCCGGTCGCTCATTTTCGCCCCCAACCGCTTGCTGGT
>RECO01000255.1 GCA_007694015.1 Geminicoccaceae bacterium
CGGTGAAGTCGTAGGCCTGCATGATCATGTAGTTGAATTCGAGGAAGGTCAGCGGCTGTTCGCGATCCAGCCGCAGCTTCACCGAATCGAAGGTGAGCATGCGGTTGATCGTGAAGTGGCGGCCGACCTTGCGCAGGAAGGGGACGTATTCGAGGCGATCGAGCCACTCGGCGTTGTCCACCATTTGCGTGCGGCCGCCGGCAAAGTCGAGAAAGGCAGCGAGCGAGCGCTTGATCCCCGCCTTGTTGTCGTTGATCACGCTGTCGTCCAGGAGCCGCCGGGCCTCGTCGCGAAAGGACGGATCGCCCACCTTGGACGTGCCGCCGCCGACCAGCGCGATCGGCCGATGCCCGGCGTCCTGGAGGTGGCGGAGCAGCATGATCGAGACGAGGTTGCCGATGTGCAGGCTGTCGGCCGTGCAATCGAAGCCGATATAGCCGCTCGCCGGGCCCGCTTGGAGGAGGTCGTCGAGGCCCTGGGCGTCGGTCACCTGGTTGATGAAGCCGCGTGTGCGCAGCCGCTCCAGGAATTCGGAACGAAACGAGGTCATGGGCGGGGCTCAGGCAGCGGAGACGGGGGGCTGGGTCGGGGCCAGATGCGCGTCCAGATAGGCTTCCAGCGACGTGTTGAAGGCGTCCATCTGCTTGTTGAAGACGTGATCCGCGCCTTCGATGACGTCGACCTGGATCTCGATGGCGCGTTGGTGCTGGAGCTTGTCGGTCAGCTTCTGCACCGCTTCGGTCGAGGTGACGATGTCCTTGTCGCCGTGGATCACCAGGCCCGAGGACGGGCAGGGTGCGAGGAAGGTGAAGTCGTAGAGCGAGGCCGGCAGGGCGGCGCAGACGAAACGGTGGATTTCGGGCCGCCGCATCAGGAGCTGCATGGCGATCCAGGCGCCGAAGGAGAAGCCGGCGCACCAGACCATCCGGCTGTTCGGGTTCTGCAGCTGCATCCAGTCGAGCGCCGAGGCCGCGTCGCGCAGCTCGCCCTGGCCGTGGTCGAACACGCCCTGGGAGCGGCCCACGCCGCGGAAGTTGAACCGCAGAACCGAGAAGCCACGGCGCTGAAACGCCTGGAACATGGCGTAGACGACACGGTTGTTCATCGTGCCGCCGTGCAGCGGATGGGGATGCAGGACGATCGCGAGCGGCGGTGTGGGACCCTCGCCATGCACGTAGCGCCCTTCGAGCCGCCCGTCGGAACCGTTGAAGATCACTTCGGGCATGTCACTCTCCAGTCATCGAGCCAAACGGCAGGTCACGGGCAAGCAAAGGCGCGCGTTGACCGACGCGCCCCTGCTCATATAATCGTGGGTTCGGTTGCGGTAACCACTCCTGGCGCCGATCAGCTGTGCCAGGACCACCGACCAGGGACGGCCGCCGCCGGCTGGTTCGGGGCTCGATCACCGGGAGGTGGCGCCTCGTTGGCCGCTTGCTCGTGTGCGGTTCACCGGGGCTGTTGGGCGGTGCAACGCCTGCACCGACACATCCGCATCCCGCGATCGGAGGGTTGTCGCCGTCGCTGCCTTATCCCACTTATGTGCCGCATATAGCGTCGAGGGGCTGCCGTGTTCAAGAGACTGCGCGACGACATTCGGGCCGTAGCGGAGCGCGATCCGGCGGCACACTCCAAAATCGAGATCCTGCTGTGCTATCCGGGCCTGCATGCCGTGATCTGGCATCGCATCGCGCATGCCGTCTGGTGCCGCGGCTTCAAGCTGCTCGGGCGGCTGATCTCCAATCTGAACCGCCTGATCACGGGCATCGAAATCCATCCCGGAGCGGTTTTGGGCGATGGCGTGTTCATCGATCATGGCATGGGTGTCGTGATCGGCGAGACGGCGGTGGTGGGCAACAACGTCACGCTCTACCAGGGCGTTACCTTGGGCGGTACCAGCGGCGAGAAGGGCAAGCGCCATCCGACGATCGAGGACGACGTGATCATCGGTGCCGGTGCCGCCGTGCTCGGGCCCTTCACGGTCGGTAAAGGCGCCCGGGTCGGCTCGAACGCCGTGGTCTTGAAGGCGGTGCCGGCCGGCGCCACGGTGGTGGGCATCCCCGCCCGTGAGGCCGGGACCAAGCCGGTAACCGCCGGTAACCCCTGCTTTCCGGCCTATGGCACGGACCCCGCCCTGGCCGACGATCCGATGGCGAAGATGCTCGATCGGCTCTGCCGTCAAGTGGAGCGGCTGGAGACCCGCATCGGCGGGCTGGAGCGGGAATTGGCCGAGGCCAAGAGCCAGCGCGAACGCTCGCCCGAACGGATGGCGTCCTGAGCGGGCCGCGTGGCGTGATCGACCTCGACCACAACGCCGGCTCGCCGCTCCGGCCCGAGGCCCGCACGGCGATGCTCGAGGCCCTCGACGCCGGCGGCAACCCCTCGTCGGTGCACGGGCGGGGACGGGCGGCGAAGCGGGCGTTGGAGCGCACACGCGAAGGGCTCGCCGTGCAGCTGGGTACGACCGCCGCCAACATCGTCTTCACTGCCGGCGGCACCGAGGCCAACGCCATGGCCCTCCACGGCCGCCGGGTACTGGCTTCGGCGGTCGAACACCCGGCGGTGCTGGCCCAGCCAGGCCTCGTCGCCGCACGGTTGCCGGTGGACGAAGCCGGCCGCGTCCGCCCGGCCGAGCTTTCGGCACTCCTGGCCGCGACCGGCGCCGACACCGTGGCCGTCATGGCGGCCAACAACGAAACCGGGGTGATCCAGCCCTTGGCCGAGCTGCGCGCCCAATTGCCGCCCGACGTGCGTCTGCACGTCGATGCGGTGCAGGCACCGGGGCGGCTCGACCTGGCCGAACTGGTGGCCCTGGCCGATAGCTTGGCACTCTCCAGTCACAAGGTTGGCGGGCCGCCCGGTGTGGGGGCTTTGGTGGTGCGCGACGACCGGGGATTCGCGGCCTTGATCCGTGGCGGCGGGCAGGAGCGGGGGCGGCGCGGTGGCACCGAGAACGTCCCCGCCGTGGTCGGTTTCGGGGCGGCGATGGCGGCGTTGGACGGCAGCGAGGGCGAGCGGTTGCGCCGGCTGCGGGATCGCTTGGAAGCGGGGCTTCTAAACCTCGACGCCGGGCTTTCGATCGTCGCCGCCGACGCGCCGCGGCTGGCCAACACGGTCGCCGTGGCGGTGCCGGGCATGGCTGCCGCCACGCTCGTGATGGCACTCGATTTGGCGGGGGTGGCGGTGAGTAGCGGGGCCGCCTGTTCATCCGGCAAGGTGGGCAGCAGCCATGTGCTTGCGGCGATGGGGCTGACCGACGATATTAGGACCAGCACGGTCCGACTTTCGCTCGGCTGGTCGAGTAGGGCTGGGGACGTCGATGCGGCGCTTCGCGCCTTCGGTGCCGTGCTCGGCCGCCGCCGTGCGGCTGCTTGAGGTGCCCTTGCGGCAGAGTGGAGTGTTGCGATGAACCGACCGGCGCCGATCTCCGTGACGCCCGCCGCGGCCGACCGGATCAAGCATTTGGTTGCCACCCAGGGTGGCGATGCCTGTGGCATCCGTTTGGCGGTCAAGACGGCGGGGTGCTCCGGGCTGACCTACAAGCTCGACTTCGCCCGCGACGTGAAGGAGCGTGAGGAGGTGGTCGAACTGGACGGCTGCAAGCTCGTGGTCGATCCCGACGCCGTGATGTTCCTGCTCGGCACCGAGATGGACTTCGTCGAAACCAAGCTCGGCGCCAATTTCACCTTTCGCAATCCGAACGAGAAAGCGCGCTGCGGCTGCGGCGAAAGCTTTACCGTCTAAGGTCGATATCTGCCGATGATCGAGCTGATCGTGACCGAGCTGGACGGCTCGGTGCGGCGCCTGCAGGTCGAGCCCACGGGCACGATCCGCGACGTGGCGCGTGCCTGTGAGCTGAGTTTGGAGTGCACCTGCGGCGGGCAGATGGCGTGTGCGACCTGCCATGTCGTGGTCGATCCCGAGTGGGCGCCGAGGCTGGCTACGCCTTCGGTCGAGGAACGTGAAATGCTGGAGCTCGCGGTGCGCCCGCGGCGGCACTCGCGGCTCGGCTGTCAGCTGCGGCTCTCGCCCGAGCTCGATGGTCTGGCCTTTCGGGTGGTGGGCGAGTGAGCGATCCGCTCCAGCTCGGCGACGCCCGTGCCCGCGTCGTCGTGGCCATGTCCGGCGGCGTCGACAGTGCGGTTACCGCCGCCCTCGTCAAGGCGATGGGCTACGAGGCGGTCGGCATCACGCTGCAGCTCTACGACCATGGTGCGGCCACCGGCAAGCAGGGGGCCTGTTGCGCCGGGCAGGACATCCACGACGCCGGCCGGGTCGCCGATCGGCTCGGTATGCCGCATTACGTGCTCGACTACGAGCAGCGCTTCAAGACTGCGGTGATCGACGACTTTGCCGCCACCTATGCGGCCGGCCGCACGCCCGTGCCCTGCGTGCGTTGCAACCAGCGGCTCAAGTTTCGGGACCTTTTGGAGGTGGCGAAGGATCTCGATGCCCGAGCGCTCGCCACCGGCCACTATGCCCAGCGCCTGGCCGGACCGGCGTTGCATCGCGCGGTCGATGCCAGCCGTGACCAGACCTATTTTCTGTTCGCGACGACGCGCGAGCAGCTCGACTTCCTGCGCTTCCCGCTCGGCGGTCTGACCAAGGACCAGGTCCGGCGGACGGCGGCCGAGTTCGGCCTGACGGTGGCGGCCAAGCCCGACAGCCAGGACATCTGTTTCGTGCCGAGCGGGCATTACAGCCGCGTGGTGACCCGGCTCCGCCCGGAGGCCGCAGCGCCGGGCCCGATCGTCGATCTCAGGGGGCGCGTGTTGGGCGAGCACAAGGGGCTCGGCCACTTCACCGTCGGCCAGCGGCGCGGCATCGGGCTTGCCCTCGGCGAGCCGCTCTACGTCGTCAAGCTGGAGCCCGAGACCCGCCGGGTGGTGGTCGGCCCCAAGGATTCGCTGCTGGTCGACGGGCTCGTCCTGGGCGAGACCAATTGGCTCGGCGACGCGCCCTTGGATGCGGCGGGTGTGCGCGTGACGGTCAAGCACCGCGCCAACGAAGCGGCGGTCCCGGCCCGGATCCATGCCACCGGCGACGGCGTCGAGGTGCGGTTGGACGAGCCGGCCTTCGGGGTCGCCTTGGGGCAGGCCTGCGTGGTCTATGACGGGCCGCGGGTGCTCGGTGGCGGCTGGATCGAGGCGGTGCGAACCGTGCACGAGCGGCTGCCGGCCTCGGCTTGACAGCCCGGTCGGCCCCCCTTAAATCGCGCTTCACCTCGGGCGGCGGAGTAGCTCAGCGGTAGAGCAGGGGAATCATAATCCCTTGGTCGGGGGTTCAAATCCCTCCTCCGCTACCATCCCCCATCGCTGCGTCCGCACCTCCGCGTTGCCATTGGCCGTGCAGGACCGCGGTGAAGGCGCGGGCGCGGGCGGCGATGCGTTGGCCGCGCGGCGTGCGCGTTTCGTCCCAGGCGTCGGTGCGTTCCAGGTCGGCGTTGACGATGCGGCGGGCCTGAACGAAGTCCCCATCGACCTCGCCCAGGTGATCCGACAGTTTGTGGCGGGTGAAGCGGCCGTCGCGCATCCCGATCACGGTGATGGTGGCGGCGATGTCGGGTTCGGCGGCGCGCTCGGGCTCGGCCACGAGATCGATGCCCGGCACGACGTCCTGGAACTTGGCGTAATTGGCCTTGAAGGTGATCTGGACGTAGCCACGGCCCTTGTAGCGCTTGCCGTCGCCGGGGCGGTCGTTGCCGAAGCGGCCTTCGTAGCGGCGCTGCTCGTCGGAATTGACCCACTTTTCTTCCATCAGCCGGCCGAAATTCGTTTCGTGCTCGGCGGTGGCCAGCACGTAGCCGATGTGCGCGGGCTTGGTCACGCCGTTGGCAAGGCAACAGCTGACCAGCACCGGGATCGCCTGGCGGGCGTGGCCGCGCGACCAGGCCGGCGTGAGGGCCACGAGTTCGGCCACGAGATCGTCGAGCGGGGGGGCAGGCGTTGCGGCGGCGGCCGGGCCTTCCGTCGGTGTCGGGATCAGGACCTGGGCGCCGACGGCGAGCCGGCGTGCGGTCTCGCGGGTGAAGGGGTTGCCTTGGGCGTCGCGGATGTCGGTCCAGCGGCCGCTGTCGCCCAAATGCCGCGCGGCCAAAGCGGCCAGCGTGTCGCCACCATTGACGGTGACGGTCCGGAATGCCGGCGCCGGCGCGGCCTCGCCCGGCGCCGCCGGGGGGCTGCCTTCGAGCGCGATGCGCTGGCCGTCCGGTGCCACGACCAGGCCGAGGCCCAGTTGTTCCGCGACACTCTGCGCACGGACGAGGCCCTCGGCGAGAACCCGTGCCCGGTCGAACACCCAGGCCGGATCGCTCGGATCGTCGGGGCCATAGCAGAACGGGAGGTAGAGGGTCCGTTCGTCGGGCGTCACGAGGGTGAGGCCGCTGCCGTCCGCCCCCTCGAGGCGCCAGCCCAGATCATCGACCAGACCCCCTACCGGCAGCCAGATGCCGCAGTCGAAGGCGGCGGCATCCCGCATCGGCCGTCCGCCGAGCGTGGCCGCCAGCGCCCGCGCGGGCTCGCCCTCCTCATGGGCGTGCAAGGCCGCGATCACGGCGCTGCGAAAGCGGTCGCCGACCTCGGCGGTGGCAAGTTCGGGCTGCCAGGGCAGCAGCAGCGGGTCCCACTTGTTGCGCTGCCGCACCCCCAAGATCGCCTCGACCTCGCCGTGGCCGAGCACGGTGCGGGGCTCCACGGCGAGGCCGTAGCGCGCGCAGAGCTGGGCGGCGAGGGCCACCATGCGGCGCCACTGTGCCTCCGTCATCGGGCACGGCCCCGGACTGAACGGCCGCTCGCTCGCCTGGAACATGCAGGCGACCGCGATCCCGATCGAACCCGTGTTCAGCCCGCGGGTGTGCGCCGCGTAGATGCCATCGGCGGTGCTGTCGTTGGCATCGACGGCATGGCGGCCCCGTACGACCTCGCCGTCGCCCTGGACGACGAAGTGATAGTGCTCGAGGTCTTCGGCCGAGGCGCGGTAATTGCCGCCGGTCCAATGGCAGACGATGCGCCGGGCGCGGGCGTTGGGGAGCCAGGCGGCGGGGACGACTTCGGTGGGCTGGGGCGGCTGGTGGGGGGTGGGCGGCGCTGGCCGGCGCAGCGGCTTGAAGGTGGTGGCGGTGGCGGCCCTTGGCGTTTCGCCGGAGGGGATCATCAAGGCCGCCATGGTCGCCTCGCCGACGACGCCGTCGACCGCCAGGCCGCGATCCGCCTGAAAGGCCTGGATGGCGTTGCGGGTGTTCGGGCCGTAGAGGCCGTCCGCAGCGTCGGCGGCGACGTAGCCCAGGGCGTGGAGCCGCAATTGGACGATCCGGACATCGCCGCCGCCGAGCATCGGCAGGCGGTAGTCGAGATGGCGATCCAGCCACTTGGCGGGCAAGTTCGGCACGGTGCGGCCTCCTCAACGCAGGTTGCAGATCAGGTCGGCACGTCGCAGCCATGGGCCAGCGCCGCGCGGGCCAGGTCGGTCACGAGTTGCTGCACGTCGACCTCGCCCGCCTGTTCGAGGGGCAGCGCCGCTTCGGCCAGGGCCAGTGCCGAGGCGACCCCCGGACAGGGTGGCTGTTCGATGCCGAGGTTGACGGGCCAGATGCGGGCATCGGCCAGGTAGTAGGGGCCTTCGGGCCGATCGGTCGCGGCCGTGGCGACCCGTTCGGCGCGCTCGGCCAGGGTCGCGTTCAGGGCGAGGCCGCGGTCCCGCGCCGCCGCATCGCGCCAGAACCGCAAGGCCTCCAGCTCCCATCGGACGAGCCGGGCGGGGTCGACCAGGGGATCGGGCCTGGCGGCAGCCGCGACCTGCGCCGCGTCATAGCTCTCTGCGGCGCAGCGCGCATAGGCTTCGCGGTCAACCACCCCGACCCCTTGTGCCCGCCTGAGGCACGCATCGGCCCGGATCGTGTGGGCCTGCGCGCAGCCCGGTGCGGCGGGGGGACAATCGACCTCGTAGGCGACGATGGCGTCGGGGTCGCGGGCGTCGACCAGGCGCTTCAGCGCCGCGACGTCGCGCACGGTTTCGACGGCACAGGCGGTGAGGAGTGCTCCAGCAGCCGCGCCGATGACCAGCGCTCGCGTCATGTGCCGGCCTCCGCTTCGCGCAACGCCGCCTCGACCTCGGCCATCTCGACCTCACCCGTCCGCACGCGGTCCCCGAGCAAGGCCAACAGCTCCAAGTCCTGCCGTGCCGTGGGATCGGCGCGCACCGCGTCGAGACCGGCAAGCAGGGTCGCGGCGGTGTCGGTTCCGGCGATGGTCAAGAGCTCGGGCGGCAGTTCCGGCGTGAGGGCGGTGGTCAACAAGGCTTGGCGGAAGGCCTCCAGACCCGAAGCGAACACCGTGGCGTTGGGAAAGCGGTCGGGGTAACGGCTGCGCAGGGCGGAACCGTCGTCCTGGAGCGCGAGCTCGCCGATTTCCAAGACGATCCTGGGTTCGGGCTCGGCCAGCAGGTCCTCGAACGCCGCGGCGAAGGCAGGGCTCAGCTGCAAGGCCGGCAGTACCGAGTTGAACGTCAGCGTGGCGGGTGGCAGCAGGTCCGGGTGATAGGGGGCCGCCAGAACCCGCGCCTTCCAGCGGGCGTAGGCCTCGCTCCTGAGCTTGGCGCCGCTGGCGACGATGCCGAGCGCAAGACCTTTTGGGGTCACTGCCGCGAGGCCCGGCAGCCCCCGGCCGAGCACCGTGGCGAAGGTCAGGAGTGCCGTTTGGAAGATCGGCGTGAGCGGGTTTGGGCTGTGGACCACCCGGCCGAGCACCTGCTGCACCGCGCCGACCGCATCGCCGCCGCGCAACCGACCCCTGAAGGTTTCGGCTTCCTCCAGCGCCTTGCGCACCTCGCGCACGCGCTCCTGCGCCGCGGCTGCGCGCTCCCCGGGTAACAGGTCGGCGACCGTGCGGCCGAGGGCCAGCCAACGGCCCGCCCGTTGGAACATGAAGTCGACCGCACCGCCGGCCGTGGGCGGGGCCGTGCCGGCAACGACGTTGCCGCCGGCACCGGCGAAACCCGGCAGCACGTTCTCCATCAGCTCGCCGACCAGGGCCCGCCGCCGCGTCGCATCGTCGCTCCGTTCGATGGCCGCGGCGAGGGCAGCGCCTTTGCCGGCGATCGTCGCCTGCCGTGCGGCCTCCGCGGCTTGGCGGTTTGCCCGTTGTTCGCGCTCCTGCAGCTGCAATTGCGTCCGCAGATCGGCGCGGAACACGCTCTCGACGGCTTCGACGAGGCGGCTGAGGGCACTGTAGACCACTTGTGCCGCGAAGCCGCCGAGGATGGCGAGCAGCGGCTTGCCGAGGGCCAGACCCTCGCCGGCCGCGACGAACTGGTTGAGAACCTGGGCAAGCAGGAGCCCCGAAATCAGACCGAGGCCGATGCGGATGTAGTAGGTGCTCTCCAGCCGCGGGTCATAGCGTCCCTCCTGCACGAACTGATAGGCGTCGTAGAGGGCCTTGAAGGTGGCGCCGATGCCGGCGAGCGAGAAGTAGAAGAGGAGGAGGGCAGCGAGTTCCAGCCGGGACTCGAAGCTCAAAAGCGAGCGTTCGACCGTCGCCGTGGTGACCAGACCGCTGACGCCGACGGCGCAGAAGGCCACCAGAAACACCACGGCGATCAGCAGGAGGCTGCGCAGCGCCGGTACCGGCGCCAAGCGGTGGGCGCGGGGATAGCGCTGGGCGTCCCACCGCATCAACTCCAGGCCGCGCGGGGTCGCCGGTTCGACCAGCCGGGCAAGACGGCCGTGCAGGTCGAACAGCTCCGACATGGCCAACTCGCGCCGCTGGACGATGCCCACGTCCAACAGGCCGATGCGCGATCTCGTCTCGTCGTCCAGGACCAGCCCGGAAGCCGCCGCGTAAGCCAGCATCGCCTCGCATTCACGAAACGCGGCGGCGCGCACGTCGACGTTCGGGATGGCCGGGCGATAGGCGTCGTCGGGCGAAAGGGTGCTGCGTCGCATCGGCGTCGCTTTGCCTTTGGGTTGTTGCCGCCGTCCCTGCATGCGCGCGACGCAGTAAGACAGAGCCATTGCCGCTTGGCAATGCTACGTCAATATAGGTAAAGAAACCTATATTATCAAGCTCGCAGCGAACCGCTTCGAGCGGCGCCGAGCGGGTGGAGTCCCGTCGGCCGCCCGCGGTCCGGGTTCAGAGATAGCCGAGGCTGCGCAGCAGATCCGGCAGGAACGTCGTCGTTTGCGGTACGAAGGTGATGATCGCCAACGAGCCCAGGAGCGGGATCAGGAAGGGTAGCACGGCGCGCACCGCTTCCTCGAACGAGACGTTCGCGACCCTGGCCAGGACATAGAGCACCATGCCCACCGGCGGGGTGAGCAGGCCGATCATCAGGTTGAGGACCATGATGATGCCGAAGTGCACCGGGTCGATGCCGAACTGCACGGCCACGGGCAACAAGACCGGCGTCAAGATGGTGATGGCGGCGATGGTCTCCAAAAAGCAGCCGACGATCAACAGGAACAGGTTGACCAGCAACAGGAACATCACCGGGTCGGTGGCAACGGTCAAAAGCCACTGCCCGATCGCCTCGGTGGTCCGCGTCACGGTCAGGACCCAGCCGAAGATGGCCGCACCGGCGACGATGAACATGACCACCGCCGTGGTCTCGATCGTGTCCATGCTGACCCGCAGGAACTGGCGGAAGGTCAGGATCGAGTAGCGCGGGGCACGGCCGATGGCGACCAAGACGGCATTGAAGACGCGATGGACGATCACCGAGAGGAAGAGGGCGTAGGCGCAAGCCGCCACCGCGGCTTCGGTCGGCGTGAACAGGCCGAAGGCCATGCCGCCGATGATGATGGCGGGCGTCAGGAGCGGCAGCACCGCATCGAGGAAGGTGTAGCCGACCCGCTTGAGCGAGAAGCGCGCGTCGCGGCCGATGTTGTTGCGGTGGGCGTAGATGGTGACGGCGGCGGCCAGCATCAGCGCCATCAAGAGGCCCGGCAGGATGCCGGCGATGAACAGGGCGCTGATCGAGGCGTTGGCGACCACGCCGTAGATGACCAGTGGCAGCGACGGCGGCACGATCGGCCCGATGGTGGACGACGCGGCGGTGATCCCCACGGCCAGCCGCGTGTCGTAGCCGTGGTCGCGCATCGCCTTGATTTCGATGGTGCCGAGCCCACCCGCATCGGCGACCGCGGTGCCCGACATGCCCGCGAAAATGACCGATGCGCCGATGTTGACGTGGCCGAGCCCACCCTTGAGCCAGCCGAGACAGGCGACCGCGAAATTGAAGATCTGCCGGGTGATGCCGGCCGAGTTCATCAGGTTGCCCGCCATGATGAAGAACGGCACGGCGAGCAGGGGAAAGCTGTTGATGCCGTTCACCATGCGGTGGATGACGGCGATTTCCGGCACGATGCCGGACATGGCGACGAACAGGAGCGACGAGCCCGCGAGCGCCACCGCGATCGGCACGCCCAACAGGATCATGACGATCAGCGCGGTGACCATGATGATGACGAGCATGGGACTGCGGCCTTCGCGCTCAGAGGTCCTGGAAGCCTGGCACGTCGGCGGCCTCGCGGCGGCGCAAACGACGGATCAGGCGAACGAACGCATGGAAGGTCATGCCGGCAAGGCCCACGGCGACGACCCAGTAGAGATAGGCCATCGGGATGTCGATCGAGACCATGAAGCCGGGCGCGCGGAGCCCGAGCTGGTAGGCATACCAGGCCATGGCGGCGCAGAAGAACGCGACGACGGTGTCGATGGTGACCAGGAGCCAATGCCTGATGCTGCGCGGCAAGTAGATCAGCAGCGCCTCGACGGCGATGTGTGTCCCTTTGCGCATGGCGGTGACGCCACCGATGAAGGTGACGGCGATCAGGAAGTAGCGGGCGATTTCCTCGGTCCAGCCGAGGGAGTCGTTCAGCACGTAGCGGGTGTAGAACTGCGCCGCGACGATCACGAACAGAACCCAGAAAATCAAAAAGACGGGCAGGTCGGCCCAGCGGAGGTCGGACAGATCGACCTCGGCTTCGTGCTCGCGCATCTCGTCGAACATCCGGTCGGTTTCGACCGTGATGTCGTCGTCGATGGTGGCCGGTGGGATGGTGGCCGGTGGGATGCTCGCCGGTGGGGAGGGGCGCTGGCTGCTCATGGCCGAACCGGCCCGAACGCGGTGGTCGTGCGCATCAACACCCCTCCCCCTGACGATGGCGCGGGCTCAGTCGGCGAGCGCCTGCAGCCGGTCGTAGTGCTCCTGGGTCCAGGTCGCATCCGGGCCCATGTGCAGGGCCACGACCGCGTCACGGAACGGCGTGCGGTCGACCTCGATCACCGTCGTGCCGGGCTCGGCCTCGAACCAACCCACGAGTTCCTGCTCCAACTCGACGATGTCGTCGGTGCAGCGGTCGGCCGCCTCGCGCAGGATCTCGAACAGGATCGCCTGTTCCTCGTCGCTCAGCCGCTGCAGCGTGCTGGCGGAGACGATCGTCAGCAGGGCGTCGGTGATGTGCCCGGTTTTGACGATGTAGTCCTGCACCTCGAAGAAGCGCTTGGCCTGAATGGTCGGCAGCGGGTTCTCCTGCGCGTCGACCACACCCTGGGAGAGGGCGAGATAGACCTCGGCGAAGGCGATCGGCGCCGGGTTGGCGCCGACGGCGCGCGGGAACATGGTGTAGAGCGGCGCGTCGGGCACGCGGATGCGCAGGCCGCGCATGTCCTCCGGCGAATTGATCGCGCGGTTGGAGGTGACGTGGCGTTCGCCGTAATAGGTCAGGGAGACGATCGTGCTGCCGGTGCGGCGCTGATAACCCTCGGCCAGTTCCTGGAACAGGTCCGAATCGCGGAACGCCTTCCAGTGGTCGAGGTCACGGAACATGAACGGTGCGCCGCCGATGGCGAGCGGGCCGTAGGAGCGGCCGGCGAACAGTTGACCCGTGTAGATGATGTCGACGGTGCCGATCGAGAGGCCTTCGTTGATGGTGCTTTCGGCGCCGAGGGACGAGGCGGGGAACACCTCGATCCGGAACCGGCCATCGGTCCGCTCTTCGAACTGCTCGGCGGCCCAGAGTGCCCAGCTGTGGTAGGGCTCTTCGGCCTCGTAGACGTGGGCCCAGCGCAGCGTCGTCTGCGCGCTGACCGGAACGGCCATCATCACGGCGGCGGCGGCGGCGATGCCGCACGTCACCATACGGCGAGTGAACATGGTTGATTGCTCCCTGATCCCGGCACCCATCACCAACGGGGCCTCTTGGTCGTGCCGACACTAGTCGAAGGTGCCAGACGTGCAAGTCCCGAGACGGGACGGACGGGCCGCGGCGGGTCCTCGGGCGTTCAACCGCGGGCGAGCGAGCGGCGGCGGTAACCCAGCGCTTCGGCGACGTGCGGGCGTTGGATCGTCACCGCCCCATCCAGGTCGGCAATGGTGCGGGCGACGCGCAGCACGCGGTGGTAGCCGCGGGCCGAGAGGCGCAGCCGCTGCGCCGCATTCTGCAACAGCGCCTCGGCGTCCGCGGTGCGGGTGCAGACGGCGTCCAGCGCTTCGCCGTCGACCTCGGTGTTGAGGCGGAGGCCCCTGAGACCGAGCCCGCTCAGGCGTTGGGCTTGGACCGCACGGGCAAGGGCGACGCGGGCGGCCACTTCGGCGCTGCCCTCGGCAGGGGGGGCGAGGGCGAGGTCGGCCGGGGCGACGGCCGGGACGTCGATGGTCAGATCGATCCGGTCGAGCAGGGGGCCGGAGAGGCGGCCCTGGTAGTCGGCGGCACAACGCGGCGCCTTCGCGCAGGCGAGCCGGGGATCGTCCAGATGGCCGCAGCGGCAGGGGTTCATCGCCGCCACCAGCTGAAAGCGTGCGGGATAGGTGGCATGGACCTGGGCGCGGGCGACGGTGACTTCGCCGGCTTCGATCGGCTGGCGCAACGCTTCCAGGACACCGCGGCCGAACTCCGGCAACTCGTCCAAGAACAGCACCCCCTTGTGGGCGAGCGAGACCTCACCCGGCCGGGCCTGCGGGCCGCCGCCGACCAGCGCTGCCGCCGACGCCGCGTGGTGCGGGGCGCGAAAGGGTCTGGCCGGTGACAGGGCACCGTCGGCCAAGGCGCCAGCTACGCTTCGGATCATCGCCACTTCGAGGATTTCCCGGGCGTCGAGCGGCGGCAGAAGGCCCGGCAAACGTTGCGCCAACATGGATTTGCCGGCCCCCGGCGGGCCGATCAGCAAGAGGTTGTGGCCACCGGCGGCGGCGACTTCCAAGGCGCGCTTGGCGCTTTCCTGGCCCTTCACGTCCTTCAGGTCGGGGTAGTCCGTGGGCGCGGCCGCGAGCTTCGGTTCGGGGCGTGCCAAGCGGACGTGGCCCTGGGCATGGGCGACGAGGGCCGGCAGGTCCGGCGCGGCGGTCACCTCCAGGTCCGGGCCGAGCCAAGCGGCCTCGCTGCCCGAGCCAGCGGGGCAGACGAGGCCGACGCCCCGCTCCATCGCCGCCATCGCCGCCGGTAGAACGCCCGCCACGGGGCGCAGGCGGCCGTCGAGCCCGAGTTCGCCCAACACGATGGCGCCCGCGAACGCGTCACGCGGCACGATGCCGATCGCCTGCAAGAGGGCGAGGGCGATCGGCAGGTCGTAATGGCTCCCCTCCTTGGCGAGGTCGGCCGGGGCGAGGTTGACGGTGATGCGCTTGGGCGGCAACGCCAAACCCAGTGACGCCAGCGACGCGCGGACCCGCTCGCGGCTCTCGGTGATGGCCTTGTCGCCGAGCCCGACGACGGCAAAGGCGGGCAAGCCAGCGCCCAGCTGAACCTGCACCTCGACCGGTTTCACGCGAATGCCCTGGAACGCGACCGTCGTCGTGGCGGCGACCGCGAGCCCGGCAGGGGTGCTGCGCGCCATGCGTCCGTCCCGCTCTCGTCTCGGCTCAACCTACCGGATCACCGAGCCCGCGCCACCCGCCGAAAGTGGTGGCGCGGGCTCGCTCCAAAGCACCACTCGAGGTAGGACTGCGGGCATGGGGGCGCCAAGCGGGAGCATCGACGCATGACCTATCCCTACGACCTCGGCCGCCTTCGCCGCCGGGTGACGACGGGCTCCGTCGACGCGCAGCATTGGTTCGACCGCGGCCTCGTCTGGACCTATGCCTACCACCACGAGGAAGCGATCGCCTGTTTCGAGCGGGCGCTGGCGGACGACGCCGGCTGTGCGATGGCGCATTGGGGCGTCGCCTATGGCCTCGGCCCCAACTACAACAAGCCGTGGGAGGCGTTCGATCCGGACGACCTTGCCCGCTCCCTGCAACGCGCGCGCGACCATCTGGTCGCTGCCCAAGCCCATCCGGCCCGGCTCATGCCGGTCGAACAGGCGCTGATCGG
This sequence comes from Geminicoccaceae bacterium, assembly GCA_007694015.1. GTDB lineage: Bacteria > Pseudomonadota > Alphaproteobacteria > Geminicoccales > Geminicoccaceae > RECO01. The sequence continues at coordinate 15,302 of RECO01000255.1, forward strand.
TGCCTTGGTCACCCGCTACCCGGACGACCCCAACGCCGACCTTGCCGCCTGGAGCGATGCCTATGCCGCGGCGATGCGCCGGGTGCACGCGGCCTATCCAAACGACCTCGACGTCAAGACGCTCTTCGCCGAGGCCCTGATGAACCGCACACCCTGGCAGCTCTGGGATCTGCGCACGGGCGACGTCGCCGAGGGCGCCTCGACGGCGGAGGCGCGGGCCGTGTTGGAGGATGCGCTCGAACGGTTCCCCGAGGCGTGGTCGCACCCGGGCATTCTGCACATGTACGTCCACCTCATGGAGATGTCGTCGCATCCGGAACTGGCGCTGAAGGCGGGCGACGCCCTGTTCGATCTGGTGCCCGACGCCGGCCATCTGCGCCATATGCCCACCCACGTCGACGTGCTCTGCGGCCACTATGCCACGGTGGTGCGCCGCAACCAGGCGGCCGTGCGCGCCGACCGGCGCTTTTTGGAGCGGGCGGGGCCGATCAATTTCTACAGCCTCTATCGCTGTCACAATTACCACTTCGTGATCTACGGCGCGATGTTCCTCGGCCAATATCGGATTGCCCGCGCCGCGGCGGAGGAGATGATCCAAACCTTGCCGGAGGCGGTGCTCACCGTCGCCTCGCCGCCCATGGCGGACTGGCTCGAGGGCTTCGTGCCGATGCTGCAGCACGTCCTCATCCGCTTCGGCAAATGGGACGAGATCATCGCCCAACGCCTCCCCGACGACCCGGAGCTGTTTTGCGTCACCACGGCGATGATGCGCTATGCGCGGACGGTGGCGATGGCGGCGACGGGTGACGTGGTCGGTGCGGAGACGGAGCGCCGGCTGTTCCGCGAGGCCAAGGCCCGCGTGCCTGAGAGCCGCATGTTGTTCAACAACACCTGCCAAGCCATCCTCGAGGTGGCGGAAGCCATGCTCGAGGGGGAACTCGCCTACCGCCAGGGCGACCACGATGCGGCCTTCGACCATTTGCGCCGGTCCGTCGCACTCGACGATGCGCTGCCCTACGACGAGCCCTGGGGCTGGATGCAGCCGACCCGCCATGCGCTGGGTGCGCTCTTGCTGGAGCAGGGCCGCGTCGTGGAGGCGGCGGCGGTCTACCGTGCCGATCTGGGGCTGGACGGCACGCTCGCCCGCGCCTGCCAGCACCCCGACAACGTCTGGTCGTTGCACGGCCTCCACGAATGCCTGGTTCGCCAGGGCCGCCAGGACGAGGCGCGGATGATCCGCCCGCGGCTCGACATCGCCCTGGCGCGCGCCGACGTGCCCATTCGCGCGTCGTGCTACTGCCGGATGCACCACGCCGCTTGACGCAGCGGCGAGGGCGGCCGACATCGCCGGGCCATGCAGCTCACCGCATTTCTGACCGATCGCCTGGGCCTCGACCGCGCCGCGGTCGGGGCGCTGCGCACCCTCGATGCCGAGACGGCGCATGGCCTCGCCCTCGGCCTGCTCCGCCGCTTGCCGGCGCCGGGTCCGATGGCCACCCCGACCCTGGGGCGGCGCGTTGCCGGGCTCGACTTTCCGAACCCGCTCGGTGTCGCTGCCGGCTTCGACAAGAACGGTGAGGTGTTCGACCGGCTGTTGGATTGGGGCTTCGGCTTCGTCGAGGTCGGCACGACGACGCCGCGGCCGCAGGCCGGCAACCCGAAGCCGCGCCTCTTTCGCCTCGTCGAGGACCGTGCTGTGATCAATCGCATGGGCCTCAACAACCAGGGTCATGCCGCCTTGGCCAAGCGGCTGGAGCGGCGCGACCGCCGCCGGGGCATCGTCGGCGTCAACATCGGCTACAACAAGGACAGCGACGATCCGATCGCCGACTACGTCCGCGGCGTCGACGTCTTTGCCGAACTGGCCGATTATCTGACCGTCAACGTTTCTTCGCCGAACACGCCGGGGTTGCGCGCGCTGCAGCACGGCGCGGCCCTGCGCGGCTTGCTGGATGCGGTGCTCGAAGCGCGATCGAAGGTGCGGCACGTGCCCATCTTCTTGAAGCTCGCGCCCGATCTGCGCGCCGACGAGGTCGAGGCCCTCCTGGCCATCGTCAACACCAGCGCGGTCGACGGGCTGATCGTGTCGAACACGACGGTAGAGCGGCCGGCGACGCTCCAGGGCCGGCACAAGCTGGAAGGCGGCGGGTTGAGCGGCCGGCCACTGTTCGAGCCATCGACCGCGCTCCTGCGTCGGGTCCGCGCCGGGCTCGACGACACCAAGGCCGTGATCGGCGTCGGCGGCATCGAGGACGCCCTGACGGCTAAAGCCAAGCTGGCGGCGGGCGCGGGCCTGCTCCAGCTCTACACGGGGCTGGTCTATGGCGGGCTCGCGCTCGGCCGGCGTATCCTGGCGCAGCTTGCGAGCGAAGCCGATTTGACCTAACCTCTGCGCGTGGTGATTTGGGCCGGTCGGCTTGCAGGCCACGTTAAAGAAGCTGCTAAAAGACCGGGGACGCTAGGGCTCCGGTCGCGACCGGAGCCTTTTTCGTGACCCGAGGGCGAGCTCGGGCGGGAGAGAACGAAATGAGCGATGCGTGGCGTCCCCGCACCCAGATGATCCACGGTGGCTTGGAGCGGTCACCCTTCGGCGAAAGTTCGGAGGCGCTGTTTCTGACCTCCGGCTTTGCCTACGCTCGGGCCGAGGATGCCGAGGCGCGTTTCAGCGACCGGGACCCGGGCTACATGTACAGCCGGGTCGGCAACCCGACCGTGCGCAGTTTCGAGCGCCGCATGGCGCTGTTGGAGGGGGCCGAGGACGCAGCGGCAACCGCCACCGGCATGGCCGCCGTGACCGCCGCCTTGATGAGCCATCTCCGCGCCGGCGATCGCGTGGTCTCCGCCCGCTTGTTGTTCGGCTCCTGCCACTGGGTGGTGAGCGAGCTGTTGCCGCGCTTCGGGATCGAGGTGGAACTGGTCGACGGCAGCGACCTGGAGGCCTGGGCGCGCGCGCTCGCCAAGCCGGCCAAGCTCGTCTTCTTCGAAACACCCGGCAATCCGACCCTGGAACTGGTCGACATCGAAGCCGTCGCGGAGCTCGCCCACGAGGCCGGCGCCAAGGTGGTGATCGACAACGTGTTCGCCACGCCCCTGCTGCAAAAGCCCTTGGAACTCGGGGCCGACGTGGTGGTCTATTCGGCGACCAAGCACATCGATGGCCAGGGGCGCTGTCTCGGCGGGGTGATCCTGTCGGACGCGCAGACGCGCAAGGACATCGTGCATCCGTTCTTGAAGAACACCGGGCCGGCGCTGAGCCCCTTCAACGCCTGGGTGCTGTCCAAGGGTCTCGAAACCCTGCCGTTGCGGGTGAAGGCGCACGGCGAGGGGGCCAGCCGGGTGGCGCATTTTCTGGAAGCGCATCCCGCCGTCCGTCGCGTGCTCTGGCCTGGCCTCGCCTCGCACCCGCAGGCGCAACTCGCCCAGCGGCAAATGCAGGGCGGCGGCAGTCTGCTCGCCTTTCGGGTCGAGGGCGGCAAGACCGGCGCCTTTGCGGTGATGAACGCGCTGCGGCTGATCAACCTCTCGAACAACCTGGGCGATGCCCGCTCGCTGGCCACGCATCCCGCGACCACGACGCACTCCAAGGTCCCGGAGGCCGAACGCCAGGCGCTCGGGATCACCGATGACCTGATCCGCCTCTCGGTCGGCCTGGAGGATCCCGAGGATTTGTTGGAGGACCTCGATCAGGCGCTGCAGGGCTCCTGCCGGGTCCTGGCCGCACCCGCCGCGACGACGCCGGTCGCGGCCGCCTGAACCGCGGCGACCCCAGCCATGAGGGCTTGGGGAAAATCCGGCTCGTCGTAGATGGAGCGATGCGTCGCATCGCCGAAGGTGCGATGGAACACGGGCCGAGCGAGCGCCGTCATCAGGGCGCGGGTGCGATCGGGGGGTACCACCTCGTCGCGGCCCGCTGCCAGGACGGCGATCGGCACGGCCCGCTCCCGGAGCTTGCCGTGGCTGTCGAAGCGGTGCTTGAGGAGGGGCTTGACCGGGGCCCACCAATAGCGCTGGCGGCCGACGTTCAGAACGGAATCGAAGGGCGTGACGAGAACCGCACCGGCCAAGGGCCGGCTTGCGGCCAGATGCGCCGCCACCCCGCTGCCCAGGCTGAAGCCCAAGGCGACCGTCGGTGTGGCGCCGAGCCGTGCCTGGGTCTCGTCGAACACGATCTCGGCGTCCTCGCAGATCGCCCGTTCGCTCGGCTTGCCCTGGCTTGGCGCATAGCCGCGATAGTGGAACACGACCACGTGCCGATCGGGCAGCCGTTCGCCAAGGAAAGCGGCGAGGTCCTGCGCATTGTGGCAGTTGCCGCCGAAGGCCAGGACGGTGCCGGCAGCGGTCGTCTCGCGGGGCCTCAGGTGAACGCCGCGGATCACCGTGTCCGGTGCGACCTCGATCTGCCAATGCGACGTCCCCGGCGGCAACGGACGGGATGGGGCAGGAGTGGCATGCACGGGGAAGACCAAGCGGTCCTGCAGGACGTAGAGGGCGCCGACCGCCGCAGCGTAGCCCCAAGCCGCACCCCAAACCGGGTTCACCATCCACCCACCTCCCGTCCTCCTCGATCCGCTGGTTGCAGGCCTTCGAGCGCCGCCGTCAGTGCCTCCAAGGTGGGGATCAGCGCGTCCGGCGCAAGCGCGGCCAAGGGCTCGTGCGCGTAGCCGCCATCGACCAGGACCAAAGCGGTCCCGGCGGCGCGGGCGGTCCTCGCATCGATCGCACTGTCGCCCACGAACACGGCATCAGCGGGTGCCGCCTCGAGGGCATCGAGCGCGGCCAAGAGGGGGGCTGGATCGGGTTTGCGAACGGCCAAGCTATCGCCGCCGATGACGGCTGCGAAACGGTCGGCGATGCCGAGCGTGGTCAGGATGGCGCGCGTGTGCTGCAGCGGTTTGTTGGTGCAGAGGCCGAGCGGCACGCCACGGGCCCCGAGTTCGGCGAGGGTCCGGTCGGCGCCCGGCAGCAAGGTCGTGTCGACGCAGACCCGCGCCAGATAGAGGTGGCGGAAGGCCGTGCTGTGGCGGTCGAGGTCCTGCGGCAAAAGCGGCACGTCCTGTGCGGCAAAGAGCCGCTCCACGAGCCGGCCCACGCCTTCGCCGATCATCGACCGCACGGCCTCGAGCGACGGTGCCGCCAGCCCGCGGTCCGTCATCAGCCGGACGGCTGCGTGGTGCAGATCCGGGGCGCTGTCGATCAGCGTGCCGTCGAGATCGAACACCACCGCGTGCGGCCACCCCCTCATCGCCAAGCTCCTCGTCCACGTCCTGGTCCGACCAAGAGCGGGCTTGCCGCCGCGGCCGGGTGCCACGCTTTCCCGGTTGCCATCTTCGTTCAACAATGGGAGATAACCCAAGCGGGAAGCAAGTGGAGCCTAATCCATGGCAAAAGTCCTCATCGGCGACGACCATCCTTTGTTCCGGGAAGCCTTGCGCGTCGCGCTCGGCGATGCTTGTGACGGTGAGGAGAATACGATCTTGGAGGCGCAAGACATCGACGGCATCAAGTCGCTGGTGGCGGCCAACGAGGACTTGGATCTCGTTCTTCTCGACCTGAAGATGCCGGGCGTGTCGGGCTTTTCGGGGTTGGTGGAACTGAAGCAGAGCCATCCGGAAGTGCCGATCGTGGTGGTTTCGGCGACCGAAGAGCGGGGCACCATCCGCGAGGCGATCGCCTTCGGTGCCGCCGGGTTCATCCCCAAATCGCTCGGCCGGCACGAGATCGCCGCCGCCATTCAGAGCGTGTTGGATGGTGAACTGTTCGTGCCGCCGCATGCTCGCATGGACGACGAGCCGACCGACGAGGAAAAGGAAAGGCTCGCGATTGCCAAACGGATGGCGACGCTGACGCCGCAGCAAATGCGCGTCCTGTCGCTGATCGCCGAAGGCAAGCCGAACAAGATCATCGCCTTCGAGCTCGACGTCGCCGAAACCACCGTCAAGGCGCACATCACCGCGATCCTGCGCAAGCTCAAGGTGCACAGCCGCACCCAGGCGGTCCTTGCCGCGCAGACGCATTTCTCCAAGGAATCGATCCCGAGCTGAGGCTCAGCTCGTCTCGCCCCCGTCGCGCTGCGTCAGCAAATGCGCGACGAGGGCGCGCAGGCGGCCCGGCCGCACCGGCTTGTTCAGGATCGAGCAGTCATGGGCCGCCACGTGGCGCCGCACCTCGGCGGTCCGGTCCGCCGTAACGACCACGCCCGGTAGGCCATCGCCGAACTTCTTCCGCACGGCAAGAATGGCGTCGATGCCGTTGGCGCCGGCATCGAGGTGGTAGTCGGCGACGACCAGGTCCGGCCGGGTGCCGGCGGCCTCCAGTGCGCCCAGGAGTTCGTCGGCCGAAGACCCGACGATGACGCTGGAGCCCCAGCGCTTCAACAGGGTCTGCATCGCCTCCAGAATGGCGCGCTCGTTCTCGATCACGCACACCACGGCACCGTAGAGGCTGTCGTGCGCCTGGTCCTCGCCGCTCGTGGTGCGGGCGGGTGCGGTGCTGGTCCAACTGACGACCGGTACGGTGACGGCGAAGCACGACCCCTTGCCCTCGGTGGAGCGCACGGTCAGCGGGTGGTCGAGCATCCGGACGATACGGCGGACGATGGCAAGGCCCAGGCCGAAGCCGCGTTCGTAATCCTCGGCCGCTCCCACCAGGCGGCGAAACTCCTCGAAAATCTCGTCGAGCTTGTCGGGGGGCATGCCGGCGCCGGTGTCGTGCACCTCGATCCGCACCGCATCGCCCACGCGCCGCACGCCCAACAACACACTGCCGGTCCTGGTGTAGCGAATGGCGTTGGAGAGAAAGTTGCGGATCACGCGGACCAGCAGATGGCCATCCGTCCGGACGGTGCAGCGCACCGGCACGTAACGCAGTCGCAGCCCACGTTCCTCCGCCACCGGTTTGAACTCGGTGGTGGTGCTCTTCAGCAATTCGCCGAGATCGACGTCGCCGATGGCCGGGCGCATGACGCCGGCATCGAGCTTGGAGATGTCGAGCAAGGCGCCGAGCAGCCGCTCGACCGATTCGAAGGCGTCGTCGATGTAGCCGATCAGGCGGCGGCCTTCGGCGGTCTGCTCGGTGTCGCCCAAGGCCGAAAGGAACAGGCGCGCCGCGTTCAGCGGTTGCAGAATGTCGTGGCTGGCGGCCGCCAAAAAGCGGGTCTTGGACAGATTGGCTTCGTCGGCGGCCCGCTTGGCCTCCTCCAGGGCGGCGTTGGAACGTTGCAGGTCGTCGAGGGCGCGGCGCAATTCGGAGGTGCGGTCGTTGACCCGCCCTTCCAACAGGATCGCCGTCTCGAACAGCGAGAAGTCGTTGCCCTGCAAATCCATGCTGCGCTCGACCCGGCCCATCAGGACCTGGTTGATCTTGCGCAGCTTGG
>RECO01000072.1 GCA_007694015.1 Geminicoccaceae bacterium
CTCATCGCTCGCCCCTGAGCTCGCGGGTCAGGACTTCCAACACGCCCATGCGCACGGCGACACCCAGTTCCACCTGCTCCAAAATGGCGCTGCGTTCGATGTCGTCCGCGATGAGGCCGTCGATTTCGACGCCACGGTTCATCGGCCCAGGGTGCATGACGAGGGCGTCGGGCTTGGCCCGGGCGAGCTTTTCGTGGCTGAGGCCGAACAGGCGGAAGTACTCGCGCACCGAGGGGAAAAAGGCACCCTCCATCCGCTCCAGTTGGAGGCGCAGCATCATGACGATGTCGACGCCTTCGAGGCCGCGCTCCATGTCGTGGAAGACCTCGCAGCCATAGAGGTGGACGTCGGTCGGCAGGAGCGTCGGCGGCGCCACGACGCGGGTGCGTGCGCCCATGGCGGAGAGCAGGAGCAGGTTCGAGCGGGCGACCCGGCTGTGCAGGACGTCGCCGCAGATGGCGACGGTGAGCCCGGCAAGCCGGCCCTTGCGGCGGCGGATGGTGAGCGCGTCGAGCAGTGCTTGGGTGGGGTGTTCGTGCTGGCCGTCGCCGGCGTTGACCACGGCGCAGTTGACGTGGCGCGCGAGCAGGGCGACCGCGCCCGAATCCTGGTGGCGGACCACCAGGACGTCCGGGTGCATGGCATTCAGCGTCATCGCCGTGTCGATCAGGGTCTCGCCCTTCTTCACCGCCGAGGAGCGCACCGACATGTTGACGACATCGGCCGAGAGCCGCTTGCCGGCGAGCTCGAAGCTGGTCTGGGTGCGGGTCGAGGGCTCGAAGAAGAGATTGATCTGGGTGAGACCCTTCAACAGCGGCCGCTTTTTGTCCGGGCTGCGATTGAGATCGACGTAGCCGTCGGCCCGGTCCAAGAGGTCCTGGATCGCCCAGGGCTGCAGCCCCTCGATGCCGAGGAGATGGCGCTGGTCGAAGCCGAGGGGGCGGGGCGCGCTGCACATGCGCCGGGTTATGTCGTGTTGGCGGCGTCGCTTCAATCGTCGAACGCGAGCCGCCAGTCGTCTTTGAGCCGCTCCAGGTGCGGGCAGGGGGCTGGGGCGATGCGGACCAGATCGAGCCGCGGCGCCGGCCGGCGCTGGCGCAGACCCCAAAGCAGCGAGGCGGCCTGGGCCAGCGGGTGCGGGTCCGCGCCGGCGAAGACGGCTTGGCCGCGCGGGGCGCGCAAGGCGGCGAGCAGGCCGAGCGTCGCCGTGTCGGCGGCGAGGCTGCCCTCGATGACGACGGGGCCGCGGCTGGCGAGCCGATCGAGGGCGTGGTCCAGGACCAAAGCACCGCGCAGCGCCGCGGCCCTGACCTGGTCCGGGGCGCGCACCACGGGGCCGGCATCGCGCACGGTGAACAGGGCCAAAGGCCGGCCGTCGAGGCCGATCATCGACGGTTCGACCGGGCTCGTGCCCGCCACCACCCGGCAACCGGCGTCGTCGACCACGATCAGTGCGGCCGTCTCCCAACCGGCACCGAGCAGCCGGCCGTGGCGGGCGGCGAGATCGCCGGCACCGACCAGGACCGGCGTGGTGGTCGGCAGTTCCGCGCGGTCGGCCACCTCCGCCGCCAGCCGGCCCAAGACCTCGTGCGGCGGCAGCATGGCGGGGAGCCACTGGTGGCGCCCGAGCTGACGGAGTGCCGTCGTCGGCCGCGCGCCCCTGGCTTCGATCAGGGAGCTGGCTTCGCCAAGGCTCGAGGCCTCTGCCGCGAGTGCTCCGTCGGTCAGCCGAAACCCCCAATATTGCGCGTGGCCGAGGGTCCAGCGCGTCGCGGGTGGGGCTTCGGTCAAGAGCGGCAAGAGGTCGCCGTCGTCGGCCAGGCGCAAGGGGCCGGTCAGGCTCCGGCCGTCGATCCGGGCGAGGGTGGCCGGGTGCGCGATCGGCACCACGGCTTCGATGCGGAAATCCTCGCCGAGGCTGCCCAAGGCCGCGACCAGCCAGCGCCAGACGTGCTCGATGTCCACCTCGGGCCCGGTCGCGCCGGGTCGGGGTGGGTTGGGGGCGGCGCGCACGGAGCCGATCCGGTGGTCCGCGCCGACGGCGGCCAGGGTGAGCTGGCGCCGGGCGACGTAGAGGGCTGCGACCGCCGGGGGCTTCGGCGGTGCCATGTCAAAAGCGGCCGGGTCGCAGCCGGCGCACGCGCAGGCCCTGGGCCTCCAGCCCGGCGATCAGCTTGGCGGCGTGCTGGGCATCCTTGGTCTCGACGGTGAAGGTGATCTCGGTCGATTTCACCGACAGGGCCGAGAATTCGCGGCGATGGGTCACGTCGACGATGTTGGCGCCGAGGTCGGCGACGGCGGTAGCGGCCGCTGCCAGGTGGCCCGGCAGGTCCGGGACTTCAACCACGAGTTGCACCAGCCGGGAACTGGTGACGAGACCGCGGAGGATCACCGCCGAGAGCAGCCGGGGGTCGATGTTGCCGCCGCAGAGCACGATACCGACGTTCTGGCCGCGCCAGCGCTCGGGCACCTTGGCGACGGCGGCCAGGGCGGCGGCACCGGCCCCCTCGACCACCGTCTTTTCGATCTCGAGCAATTGCAGGATGGCGGCTTCGATATCGGCTTCCTCGACCAGCAGCACGTCGTCGACCAGGTGCTCGATGATCGGCAGGGTCAGCTTGCCCGGCTGCTTGACGGCGATGCCGTCGGCGATGGTCGCGCCGCCGGCGGCCGCCGGCAGGCCGTCGCGGAGCCGCTGCACCGAGGGGTAGAGTGCCGCTTCGACGCCGATGATCCGGAGGTCGGGGTTGGCGTGCTTGGCGGCGATGGCGATGCCGCTGATGAGGCCGCCGCCGCCGATCGGCACCACCAGCACGTCGAGTTCGGGAAAGGCGGTCATCATCTCCAGGCCGATGGTGCCCTGGCCGGCGATGACGCGGGCGTCGTCGAACGGGTGGATGAGCGTGTAGCCTTCTGCCGCCGCCAGCGTTCGGGCATGGGCCATGGCGTCGTCGACGGTCTCGCCTTCGAGGACGATCCGGGCCCCCAGCCGTTCGGTGTTGGCCACCTTCACGAACGGGGTGTGGCGGGGCATGACGATGACCGCCTTGATCCCCTGGAGCCGCGCATGGTGCGCCACCGCCTGGGCGTGGTTGCCGGCGGATGCCGCGATCACGCCCTTGGCCTTGGCCGCGTCGTCGAGCTGCAGCAGGCAGTTGCACGCACCCCGATCCTTGAAGGCGGCGGTGTATTGGAGGTTCTCGAACTTCAAGATCAGCCGGCAGCCGTGGATTTCGGAGAGGGTCTCCGAAACGATGCACGGCGTGTCGACGACACGGCCGCGGATACGGTCGGCCGCCGCCTCGACGTCGGCGATGCCGACGGCCAGCTCGGTCACGGAAAAGTCGCCGTCGCCTGAAGGCCCGTGGTTTCCTCGAAGCCGAGCATGAGGTTCAGGTTCTGCACGGCTTGGCCCGCCGCCCCCTTGACCAGGTTGTCGATCACCGAGACGAGGATCGCGCAGCCCTCGATCCGGTCGGCATGGACCGAGATCAGGCAGCGATTGGTCCCGCGCACCTCCCGGGTGGCGGGCGCCTTGCCGCCGTTGCGCAGGGCGACGAACGGCTCGCCGGCATAGGCCTCGCCCAGGATCTGCGCCAGGTCCGCCACCCGCACACCCGAGCCGAGGCGGACATAGGTGGTGGCGAGAATGCCGCGGTTCATCGGCAGGAGGTGCGGCGTGAAGCGGACGTGAATGGCTTCGCCGGCCGCATCGGTGAGGCCCTGCTCGATTTCCGGCAGGTGGCGGTGGTTGCCGATGCCGTAGGCGTGAAAACCGTCGCTGACTTCGGTGAACAGCAGATCCTCGCGCAAGGAGCGCCCGGCCCCGGTCACGCCGGATTTCGCATCGATGACGATTCCGTCGCGCTCGATCGCCTGCGCTGCCAACAGCGGCACCAGGGGGAGCTGGGCTGATGTGGGATAGCAGCCCGGATTGGCGACCAGACGCGCGTTGCGGACCGCGTCGCGGTGCAGTTCGGTCAGCCCGTAGACCGCCTCTTCCTGCAGTGCCGGGGCCGCATGGGCGTGGCCGTACCATTGCTGGTAGAGGGCGGGGTCGCGGAGGCGAAAGTCCGCGGACAGGTCGACCACCTTCAGGTGCGCGGGCAAGCCCCGGATCACCTCCTGGGTGGTGCCGTGCGGCAGGCAGCAGAAGACGGCGTCGACCTGGTCGAACGGCACGTCGTCGATCTTGACGAGGTTCGGCAGCCCTGCCTCGGTCAGGTGCGGGAAGACGGCGGCGAGGGGCTTCCCGGCTTGGCGGTCGGCGGTGAGATAGGCGAGTTCGAGCCCGCCGTGGCCCAGCGCCAGGCGGATGGTCTCCGCACCCGTGTAGCCGCTCGCCCCCAGAACCGCGATCCGTGCCGTCGTCGTCATGCTCGACCCTTCTCGTCTGCTCCGGCGTGGCTTAAAGCCATCGGCCGTGGGCAGGCAAGGCCGGTGCTGGCCAGATCGGAGCTTCGGGATGCGGGTGTTGGTGGTCGGCAGCGGTGGGCGGGAGCATGCGCTGGTCTGGGCGCTGGAGGCTTCGCCCCTGGTCACCGCCCTGTTCGCCGCCCCCGGCAATCCCGGTATGACCGAACTGGCCACGCTGGTGCCGCTTGGAGCCACCGACGTGGCTGGCCTCGTCGATTGGTCCAAGGCGAACGCGATCGACCTGGTGGTGGTCGGTCCCGAAGCCCCTCTGGCGGCGGGTTTGGTCGACGCGCTGGAGGCGGCCGGCGTCAAGGCGTTCGGGCCTAGCCGCGCCGCCGCCCAGCTGGAAAGCTCCAAGGCCTTCGCCAAGGCCTTTTGCGCGCGCCACCGCATCCCTACGGCCGAGTTCGCCGTGTTCGACGACGAAGCCGCAGCGTTGGCGCACGTCGAGGCCCGTGGCGCGCCGATCGTGGTCAAGGCGGACGGCCTTGCCGCGGGCAAGGGCGTCGTCGTCGCCACCACCGTGGCCGAGGCGAAAGCCGCGATCGGTGACATGTTCCGGGGTGCGCTGGGTGCGGCCGGTGCGCGTGTGGTGCTGGAAGAGTGCCTCCTCGGCGAGGAGGTCAGCCTGTTCGCGCTCGCGGACGGCCGCCACGCCTTGGTGTTGGGTACGGCCCAGGACCACAAGCGCATCGGCGAGGGCGACACTGGCCCCAATACCGGCGGCATGGGCGCCTACAGCCCGGCACCGCAGCTGACGCCCGA
>RECO01000071.1 GCA_007694015.1 Geminicoccaceae bacterium
CTCGACCCGACGGTGGTCAATGGCGGCATCATCAACGCCTACGGCACCAACGCCCGGCTCGGCGCCGGCGACTGGATGGTGGTCGAGGCCGACGAGAGCGACGGCACGCTCGTGCGCCTGCCCGCCACCATCGCCATCGTCACCAACATCGACCCCGAGCACCTGGACCACTACGGGTCGTTCGAGGCGCTGAAGGCCACCTTCCTGCGCTTTTTGGAGCGGGTGCCGTTCTACGGTCTCTGCACCCTCTGCCTCGACCATCCCGAGGTGCAGGGCCTGTTGGGCCGCATCACCGACCGCAAGGTGGTGACCTACGGCTTCAACCCGCAGGCCGACGTGCGCGCCTTCGATCTGCGCATCGATCCCTTCGGCACCACCTTCGACGTGGTGATCCGCAACGGCGGTGCCCCCACCACCCTGCACGACCTGCGCCTCGCCATGCCCGGCCGGCACAACGTGCAGAACGCGCTCGCCGCCATCGCCGTCGGCCACCGCCTGAAGCTGCCGGTCCCAACCATCCGCAAAGCGCTCGCCGAGTTCGGCGGCGTCAAGCGCCGCTTCACCGTCACCGGCATCGCCAGGGGTGTCACCGTCGTCGACGACTACGGCCATCACCCGGTCGAAATCCGCGCCGTCCTCGACACCGCGCGGCAGGCGAGTGCCGGCAAGGTCGTGGCCGTCCTGCAGCCGCACCGCTTCACCCGCCTGCGCGACCTGTTCGACGACTTCTGCACCGCCTGCAACGGCGCCGACACGGTGCTGGTGGCCCCGGTCTACGCCGCGGGCGAGGCCCCGATCGCCGGCATCGACCACACGGCCCTGGTCCAGGGCATGCGCGACCGCGGCCACCGCGACGCCCGTGCCATCGCGGGCCCCGACGGCCTCGCCCAAACCCTCGATCAGCTCGTGGCCGAGGGCGACCTGGTCGTCTGCCTCGGTGCCGGCACCATCACCCAATGGGCCAACGCGCTGCCGGCGCAGCTGGAGGCGCTCGAGCCATGAGCGAGCTTTTGGCCCGTCTGCCCGCCGTGCGCGGCAAGCTGGAGCCCAAGGCCGCCATGGCGCCCTGGGTCTGGTTTCGCGTCGGCGGCCCGGCCGAGGTCTTGTTCAAGCCGGCCGACGTCGCCGATCTCCAGGCGTTCCTCCTGGCCCTGCCGGAGGACGTTGCGGTCCTGCCCGTCGGGGTTGCCTCCAACATGCTGATCCGCGACGGCGGTGTGCCCGGCGTCGTGATCCGCCTCGGCGGCGTGCTCAACCGCATCCACACCGAGGGGGAGCAGGTGATCGCCGAGGCCGGGGCGCTGGATCGGAGCGTCGCCGTCGCCGCCGCCCAGGCCGGCATCGCCGGGCTCGAATTCTTCGTCGGCATCCCCGGCACCATCGGTGGGGCCGTGCGCATGAACGCGGGTGCGTTCGGCGGCGAGACCAAGGACCGGCTGGTCCGGGTCCGCGCCGTCGACCGTTCGGGCACGCTGCACGAGGTGCCTGCGGCCGACCTCGGCCTCACCTACCGCCACTCGGACCTGCCGGCCGACTGGATCGTGGTCGAAGCCACCTTCCAGGGCGAAGCGGGCGATCCGGCCGCCATCAAGGCGCGGATGGAGGCGATCAAGGCCGAGCGCGCCGCCGCCCAGCCGCTGCAGGTCGCGACCGGCGGCAGCACCTTCAAGAACCCCGCAGGCGGGCGCGCCTGGCAGCTGGTGGATGCGGCCGGCTGCCGGGGGCTGCGCCACGGCGGAGCGATGGTCGACACCAAGCACTGCAACTTCCTGGTCAACACCGGCAACGCCACCGCCGCCGACGTCGAAGCCCTGGGCGAGACCGTGCGCGAGCGGGTGCGCGCCACGAGCGGGGTCGAGCTCCACTGGGAAATCGAACGGGTGGGGCGCCCATGAGCCGGCACGTCGCCGTGTTGATGGGGGGTCGCTCCGCCGAACGCGAGGTGTCGTTGACCTCGGGTGCCGCCTGCGCCGACGCGCTGGCGCGCCGCGGCTATCGGGTGAGCCGGATCGACGTCGGCCCCGACCTCGCCGAGCGGCTCGCTGCGTGTCGCCCGGATAGTTGCTTCAACGCGCTGCACGGCCGCTTCGGCGAGGATGGCTGTGTGCAGGGCCTGTTGGAGATCATGGGCATCCCCTACACCCATTCCGGCGTGCGCGCCTCGGCGGTGGCGATGCACAAGCCCACGGCCAAGGAGATCTTCGCCCAACACGGCCTCAGCGCGCCGGAGGGCAAGCTCGCCACGCTCGATGCGATCGCCACGGGCAACGTCATGGCGCCGCCCTTCGTGGTCAAGCCCGCCGCCGAGGGCTCCAGCGTCGGCGTCCTGGTGATCGAGGACCTGGACGATCCGCGGCTCCGCCCGAACGCCGAGGCCCAGGCCGGCGAGGCCCTGTTGGTCGAGCGGTTCGTGGCCGGTGCCGAGCTGACCTGCGCCGTGCTCGACGGCCAGCCGCTGACCGTCACCGAAATCCGCCCGCGCGAAGGCTTCTACGACTACCGCGCCAAATACACCGCCGGCATCGCCGACCACCTGGTCCCGGCCCCCCTGCCGGAGGCGGTGTTCCAAACGGTCATGGACTGGTCGGCCCGCGCCCACGCGATCCTCGGCTGCCGCGGCGTCAGCCGGGCCGATTTCCGCTTCGATCCGGCCCGGGGCGAAGCCGGGCTGTTCATCTTGGAGGTCAACACCCAGCCCGGCATGACGCCGCTCTCGCTCGTCCCCGAGCAGGCGGCGCATGTCGGCATCGGCTTCGACGAGCTGGTCGTCCGTCTGGTGGAGGATGCGTCGTGCGACCGGTGAACCTGCGCGCCGCCCGCCGCCACGTCGAGCGCCGCCCCTACGCGCCCTGGCGGCGGCTGCGCTTGCCGGGGCCGTGGAAGGCCGCAGCACTGGTCGCCGTCGTGCTCGCGGCCGGCACCCCCTGGTGGCCCACCCTCGCCCACCAGCTCAAGCTCACGCTGCAACGGGAAGCCGGGCTCGTGCTCGTGGAATTGGAGCTGCACGGTGCAGCCCAGCTCGACGTGCGCGCGGTGCAGGAAACCCTGAACCTCCGGCCCGGCATGCCGCTCTTCGAGCTGGACGTCCACGAGGCGCGCGCTCGGCTGGAAACGCTCGGCTGGGTCGAGCGGGCGAGTGTGCGCCGGCAACTGCCCGACCGGCTCGTCGTCGAGATCAAGGAACACCGCCCCTTGGGCCTGTGGTTCGGCCATGACGGCCCGGCGCTGGTCGCCGCCAGCGGTCTGCCGGTGGCAACCGACCGCCTCGCCGATCATCTGCACCTGCCGCGTCTGGTCGGCGACGACGCCCCGGCCGAAGCGCCGGCGCTGATCCAGGCGCTGGCCGCCGCCCCCGATCTTCTCGCCCGCCTGGAGCGCCTGGAGCGGCTGCCGGCGGAGCGCTGGCGGCTGCGCTTTCAGCCGGGCGTCACCGTCGAGCTGCCGCCGGGGGATACCGCCCAGGCGGTCGCCCGGCTCATTGCCGTGGAGCGCGAAATGGACCTGTTCGGCCGAGCGGTGGCGGTGATCGATCTCAGGGTCGCCGACCGTGTCGTGGTCACCCCCTGGCCACGGGTGCAGCCCGCCGCCGCAGCCACGCGGGGGGCGACATGAGCCTGCGCCGCCCGCCCCGGATGTGGACCGGCCTGGTCGAGCGGCGGTTGCGCGCCGGCCGGCCCTTCGGCCTGCTCGACGTCGGCAGCCGCAAGCTCTGCTGCTACATCGTGCGGCTCGGCACGAGCGGGCGGTTCGAGCTGCTCGGCGCCGGCCATCAGGCGGCGGACGGGTTCGAGGCGGGCGAGGTGGTGAACGCAGCCGCCGCCGAAGCGGCGATGCGCGCGGTGATCGACGAAGCCGAGCGCATGGCCGACGAACGGCTGCGCCGCATCGCCGTGACCTTCGCCGGTGGTGCGCCGGCGTCCGGCTACGTCAAGGTCGAGGTCAGCCTGGAGGGCCGGCCGGTGACGCGCCGCGACGTCACCGAGGCCTTGCGCCATGCCGGCGAGGCGATGACCGCCGACGGGTTTTCCATCCTGCACGCCGTGCCCTTGGGGCTCGCCCTCGACGGCGGGCCCGAGGTCAGGGACGTCACGGGCGTGCCCGGCCGCCGGCTGACGGTGCGGGCGCATCTGGTGGGTGTCGCCGAACGGCCGCTGCGCCAGCTCGGGGGCTGCCTGGAGCGCTGCCATCTGGAACTCGAGACGGTGGTGGTGGCGCCCTATGCGGCGGCGCTCGCCTGCATCACCAAGGACGAGGCGGAACGCGGTGTCATGGTGGTCGACTGCGGGGCGCGGACGACCTCGCTCGCCGTCTTCCATCACGGCCAGTTGCAGTTCGTGGCGGCCGTACCGTTCGGCGCCGATCAACTGACCGACGAGTTGGCCGCCTGCCTGAACGTCAGCCAGGCGACGGCGGAGCGGCTGAAGAACCTGGACGCGTCGGTCGAGGAGCGCGCCTGCGACGCGATCGAGACGGTCGAGATCACGCCCTTGGACGCGTTCTCCTCGCTCGACACGGTCGAGGTGCCGAAGCGGCGGCTCACCGACATCCTGCGGCCGGTCAGCACCGCCATTCTGGAGGCGGTGAGCGACCAGTTGATCCATGCGCCGGTCGCCGTCCAGGCGGCGGCGCGGCGGGGTGTGGTGTTGACCGGCGGCGGCGCCCAGCAGGAAGGCCTGATCGACCTTGCCATGCAGGTGTTGTCGGCGAGCGGGGTGCGGATCGGCCGGCCCGACGTGCTGGACGGCTGGAGCGACCCGCCGGCCGCGGCGGCGAGCGGTGCCTTGGCGCTGGTCGCCGGCCATGACGGCGGCATCGGCTACGCGCCCAAGCGGCCGCAGCCGTCCGCCTTGGGCAAACCTTTCGAGCGCGTCGGCCAGTGGCTCCGCGAGAGCCTGGGCGTGACTTGAGACGGCCGGGCAGGGGCCTAGCCGACGTTGACGTTTACGGGGTGACGAGGAGAAGAGCATGACCCTTAACCTGAGCATTCAGACGACCCACGAACTGAAGCCCAAGATCACGGTCATCGGTGTCGGCGGCGCCGGCGGCAACGCGGTCAACAACATGATCGCGTCGCACCTGGAAGGTGTGGAATTCCTGGTCGCCAACACCGACAGCCAGGC
>RECO01000107.1 GCA_007694015.1 Geminicoccaceae bacterium
GGTCGGGCCGGTGTCCGTCAGACGTTGAAGCGGAAGTGAAACACGTCGCCGTCCTTGACCACGTAGTCGCGGCCCTCGAGGCGGAGCTTGCCCGCTTCCTTCGCCCCCTGCTCGCCGCCGCAGGCGACGTAGTCGGCGTAGGCGACGGTCTCGGCGGCGATGAAGCCCTTTTGGAAGTCGGTGTGGATTTCGCCCGCCGCCTCGGGTGCCGTGGCGCCCTGGTGCGTGGTCCAAGCCCGCGCCTCCTTCGGCCCGACGGTGAAAAAGGTGAGCAGGCCCAACAGCCCGTAGCCTTCGCGAATCACCCGGTTCAGCCCCGGCTCGTCGAGCCCGAGGCTCGCCAGATACTCGGCGCGTTCCTCGCCCTCGAGGCCGGAGAGCTCGGCCTCGATCGCCGCCGCCACCACGACCGAGCGCGCCCCTTGCACCTCGGCCATCGCCGCCGCCTTCGCACTCAGCGCATTGCCGGTCGCAGCCGACGCCTCCTCGACGTTGAGCACGTAGAGCAGGGGCTTGTCCGTCAACAGGTTGAAGCCCTTCAACAGCCCGCGCTCGTCGGCCGAGAGTGCCAGCCGCCGCGCGGGCGTGCCGTCCTGCATCGGCCCCAGCACCCGCTCCAAGAGCTCCAGCCGCGCCTTGGCCTCCTTGTCCTGCCCCCGCACGCGCTTGATCAGGCTCTCCTTTTGCCGCTCCAGGCTCTCGATGTCCGCCAACAGCAACTCGGTCTCGATCAGCTCGGCATCGCGCAACGGATCCACCCCGCCCTCGACATGGGTGACGTCGTCGTCCTCGAAGCAACGCAACACGTGCAACACGGCGTCCACCTCGCGGATGGCGCCCAAAAACTTGTTGCCCAAGCCCTCGCCCTTCGACGCCCCGCGCACGAGACCCGCGATGTCCTTGATCTCCAACTGCGTCGGAATGACCTTCGCCGATTTCCCGAGCTTGGCCAAAACGTCCAACCGCGGGTCCGGCACCGGCAACCGCCCGACATTCGGCTCGATCGTGCAAAAGGGATAGTTCGCCGCCGCCGCCGCCGCCGTGTTGGTCAGCGCATTGAAGAGGGTCGACTTGCCGACGTTCGGCAATCCGACGATACCGCAATTGAAGCCCATGGAGGTCCCGTCCAAAGTCCGAGCCGCGACTTAGACCAAAGCGATGCGGGCGTCGATGGTCGGCGGCCAGTCGAAGGGGTGGAGAAGGCAGCCAGGGGGCTTTTGGCCCCCCAAGGAAGGTGGAAGCCAAGGGGGCTTTAGGCCCCCCAAGGAAGGTGGAAGCCAAGGGGGCTTTAGGCCCCCTTGGAAACCCCCGGCGAAACCGATGGTGGGACGCGCCAGCGCGTCCCACCATCGGTTTCGCAACTTTTCAAGTGGCAGCGGCGCAGCCGCTGCTTGGGGGTCCTAGGGGGCCAAAAGCCCCCTAGCTCCTTCCTATGGAGATGGAGTGAGCCGGATGATTGCCGACGAGCGGGGGCTTGGCCTGACGACGACCAGCGAGGCGGCGGTGCGGGCGTTCGACGACGTGCTGCACTGCTATCTCGAGTACCGGTTGCGGATCGGTCCGGCGATCAAGGGATTGCTCGGTGCCGACCCCGAATTCGTCATGGGGCGCGTGCTCGTGGGCTATCTGATGATGGCGCGGGGCACGCCCGAGGGTGTGGTCGATGCGCGAAAGGCGCTGGAGGCGGCCGAGGCGCATGCGGGCGATCATCTGAGCCGGCGCGAGCGGATGCACCTGGCCGCGTTGCAGGCGTGGGTGGGGGGTGCGGCGCAGCGCGCCTGCCGCATTTGGGAGGACATCCTGGTCGCCCATCCGCTCGACCTGTTGGCGCTGCGGCTCGCGCATTTTCAGAGTTTTTGGCTCGGCACGCCGCGGCGGATGCGCAACGTCGTCGTGCGGGCGTTGCCGGCTTGGGACGAGCATGTGCCCCGCTACGGCGACGTGCTCGGCATGGCGGCCTTCGGGCATGAGGAATTGGGCGACTATGCCACGGCCGAACGGTTGGGGCGCTGTGCCGTGGCGTTGAACGGCGAGGACATGTGGTCGATCCACGCCGTCGCGCACGTCATGGAGATGCAGGGCCGACACGGCGAGGGGCTCTCTTGGCTCGACTTCGCGCCCGACCGCTGGGCGGACCGCGCCGCCATGCGCACCCACATCTGGTGGCACAAGGCACTCTTCCACTTCGAGCGCGGCGAGCTGGACGCGGCGCTCGACCTCTACGACCGCTCGGTCGATCCGGGGCCCGACCTGTTCTACATCGACATCCAGAACTGCGCGTCCCTGCTTGCCCGGATCGAGTTCATGGGCGGCGACGCCGGCAGCCGTTGGGCCAGTCTCGCCGAACGGGCGGCGTCTTGGGCCGACAATCACCAGATGGCCTTCACCGATGTCCACACCATCGTGCCGTTGGCGCGTGAGGGGCGGCCCGAGGCGCAGCGCCATTTGGCTTCGCTGCAGGCCCTGGCCTCGGCGCCCGGCGAGGAAGCACGGCGCCTGCGCGATTACGTGCTGCCGGTCTGCCATGGCGTTGCCGCCTTCTACGCGGGCGATTTTCCGCGCTGCATCGATTTGCTGTTGCCGCTCAAGGACGACCTCGTCCCGCTCGGCGGCAGCCACGCGCAGCGCGATCTGTTCCACCTGATGCTGTTGGAGAGTGCGCTGCGCGGCGGCCGTTTCGATCTGGCGCGGAGCCTTGCCGGCGAGCGCATCGTACTGCGCGAACACGGCCACGGCGGTTGGCTGAAATATGCGGAAGCCCTGGAGGGCCTGGGCGACGTCCCCGCTGCCGCCGCCGCCCGGCAGCGGGCAACGTTCTGAACGGCCGATCATCCACACCCAACTGGCGACGGCGGTAGCCGTCGCTCGGGGGGTGCGGGGGGCCAAAAGCCCCCTGCGTCCTTCCCTTCCTTCCCTTCCTTCTTTCCTTCCTTTCTTCTTTTCTTCCGTCAGCTCCGTTCGTCGTTCGGTACCAGGCGGATCATGGGCGCGTCTCGGGCGTCGACCAGGACGTAGACGAAGCCGTTTTCGGGGGCGACGGCGACGTCGCGGATGCGCCAGCCTTGGCCGTCGAGCAGGCGCTCGCTGAGTTCGAGGTCGTGGCCGTCGACGGTGAAGCGGCCGAGGAACTGGTGGCGGAGGTTGCCCATGAGGGCGTTGCCCTGCCATTCGGGGAAGGCCTCGCCGAAGTAGAAGACGAAGCCGGAGGGTGGAAAGTTCTCGGGCGCTTCGTAGGGCCACCAGTGTACGGGCGGGATGGTGTCCGGGTGCTCGTGCGGCGTGGTGGCAAAGGGGATGCCGGTGCCGTAACGGTGGCCGTAATGCGCCAAGGGCCAGCCGAAATTGCCACCGGCGACGATGACGTTGACCTCGTCGCCCTTGTTCTCGCCGTGTTCGTTCTGCCAGAGTTCGCCGGTTTCGGGGTGGATGGTCATGCCCTGGCTGTTGCGGTGGCCGTAGGAGAAAATGGCGTCCCGCACATTCGGATCGCCGACGAACGGGTTGTCCGAAGGCACGCTGCCGTCGGCGTTGAGCCGCAGCGTGGTGCCGATGTAGTTGCCTGGGTTCTGCGACGGGTGTTCGGGGCCGAAGTTCTTGAAGTTGCGGTCGCCAACGGTGACGAAGAGGTGTTCGTCGGCGTCGAACACCAACCGCGAGCCGTAGTGCGCGCGGGAATCGACGTGCGGGCCAGCGACGAAGAGGATCTCGAAGTCGATCAGCTCCCCCGCTTCGAGGTCGAGGCGGCCGCGGCCGACATAGGTCGCCGTAAGGCCGCGGTCGTCACGGCCGGCCCAGGTCAGATAGACCCAGGGGTCCTCGGTGAAGCGGGGATGCAGCAACACGTCCAGGAGCCCGCCTTGACCGCGGGCATCGACCTCGGGTGCGCCTTCGATTTCCTGCTTCTCGCCACTTCGTCGGTCGATCAACAGGAGCCGGCCCGGCCGCTCGGTCACCAGCATGCGGTCGTCGTCGGGCAAAAAGGCCATGCCCCAGGGGTGCTCGAGGCCCGAGGCCACCGTTTCGATGGAATAGCTGGCGGCGGTGGCCGGGACGGCCGCGCCGATCAATCCGGCAATTGCGCCACTGGCGACGAGGCTTGGATAGAACCGGGACCGAATGCGCGCCATGTTTTCCCCTCCGGATGTTGTTCCTCGAACGCCTGTCGCCGGCTGGGGGTTCCCATGCGGCGCGAATGCGGCGGTGCGTCGTCTATATGGGGCATCGCCAGCCGGGGTCACGGCTGCTAGCTGATCCTTCGATCTCTGTGAGGACCGCCTTGCCCACGAGCCGCAACACGGCCGCGACCGCTTCCGCCGACACCGACGCGCTGGTGCGTCTGGGCCGTACCTATGGCCGGCGTGCGGTGGCGCCGGGGGAACGCGAAGCGCGCATTCGCGACGTCTTTCAGGGGATCGCTCCTGGCTACGACGTGGCCAACGATCTGATGAGTTTCGGGCTGCACCGGCGGTGGAAGGCGCGGCTGGCGGCGGCCGTCGCGACCGATGGCGTGGTCTTGGACCTGGCGGGCGGCACCGGCGACGTCGCGGCCCGGCTGCGGCGGCGCGGCCTCGACGTGGTCAATGGCGATCCGAGCACGGCGATGTTGGCGGTGGATCGACGCCGGCATGGCAACCAGCCTGCCGTCGCCCTTGCCGCCGAGGCGTTGCCCTTTCGCGACCGGAGCCTCGGCGCGGTGACGCTCGCCTTCGGGCTGCGGAACTTCACCCGGCCGGAGGCGGGCCTCGCCGAGGTGCATCGGGTGCTGCGGCCTGGGGGGCGGTTGCACCTGTTGGAGTTCTCCACCCCCGACCGATGGCTGCGCGGGCTCTATCGCGGGGCCTCGGCCTGGCTGTTGCCGCTCCTCGGCGGCGTGGTCACAGGCAGGCCCGGCGCCTATCGCTATTTGGCGCAGTCGATCCAGGCCTTTCCCGATGAAGCGGCCGTCACCGCGGCGCTGCGCCGAGCCGGCTTCGTCGTCGAACACCAACAGCGCCTGGCCTTCGGCATCGCCGTCGTCCATACGGCGCTGCGGCCGGCCGATTCCTGCTGATGGATGCGTTGAGCCGCGTCGAGCCCAGCCGCCAGGCGGTGTGGTGGCGGGCCTTTCGCCCCAAGACCCTGAGCCTCGCCCTGGCCCCGGTGTTGATGGGCACGGCTTGGGTGCTGGCCACGGGCAGCCCGTTTCGCGTCGAGGTGCTGCTGCTCGCGGCCCTCGCCGCCGTCGCCATTCAGGTCGGCACGAACTTGTGGAACGACGCCCTCGACGCCGAGCACGGGGTCGACGACGGGGCGAGGCTCGGGCCCAGACGGGCGACCGCTGCCGGCTGGCTCAGCGGGCGAAGCGTGCGGCGGGCGGCCCTTGGGTCCTTCGCGCTGGCAGCGGCACTCGGTGCCGTTCTCGTCGCCATCGGCGGCTGGCCGATCCTGCTCCTCGGCACGGCCGCGATCGCTCTGGGGCTCGCCTATTCGGCCGGCCCGTTGCCGCTCTCGGCAACGCCCTTGGGCGAGGCGCTGGTCCTCGCCTTCTTCGGCGTCTTCGCGGTGGTCGGCACCGTCTGGCTGCACGCCGCCACAGCCCCTTCGGAGGTGTGGCTTTTGGGCCTTTTTACGGGCCTGCCGGCAGCCGCCGTCCTCTTGGTCAACAACCACCGCGACCGCCTGAGCGATAGCCGCTCGGGCCGCAAAACCCTGGCCATTCGCCTGGGCGTTGGCCACACCCGCCGCCTCTACGCCGGCCTGTTGGGGCTCGCGGCCCTTGCCCCCCTGGCACTCCGCCCCGACTGCGCTGCGGCGTGGCTCGGGACCGGGGCGCTCGTGCTGACGGCTTCGTGGCTGGCCAGCGCCTTCGCCGCCACGCCGGTGGACCGCCGGCTGAACCGCTTCCTCATGCAGACCGGCCGCTTCCAACTGCTCTATGTGGCCGTGATGGCGCTCGTCTTGTGGCTCTGCGGCTGAGCAAAGGCCAAAGTCGAAGCGCGCCGCCCGCCGATTTGATCCAGCTAAAGGTCAGGCCCGACCGCGTTCGCTAGGCTCGATCGTCGCTGGGCCCTCGGCCGGCTGCATGGGTGGACCAATACGTGACGTCGATCTTCATCCCCTTGGGCCTGGCCTTCATCATGGGGGCGGTCGGCCTCGGGCTCGGCTGGCGGGACTTCGGCGCCTTGCGCCACCAGCCGCTCGCCGTCGCCGCCGGGCTCGCCGGGCAGATGCTGCTGTTGCCGGCCGCGGCCTTCCTCATCGCCTGGGCCTTCGCCCTGCCGCCGCTCGCCGCCATCGGTCTCGTCCTGGTGGCCTGCGTGCCGGGCGGCGTCACCTCCAACTTCATCACCGTGCTGGCCAGAGGCGACGCCGCCCTTTCGGTGGTGCTGACGGCCCTCTCCACCACCCTCGGCGTCGTCACCATCCCGCTCGTCTTGGCGCTGGCCGTCGTCGTCTTCGACGGCGCACTCGGCCTGCCCGACCGCTTGCCGCTGTTCGACACCGTTCGCGCCGTGCTCCTCGTCACCGCCATCCCGATGGGCGTCGGCATGACGCTCCGCGCCCTGCAACCGCGCCTGGCCGACGCACTGTTGGTCCCGGCCCGCCAACTCGCCACCCTCGTCTTCGCCCTCATCGTCGTCCTCGCCTTCTCCGGCGACTGGGCCGTGGTGGAAACGCATTGGCTCAGCGTCGGCCCCGCCGTGCTGGCCTTCAACCTCGCCGCCATCTCGCTCGGCTTCGCCCTCGGCCGCCTCACGGGCCTCGGCGCCCGCGCCACCATCACCCTCGGCGTCGAATGCGGCCTGCAGAACGTAGCCCTTGCCCTCTTCCTCGGCGGCACCGTGCTCGGCGCCCCGGCCCTGATGGTCCCGGCCATCCTCTACGTCATCGCCATGAACGCCTCGGCACTCGCCCTCATCGCCCACGGCCGCAGGCTCGAACCCCAGCCGGTGCGGATCAGGCGGCGGTGAGACCAGGCCAGGCCAGGGAAGAAAAGAGAAGGGAAGAGAAGGGAAGAGAAGGGTTAGGGGGCTTTTGGCCCCCTAAGACCCCCGGGCAACGGCGGTGCCGTTGCCGGTTGGGGGGTATTGGGGTGACTAGGACGCAAAGCCTAAATCGTGTAGATTGAGGGTGTAGGAGGAGGGGGCGGCGCTGCGCAAAAGCCGTGCGTCAAAACGAACCCAGAAGTCGATTTTCGAGTTTGTTTTCAAGGGGTTGCGGCATATTTGACGTTCGTCTCGAGACCTTGGTAGCAAACGGCTCAAAGCAGCCCGAAGGCGCTGTCGAACATGTCGACGGCGCCGAAATTGCCGGATTTCAGGGCGAGACAAAGGCCTTCGGCGGGACCGCCGACGACCTGGGTCCAGGGCACGCCGGGGGCGATCTCGGGGCCGATGTGCAAGGCTTCGACGCCCAAGGCCTGGGTCACCGCGCCCGAGGTCTCGCCACCGGCAACGATCAGCCGGGTGACGCCGCGCTCGACCAGTGCGCGTCCGAGCTTGGCCATCGCCGCCTCGATGGCGTGGCCAACGCGTTCCACCCCATGGAGCGCCTGCGCCGCCTTGACCGCGTCGGGCGCGGCCGAAGCATGGATCAGGAACGGGCCGTCGCCTTGTGCGTCGCTCCAGGCCAAGGCCCGCGCCACGGTCGGCTCGCCGTCCGTCACCGCAGCCTCGGCCGAGAGTTGATGCCGCGGCCCGCCGAAGGCCGCGATCTGCGCTAGGGTCATCGTCGAGCAACTGCCGGCGAGGATCGCCGCCCGGCCGGGCTTCGGGGTGAGCGCCGCCGCATCGACGACCGCACGCCCGCGCTCACGCTGCCACAGCTGGCCGAGTGCGAGGCCCAGGGCCGAGCCGCCGGTGACCAGGGGGGCCTCCTGAAACACCTCGGCGGTCACCAGGATGTCCTCGAAGGTAACCGCGTCGGTGATGACGAAGCGGGCATCGGTCGGAGCGAGGGCACGCTGGGCCGCGTCTGCCCCCTGCCGCAGGACGTCGGCGCGCAGCAGACCGACCGGTGTGGTCGTCTGGCGCTGCAGCCAGCGGACCAGATTGGGGTCGGTCATCGGCGTCAGCGGGTGATGCTCCATCCCACTCTCGTTGAGCAGCGCGTCGCCAACGAACAAATGGCCGCGATGCACGCTCCTGCCGTTCTCGGGGAAAGCGGGGCAGAAGGGCACTTGGCCGGCCTCCACCAGCGCGGCGAGGGCGTCGGCGACCGGGCCGATATTGCCCGCCGGCGTCGAATCGAAGGTCGAACAATATTTGAAGTAGAGCTGGCGCGCGCCGTGCGCTCGCAGTGCCGTGGCGGCGTCGAGGCTCTGCTGCACGGCGTCGGCGACCGCGATCGACCGGGTCTTGAGGGCGACCACGACGGCATCCAGGGCGCCGAGGTCCAGCGCCGCCAGCCCGCCCGTGCCGATCGCCTGCGCCGTGCGCATCCCGGCGCGGGCAAACATCGAGGCGAGGTCGGTGGCCCCGGTATAGTCGTCGGCGACGGCACCGATCCGGGGGCCGCTCACGGCCGTGGCTCCGGCAAGGTGAGACCCGCGAGCTGGGCGTAGAGGCGCACGACCGAGGTGTCGTCATCAGGCCCCATTCCCATCGCCGCGGTCATCAAGAACAGCTGCAGGGCCTGGGCGGAGAGCGGTGTCGGCAGGTTGGTGGTGCGGCCGGTATCGGTCACCAGGCCCAAATCCTTGGTGAAGATGTCGACCGCACTGGCCGGGCTGTAGTCGCCCTCCAGGATGTGGGGCACGCGGTTGGTCCACATCCAGGACGCCCCGGCGGCGCTGTTGATGACCTCGTAGACCTGCTTCGGCTCCAGGCCGAGGCGGATGGCGAGCGCCATGGCTTCGCAGGCGGCGGCGATGTGCACGCCGGCCAGGAGCTGGTTGACGAGCTTCATCGCCGAGCCGGCACCGGGCGTGTCGCCGAGGCGATGCACGGTCGCTGCCATGGCCTCGAGGGCGGGAGCGGCGCGGGCGAAGGCAAGGTCGCTGCCCGACGCCATGATGGTGAGTTCGCCCGCCTTCGCCTTGATCGGCCCACCGCTGATCGGCGCGTCGAGATAGGCGCGGCCGGTGTCTTCGACGCGACGGGCCAGCGCCTTGGCAGCACCCGGGGCGATGGTCGGCGAGGCGATGACGACGCCGTCCGGCGCCATCGCCTCGACCACGCCGGCCTCGAACAGGACGGCCTCCAACTGCGCCGCGTTGACGACCACGACGACGACGACATCGCTGCCGCGGGCGGCCGCTTGGGCCTCGCCGACGGCCCGCCCGCCTGCCGCCTCGAAGGCGTGGCGGCGGGCTTCGGCCACATCGGCGCCGACCACGCGATGCCCCTGGGCCAAGAGCGCCTCCGCCATGCCGAGCCCCATCGAGCCCAAGCCGATGACCGCGATGTCGTTCCGTTGCATCAGCACCTCCCTGCCGCACCCGTGGCGGGGTAGCTTGGTGCTTGCGCCGGGGCAAGCGCCGAAGGTGGCCCTCTGGGCGGCTTGGCGCCGACGACGCTGCCCCTTATGTGCAGGGTAAAGCCAGGAGAAGGACGTCATGGCGGGTTGGACGCGGCTTGCGGACCGGACGGTGGTGGCAGCAGCAGGGGCCGACGTTCGGGGCCTGTTGCAGGGGCTGATCAGCAACGATCTCGACGACCTGTCGCCGACGACGCCGCTCTACGCGGCGCTGCTGACGCCGCAGGGCAAGTATCTGTTCGATTTCATCGTCGTCGAGCGGGGCCTGGAGCTGTGGCTGGACGTGGAGGCGAGCCGGGCCGCGGACTTCGCCCGCCGCCTGTTGCTGTACCGGCTGAGGGCCAAGGCCGACTTCGAGGTGCGGGACGATCTGGCGGTCTATGCGGTCTTCGACACCGAAGCTCCACCGCCAGCGCTGCCGGCCGATGGCGCTGCCGTCGCCGCCGTGGACCCGAGATTGGCCAAGTTGGGCTGGCGCGTCTGGGGTGATCCGGCCGTGGTCGAGCCGATCTTGCGGGCGACCTGCGCCGAGAGCACGCCCGAGGCCTATGACCGCTTCCGTTTGCTGCTGGGCATCCCCGACGGCAGCCGCGACCTGGCGCCCGACAAAGCGCTTCTGTTGGAGAACGGCTTCGTCGAGCTCAATGGCGTCGCCTTCGACAAGGGCTGTTTCGTCGGCCAGGAGCTGACGGCGCGCATGAAATATCGGGCCACCGTGCGCAAGCGCTTGCTGCCGGTGGGCATCGACGGCGATGCCGAGCCCGGCACGGTCATCCGCGACGGTGAGATGGAAGTGGGCGAACTGCGCTCGCGCCAGGGGGACATCGGCCTCGCCTTGATCCGCCTGGACCGCTGGGACAAGGCCAAAGCCGCGGGGCGTCAGTTGCAGGCAGACGCCGCCACCGTGGCCCCCTGGGTGCCGTCCTGGGTCGATTTGTCGTTCGCGTCCAAAACGGCCGAGAGTTCGGCATAGGCGCGAAAAGGCCGCCGCGGCGCCCGTTCGAGCCGGGCACCGGCACGGGCCAAGCCCCTTCGGCCGAAGACGTCGTGGATGCGCTTGGCGAGCCAAAGGCCGCTCTGTTCCGCGTGGCGCTCGGCCAATTGCCGGGCGCCGCCGAGCCGGGAGCGGTGGAGGTCGATCGAGACCATCAGCGCGTCGATGCCCCGGCCCTCGGTCGCGCTCACCACGTGGATGGCGATACGTTCGGCCTCGCCGTCGGTTGCCAGTTCCAACGCCCCCTTGAGTTCGCGTGCAGCGCGGTCGGCATGGCCGCCGAGGTCGCCCTTGGTGACGACGGCAATGTCCGGGATTTCGACAATGCCCGCCTTCATGAACTGCAGGCTGTCACCCGAGGCCGGCTGCACGGCGAACACGATCGTGTCGGCGACGTCGCCGATCGCGGTTTCGGACTGGCCGACGCCGACGGTCTCGACGATGACACGGTCGAACAGGGCGCGCATCAAGACCACGGCCGGCATGGTGAGGGCCGCGAGCCCCCCCAATTCGTCCCGCGCCGCCATCGAGCGGACGAAGACACCGGCATCGTCCGGGTCGATGACGAAGCGGGTGCGGTCGCCCAAAAGCGCGCCACCGCGGCGTTTCGAGGAAGGGTCGACAGCGATGACGCCGACCGTCTCGCCCCGCTCGCGCAGGCGCCCGATCAGCGCCGAGACGAGGGTGGACTTGCCCACCCCCGGCGGGCCGGTGACCCCGATGACGTGGCCCTTGGCATCGGCGAAGGCCTCGTCGAGCAGGTCCAAGACGGCAGGGTCGTCGCCCTTGGCCTCGATCAGGGCCAAGGCACGGGCCAAGTTCGCCTTGGACCCGTGCTTCAAGTCGTAGAGTTGAAGGCTCATGCGGTCGAGTAGCCGGACTTCTCCAACGCCGCCTGGGCAGCGGCAAGGCGCGCGATGGGCACGCGGTAGGGCGAGCAGGAGACGTAGTCGAGGCCGGCCTTCTGGCAGAAGAAGATCGAGGCCGGATCACCGCCGTGCTCGCCGCAGATGCCGATCTTGATGTCGGGTCGCGTGCGCCTGCCGCCGTCGCGGGCGATCTCGATCAGCCGGCCGACGCCCTCGATGTCGAGCGATTGGAACGGGTCGGCCGCGAAGATCTCCTGGCGCAGATAGGAGTCCATGAAGAGACCGCTGTCGTCGCGCGACAGGCCCAAGGTCATCTGCGTCAGGTCGTTGGTACCGAAGCTGAAGAAGGCGGCGTGCTCGGCGATCTTGTCGGCGCGGATGGCGGCGCGCGGCACTTCGATCATGGTGCCGATCGAGTAGGTCAGGGTCTTGCCCTGCTCCTCGGCAACGGTCGCGGCCACGGCGTCGATGCGCTTCTTGAGGAGCTCCAGCTCCTTCGAGCTGGAGATCAACGGCACCATCACCTCGGGCACCACCGTGTCGCCCGACTTGCGCTCGACCTCGTGCGCGGCCTCGAAGATGGCGCGCGCCTGCATCTCGTAGACCTCGGGGAACAGCACCCCAACGCGGCTGCCGCGCAAGCCGAGCATCGGGTTGGCCTCGCGCAGTTCGTTGGCGCGGCGCTGGACGCGTGCCAGCGGTACGCCGGTGGCGTCGGCCACCTTCTGCATTTCCTCGTCGTTGTGCGGCAAGAACTCGTGCAACGGCGGGTCGAGCAGGCGGATGGTGACCGGCAGGCCTGCCATGATCTCGAAGATTTCGACGAAGTCGCCCTTCTGCATCGGCAGGATCTTGGCGAGGGCGGCGCGCCGGCCTTCGGCGTCGGCGGCGAGGATCATCTCGCGCATGGCGAGGATGCGGCTTTCCTCGAAGAACATGTGCTCGGTGCGGCAAAGCCCGATGCCCTCGGCGCCGAAGCGAAGGGCGGTGCGCACGTCCTCGGGCGTTTCGGCGTTGGTTCGCACCTTCAAGGTGCGCGACGCATCGGCCCATTCCATCAGCTTGGCGAAGTCGCCGCTCAACTCGGGGTCGATGGTGGGCACGAGGCCCAGCATGACCGTGCCGTCGCCGCCGTCGATGGTGATGGTGTCGTTTTCCTGCAGCTCCAAGGAGCCGACCCGGGCCACCTTGTCGTGCACGCGGACTTCGAGATCGCCCGCACCGCAGACGCACGGCTTGCCCATGCCGCGGGCCACCACAGCGGCGTGGCTGGTCATGCCGCCGCGTGAGGTGAGGATGCCCTTGGCGGCGTGCATGCCGTGGATGTCGTCGGGCGAGGTCTCGGTGCGGACCAGGATGACGGCGTCGCCCGCGGCCGCGCGGCGTTCGGCGGTGTCGGCATCGAACACGATCTTGCCGGAGACGGCGCCCGGCGAGGCCGGCAGGCCACGGGTGATGACCTCGCGCGGCGCCTTCGGGTCGAGCGTCGGGTGCAGCAACTGGTCGAGCGAGGCAGGCTGGACGCGGGAAATGGCCTCCTCTTGGGTCAAGAGGCCTTCCTCGACCATGCCGACGGCGATCTTGAGGGCGGCGGGTGCCGTGCGCTTACCGTTGCGGGTTTGCAGGATGTAGAGCTTGCCACGCTCCACGGTGAACTCGATGTCCTGCATGTCCTTGTAGTGGCGTTCGAGGCGCTCGAACACGGCGACCAGTTCGGCGAAGGCCTGCGGCATGACCTCTTCGAGCGCCTTGCCCTCGACATTGCTGCTGCCGGCCATGGCCTGGGTCAGCGGTTGCGGCGTGCGGATGCCGGCCACCACGTCCTCGCCCTGAGCGTTCACCAGGTACTCGCCGTAATAGGCGCGCTCGCCGGTCGAGGGATTGCGGGTGAAGGTCACGCCCGTGGCCGAGGTCATGCCCATGTTGCCGAACACCATTGCCTGCACGTTGACGGCGGTGCCCATGCCGGCCGGGATGTCGTGCAGGCGGCGATATGTCACCGCACGTGCCGTCATCCACGAGCTGAAGACGGCGCCGACCGCCCCCCAAAGCTGCTCCATGGGGTCTTCGGGGAAGGGGGCGCCGGTGTTCGACTGCACGATGGACTTGTAGGTCTTCACCAGGGCGCGCAACGCATCGACCGAGATGTCGGTGTCCTGCGAGACGCCGGCCTTGGCCTTGGTCGCCTCCAAGGCGTCTTCGAACAGGTGGTGGTCGACGCCCAAGACGACATGGCCGTACATCTGCATGAAGCGGCGATAGCTGTCGTAGGCGAAACGGGCATCCTGGGCGCGGTCGGCCAAGCCCTCGACGGTTTGCGTGTTGAGGCCCAGGTTCAAGACGGTGTCCATCATGCCGGGCATGGACAAGGGCGCGCCGGAGCGGACCGAGACCAAAAGCGGGTTCAACGGGTCGCCGAATTTGGTCCCCATGGAGTTTTCGATCGCGGCCAACGCGGCCTCGACCTGTTGCTTCAGATCGTCCGGGTAGGTCTTGCCGTTCGCGTAGTAATACGTGCAGACCTCGGTGGTGATGGTGAAGCCGGACGGCACCGGCAGACCCAAGCTCGCCATCTCGGCCAAGTTGGCACCCTTGCCACCGAGCAGCGTCTTCATCTCCGCTTTGCCGTCGGCGGTGCCGTCACCGAAGCGATAGACCCACTGCGTCATCCGATGGCCTCCTTGGGGTTCATGCCGCAAAGCGCGGCTCGTCCAACCGATCGAGTATGGCGACACCGTCCAACAGGCCGCCGAGGCGGGCCAGCAGACGAAGCCGGTTGGCGCGAACGGCGCTGTCCTCCGCATTGACCAACACGCCTTCAAAGAACCGATCGACCGCCTCCCGCAAGGTAGCCAAAGCGGCCATAGCCTCGACGTAGCGTTCGGCTTCGAGCGCGGCTTCGATCTCGTCGGCCACGCGTTCGAGTTGCGCGTGCAAGGCCCGTTCGGCCGGATCTTCCAGCCGATCGACGTCGATCTCGCCGGCCACGGGACCGCCGTCCTTGTTCGCTTCGATGCGCACGATGTTGCGGGCGCGGCGATACGCCGCGAGCAGATCGGCCCCGTCGGCCGTCGCCAAAAAGTCGGCAACGGCACGCGCCTTGGCGCGCAACCGCACCACGTCGTCGTCCGGCTTGGCCTCGAACACCGCGGCGATCAGATCGGCCCCGAGCCCATCCTCGCGCAGATGCACCTTGAGCCGGTCGGCGACGAACCCCATCAGATCGTCCGCCACCTGGACACGGTCGACGTGATCGAGGGCCGCTCCATAGCCGTCGAGGGCGGCGGCGAAGGCCTTCTTCAACGGCAAACGAAGATCGTTCTCGAAAATCAGACGGAGGATGCCCAAGGCCAGGCGGCGAAGACCCAAGGGGTCCTTGGAGCCGGTCGCCCGCTCGCCGGCGGCGGTGAAGCCCGCGAGGCTGTCCAGCTTGTCGGCGAGGGCGACCGCGACCGTGGTCGGCGCGGTCGGCGAGCGGTCGTTCGGACCCTGCGGCGCGTAATGCCCGCCGATCGCTGCGGCCACGACCTCGGGCTCGTCCATGGCGCGGGCGTAGTAGCCCCCCATGATGCCTTGCAACTCCGGAAACTCGCCGACCATCTGCGTCACCAGATCGGCCTTGGCGAGGCGGCCGGCGCGGGCGGCATGGGCGGGCTCTCCCAGGTTCAGCCGGTGCGCCAGGTGCTCGGCCAGCCGCTCCAGGCGCCGGGCCTTGCCGGCCATGGAGCCCAGGCTCGCGTGGAACACCATCTGCTCGAGGGCGGGCTCGCGGCCGTCGAGGCCCTGTTTGCGGTCCACGTCCCAAAAATACCGTGCGTCCCACAGCCGAGCCCGCAGCACCCGCTCGTTACCGGCGACGATGGCGGCACCGCCGTCGCTCGCCGCCAAATTGGCGACGACGACGAACCGGGGGGCCAGGCGGCCCGCCGCATCGCTGAGTGCCACGTATTTCTGGTGGGTACGCATCGAGGTGGTCAGCACCTCGGGCGGCAGTTCCATGAAGACGTCGTCGATGCGGCCGAAGAGCGGCACCGGCCATTCGTTCAAGCCGACCAGTTCATCGATCAGCCCTGGATCGTCGATCGGCTGCAGGTCCTCGGCCGCCGCCAACCGTCGGGCCCCCTCGACGATGACGCGGTGGCGCTCGGCCGGGTGGAGCATGACCTTGGCGGCCTGAAGCTTGGTGGCGTGGTCGGCGGCACTCTCCACGGTGAGGGGGGCTGGTGCCATGAAGCGATGGCCGACGGTCGTGTTGCCGGCGACGAGCCCGGCGAAGCGCACCGGGACCACGGCACCATCCACCAGACAGATCATGCGTTGCAGGGGGCGGACCCAGCGCGCGTCGCCGCCCGTGCCCCAGCGCATCGACTTCGGCCAAGGAAAGCGCGGCAGGAGGTCTTCGAGGGTCGCCTGGAGCACGGTGTCGATGGCGGCACCACCTTCGTCGACGATCGCCACCCAGAAGGTGCCCTTCTTTTCCGCGACTTCTTCCAGGGCATAGTCGAGGCCGTCGAGGGAACGGCGAAAGCCCGCCTGGGCGGCTTCGGGCGCATCGACGCGGGGGCCGCGGCGGCGGGTCGAGCGCTTCGGCTCGGCCGCGGGCAGTCCTGCCATGACGAGGCCGATCCGCCGCGGGGTTGCGAACGTGGTGGTCGCGTCGGCGGCGACCTCGATGCTGCGTGCCGCCAAGGCGCCACGCAGGGCTTCGGCCAGATTGGCGGCGGCCGCCGCCTGCATC
Source organism: Geminicoccaceae bacterium (assembly GCA_007694015.1). GTDB lineage: Bacteria > Pseudomonadota > Alphaproteobacteria > Geminicoccales > Geminicoccaceae > RECO01. Next base: position 16,058 of record RECO01000107.1, read on the forward strand.
CGCGCCGGGATTTCCTCGGACAGGAGTTCGACCAGGAGTTCGGGCATCAGCGTGCCTCGGCCAAGGTCTGGGTCTGCAGCCACGCTTCGCAGCAGGCCTTGGCCAGGGCGCGCACGCGGGCGATGTAGCCGGCGCGCTCGCTGACGCCGATCGCCCCGCGGGCATCCAACAGATTGAACAGGTGGCTCGCCTTCAGGCACTGATCGTAGGCGGGCAGGGGCAGGCCGCGCTCGAGGATACGCCAGCACTCGCCCTCGGCATCCTCGAAATGGCGCCGCAGGCGCTGGATGTCGGCGATCTCGAAATTGTAGGCCGAGTGCTCGCGCTCGGCTTGCAGGAACACGTCGCCATAGGTGGCGCCGGCGCCGTTGAAGTCGATGTCGTAGACGTTCTCGACGCCTTGCACGTACATCACGAGGCGCTCCAGGCCGTAGGTGAGTTCACCGGACACGGGATTGCAGTCGATGCCGCCGACCTGCTGGAAGTAGGTGAACTGCGACACTTCCATGCCGTCGCACCACACTTCCCAGCCGAGGCCCCAAGCGCCGAGCGTCGGGCTTTCCCAGTCGTCCTCGACGAAGCGCAAATCGTGCAGGCTCGGATCGATGCCGAGCGCGTAGAGGCTTTCGAGGTACAACTCCTGCAGGTTGGCCGGTGCCGGCTTCAACAGAACCTGGAATTGATAGTAGTGCTGCAGGCGGTTCGGGTTCTCGCCATAGCGGCCGTCGGTGGGCCGCCTGGAGGGCTGGACGTAGGCGGCCTTCCAGGGCTGCGGGCCCACGGCCCGGAGCGTGGTCGCGGGGTGGAAGGTGCCGGCACCGACCTCGACGTCGTAGGGTTGCAGGATGAGGCAGCCTTGCTCCGCCCAAAAGCGTTGCAGCCGCAGGATCAGCTCTTGAAAACTCGGTCCGGGCAAAGGTTTTCCGTCCTCGTTCGCCGCGCGGCGCGGACAGTATGAGGCGGCCTCCGGAGGGTCAAGCGGAGCCCTTGCACTTGGGGCAGCCCACACCCTTGGCAACGTAGTCGCCGCAGCGCGGGCATTCGTGGAAGTCCATCGCCTTCAGCTGCGGCTTGGGTGCGTCGGCGGTCTTGGCCATCGCGCGGTAGCGCTCGACCATGCCGAACACCCGCCAGACCGCCACCACGATCAAGATGGTGACCAGGATCTTGGTGAGCGAGAAGCCGAACATCACAACCTCGAGGGAAAGGGGAAGCCAAGGGTAGACCAAGTGCCCGTGTGGAGCCACGCCTCAAAGGCCGAACCGGGCCCAGTGCCAGCGCGCCTCCAAGGCACCCAGGATCGCCTCGGAGCCTTCGCCGCGCAGCCGCCGCCACCAGGGCAGACGCGGCGGTGCGTAGAGGCGAATGCGAACGTCCTCACCATAGCGCTCGTGCAGGACCGACCACGCATCGCCCACCGTGTCGATCAACCCGACGCGCGCCGCCCGCTGGCCCGAGAACACGCGGCCGTCGAAGAGATCGACGTCGCCGGCGAGGCGCTCGCCGCGGCGTTGCTTCACGAGGTCGACGAAGAGATCGAAGGTATCGACGTGCAGATCGTGCAGGATGGCGACGTCGCCCGCATTTTCGGCGCGGAACGGATCGAGCATGCCCTTGTGGTTGCCGGTGGCGTAGAGCCGGCGGTCGATGCCGAGCTTTTCGATCGCCCGGTCGAAGCCGAAGCCGGCGGTGATGACACCGATCGAGCCGACGATGGAACTCGGGCAGGCGACGATCTCGTCGCCGGCAAGCGCAATCCAATAGCCGCCGGACGCGGCGATGTCCTCGACGAACACGGTCACGCGTTTGTGGTGGCGTTCGGCCAGCCAGCGGATGCGGTCGTGGATCATCGCCGCTTGGACGGGGGCCCCGCCCGGGCTGTTGACGAACAGGGCGACTTCGACCGCGCGCTTGTGGCGAAAGGCCGCCTGGAGGGCGCGGTCGATGGCGGCGAGCGTCAGCCCGTTGCGAAAGCCGCCCGACGCGATCACGCCTTCGAGCCGCACGACCGTGACCAAGGGCTTGCGCCGTAACCAATGCCGGAGCCGGGAAACACCGGGCTTCGTCGTCATGCCTACTCCCAACGCAACGGTTCGCCGTCGCGCAGAATGCGATCGGCGTCGCCCGTGAAGTGGTCGTCCGGGCCGTGCAGAACCAGCCCCGCCAGGACCCGGCTCGGCCGATTGCGCCCGATCCAGGCGCGCACCAGCACCCGTTTGGCCGGCCGGCCCCGCTTCGGCCAGAGCGGCAACAGCTCCAGACCACCGCTCGACGGCGCCAAAGCCGCCGCCAATTCGCCCAGCCGGTCGGCACGGTGCACGACCACCAACTGACCACCCGGTCGCACCAGCGCTGCCGCCGCGGCGATCCAGGCGGCAAGCGTGACCTGGTTTTCCTGGCGGGCTTGGCGTCCCAGGACGGTTCCAGGCGATGTAGCACGGGATGCGGGCATGAAGGGTGGATTGGTCATGACCGCATCGAAGGCTTGGCGGCGGAAGGGGGGGCTTGCGACGTCACCGCGCACCACAAGGACGCGATCCTCCAGGCCGTTGCGCTGGGCGTTGGCGACCATCGCCGCAGCGAGATCGGCGTTTCGTTCCAACCCGAACACGACGAGGTCCGGGCGTCGCCAGGCGAGCGGCAGGGCGGCGCCGCCGACCCCGGCGCCGAGATCGAGCACGTGGCCACCAGGGCTTGGGTCGACGGCCGCCTGGAGCAGGATCGGGTCGATCGCGATGCGGTAGCCCGTGGGCGGCTGGCTCAGGCGGAGCCGGCCACCTAGCAGCGCGTCGGCGCGCCAGCCGGCATCAGCCACCGTGTTCCGGCTCGACGACGGCCGTCTCCAGGACCCAGCGGGCCCGAGACCAATCGTCGCTGGCGACCATCAGGCGCCGCGGGATGGCGCCGATGCTGCCCTCGATGGCCGAGGTGTGCTGGTCCAATACCAAGACCTGGATGCCGGCGGCCTCCAGTGTCGCACAGGCCCAGGAGAGGTAGACCAGATCGTTCGAGCGCAACAGTTCGAGCATGGGTTGCTGCCGCGTGCCGTCGCGTACCGCGAGGTGGTTTGCGTTGGGTTCGGCGGTCATGGTAGCAAAGCCGCAGCTGTCGTCAGCACTCGTTTCCGTTGGAAAAGGACATTTCGTTTGAGCGCACGTACCGCGACGGCCCCGGACCCTGAGGTCTCGCGCGCCCGCCTCGATCGCTTGCAGGCGCTCGTCAAAGACGAGTTGCAGCGGGTGAACCTGGTCATCGTCGCCGAGATGCAGAGCCCGGTCGAGTTGATCCCGCAACTCGCCCAGCACCTGGTGGCGGCGGGGGGCAAGCGCATCCGGCCGATCCTGACGCTGATCTCGGCGCGGTTGTGCGGCTATAGCGGCGATCGGCACGTCAACTTGGCGGCTTGCGTCGAGTTTCTGCACACGGCCACCTTGATGCACGATGACGTGGTCGATGCCAGCGAGTTGCGGCGCGGGCGGGCCACGGCCAACGCCGTTTGGGGGAACAAGGCGCCGGTGCTGGTCGGCGACTTTTTGTTCAGCCGTGCCTTTCAGGTCATGGTGGCGGACGGCAGCCTCGAGGTCTTGCGCATCCTGTCCGACGCGGCGGCGGTGATCGCCGAGGGCGAGGTGATGCAGCTCTTGACGGCCAACGACAGCACCACCACCGAAGACGCCTATTTCGCCATGATCGAGGCGAAGACGGCGAAGCTGTTCGAGGCCTCGTCGCGTATCGGTGCGGTCGTGGCCGACCGGCCCGCTGCCGACGTCGAAGCCCTCGCCGAATACGGCAAGTGCATCGGCATTGCCTTTCAGCTGATCGACGATGCCCTGGACTATGGTGCGGAACAGCAGGCCTTGGGCAAGACGGTGGGCGACGACTTCGCCGACGGCAAGGTCACGCTGCCGGTGGCGATCGCCCTGGCCAAGGGCGATGCGGCCGAGCGGGTGTTCTGGCAGCGGGTGCTGGAGACCGACGACCGGCGCGACGGCGATTTCGCCGAGGCGATGCGGCTGCTCAAGAAGCACGACGCCATCAACGCCACCATCCGCCGGGCCGAAGTCTATGGCGAGCGTGCACGACGCGCACTCGATCGTTTTCCCGCCTGCCCGGAGCGCGCCGCCATGCTCGAGCTGGTTGATTTCTGCATCGAACGGGCCTACTGACACGGCGTCGTCGGCGGTGACCCGAGCCGCCTGGAACACGCGACGTGTCGGAGTGTAGCTCAGCCTGGTAGAGCACCGTCTTCGGGAGGCGGGGGCCGCGTGTTCGAATCACGCCACTCCGACCAGCACCCCATGCTCGTACCCAAGTTTGCCGCGTCTGGCGTGGCGGCAGTGGGCGATGGCGCGTGCTGAGATGAAGGCCCCTGACCGGCCGATCCGGTTTAGTGCGTTTTCCGTTGAGGTTGATCGGTGCCCATCCCGCGCCGCCGCCCGGCCACCCATGGAATCGTGCACTCGTGGGCGGCCGGGCGAGGGTGCGGGATGGGCAAGCATCCCGGAAAACGCTCTAGCCGGCAAAGATTCCTCGTTCCGGTGTTGCGCGGATCCGCGGTCGAGATCGGGGTGGGGCCCAGGGCGATGCGGCTCGCGACCACGGCCCGTTCGATCGTTGACGCATCCGCTAGCCACACCGCCGCCCCTTGGCCGGTTCGTCGGCATTGGCCCCTAACGCGTCGGTCTGCATGGCCATTTCGTCGGTTTCGACACGGCCGGCGAGGGCCGCCTTCCCGCCGATAAGTCGATCGTGCGAGTTTCCGACGGACCCAAGGAAACGCAAGCTCGCAGGCCCATCGCCTGCGGTAACGTCGCGGGTGGCAGCCCCATTCGGGGGTGCAGCGGAAGGCCCTTGGGGCAACGGCTTGAGGAGGGCAGGGCGGGGCACCGGTGCTTGCGTTGGAAGCGAGGGCTCACACGGTGCGGCGGCGGGCCGACTTCATGTGGTAGAGGGCCTGATCGGCCGCCGCCATCAGGGCTTCGGCCCTGCCCGCCTCGGGCGTCAGTTGCGCCGTCGTTGCCACCCCGGTGCTGGCGGCAATGCGAAGGCGGTGCCCCTCCACCTCGAACGGTACCGCCAGACGGCGATGAAACTGGTTGGCGAGCGCGGTCAGCTCGCCCAAGTCGAGCCCACGACGCGTCAGCAGGGCGAATTCGTCGCCGCCGATGCGAGCCGCAAGATCGCTCGTCTGGGCCGTCATCACCAGGCGATCGGCCGTGGCCCGGAGCACGGCATCGCCGGCGGCGTGGCCGTAGTCGTCGTTGATCGGTTTGAACCGATCCAGGTCGACGGTCATCAGGCCAGCGGCCGGTCCGCCGCTGCTCGCTGCGGCGATGGCCACGGCAAGCGCGGCATCGAACTGGCGGCGGTTGGCGAGCCCCGTCAGCGCATCGTGGCCGGCTTCGTGGCGCAGCTTCAATTCGGTCCGCAGGATCTCGGCCAGATCGGAGAGCCAGCCGACATCGGCGTCGCACCAACTGCGGGGGTGCGATTCCACCGCGCACACGGCGCCGATGACCTCGCCCGTCGGGGCGCGGAGCGGCACGCCCAGATAGGCCACGACGTTCATGTAAGCGACGACGCCCTTGTCGCGCAGAAATGCCACCTCGCGCGCATCCTCGACCAACAGTGGCGCCCCGGAGGCGATGACGAACTGGCACATCGAATCGCAGGCTGGCGTCTGCCGGCGACGGCACCACGGTTCGGGCATGCCCTGCGTGCTCTTGAAGAACTGCCGGTCCTCGTCGACCAGCGAAATGACGGCGACTTCGCAGTGGAGGAGATCGCGGATCAGCCGCGTCACGCGATCGAACTCGACCTCGGCGGGGCTGTCCAGGAGGCCGGTACGCCACAAGGCTTGACGGCGTTCTGGATCTTGCAGCGCAGTTTCAACGTCGCCAGGCGAGGGGGACATGCGGGACCTTCATCGGTGAGCGGACGAGTTGTGGGGCAAGCTTGCCGCGCAAAGCTTTCGATTTCGTTGCGACCAGGCTCCGCCGGCCCGCGCAGGGACGAGAAGCCGCAACGCCGCAGCCTGCTAGAGCGTTTTCCGAAAGGCTTGACCATCCCGCACCCAGCCCGCCGGGGTCCCCACGCTGTTTTGCAGCGTGGGATGGCCGGCCGCCCACGGAATCGTACACTCGTGGGTGCCCGGGCGGGGGGGGGCGGGATGGGCTGAACGGCCGGGAACATTCCTGACAGTTTGGACCGGCAACATTCCTGACACTAT
>RECO01000070.1 GCA_007694015.1 Geminicoccaceae bacterium
CCGCCTTCGCCAGCGCCGCGTCGATGCCCGCCTTCGTCTCGGCCCACTCCGCTTCCAGCGGCCGCACGATCACGGGGTTCACGATCAGCATGATCTTGTCGCGGTCGGTATAGTGCGCGCCCAATTGCGAGCGCTTGTCCGGGTCCAGCCCCCGCTCGAACAACGTGCCCAGGATCGACGGGTCGATCTCCGACCAGTCCAGCCGCGCCGCCTCGCGCAGATCGTCGACGTCGGCCTGCTCCAGCGGCAGGGCCGTGTCGTCGTCGAACAGCCCGCCGTTGAACCACCCGACCGCCTCGAACCCCACCCGGCCACCGCCCTGCATCGCCTGGAACAGCACCGCCGCGTGCCCCTCGAACTCGAAAGGTGCGCGCGCGCAACCCTCCAGCATCCGGGTGAACAGCTTGTTCGGCAGCAAGCCCACGTCCTCGGCGAACATGCAGAACACCAACCGATTGACGAAATGCGCCACCGTCTCCGGCGCATGGCCGCGCGCCCGGAGCCGCAGCGCCAGCCCGGCGAACCGCTTCGCCGCCTCCTCCGTCAGCCCCTGCCGCGTCGTCGTCGGCTTGAACCGCTCCGGCTCGACGAACGCCGCCCGGAGCAGGTCGCGCTTGGCCCCATCGAGCAGGTCGTCGAGCGTCAGCTCGTGGACCCGCTGCACCGTGTTGGTGAAGTTCGTATGGACCCTGATCCGGTCCATGTCCGACACGATCAACAGCGGCGGATTTTCCAGGGCGATGGCGTACTGCAACAGCTGGCCGAACGCCGCGTCCAAATCCTTCTTCTTCCCCTTGTATTCCCAGCCGAAGCAGCCCCGCCGCCAAACGTCGGCCCAGCCCTCGCCCCCCGAGGTCTTCGAGGCCCCCATCTCGAAGGTGAACCACGTCCCCTTCGGATCGGCCGTGACCGGATCGTCCACGTCCAACAGCCGGCAGAGGTCGATGAAATGCGACTGCGCCGCACTCCGCTCCTTGAGCTCCACGCCCCGCCACTTGTCGATGAATGCCCTGGGAGTCATGCCCGCACCCGCACGATACCCCCTCCTCATGGAAGGCCCGGACGACCCCGGTCAACCCCACCCTCCGGCCAGCCAACGCCCCAGTTCGTTGCGGCCTTTATTCCTAGTTCATGCTACACTGCGTGGCCAACCGCCCACCGCCAGCCCCGATCGGCACACAGCAAGCCGAGAGGTCGCAAAAAAAACCTGTTTTGCAAAACGAACTGCTCACCCCCTCTTTTCTTCGTTCTCAATGCGTTGGACTGTGGATAATCGGCATTATGACAAATCGTGTTCCGCCGCTCCGCCAGTCTGCCGGGGCCAACGGCACCAGGCCGGTGAACACCACCAGCCGACCGACCACGGGCCCAGCCCCGGGCCAACACCGGCCAGCGACGTGATCGCCACAGTGCGTCAGGACGCTGGCGACCTTGCCGGGGCCGTCTTCGCCGATGTGGCAAACGCTCTTGCGCCGGTCGGTGCCGGACAGGCTTGCACCCATGTATGCATCACCCCGATTTTTGCCTGGTCGGAATGGACAGGCATGCCCGGTGGCCATAACGTGACCATTGGTACAACAACGTTCAACAAGCGCTCGTCGCTGGATATCGGTGATCGCGGTCGCCGCGAAGCCGGATCCCAGGAGGACTTCCAACATGATGCGTTTCGTTATCGGCGCGGTCAGCGCCGTCGTGCTTCTCGCCAGCCAAGCGCAAGCGGCAGCCTGGCTCCCCTACGACCCGCAGGCCGAGCCCTTCCCGGCTGCCGCCAACGTCTTCGGTCTGCCCAACCAGGGTGACGCGACCGTCATCCAGGGCATCGCCGACCGCCTCGCCGGCGGCGACAGCTCCAAGGTCACCCTGCTCGACCGCTGGGAGGGCGACAACAGCACGCTCGGCCTCAGCGTGAGCTTCAACGCCGGCTCGACCACCGCCGGCACCTGGACCTTTACCGCCGACACCGACGGCAAGCTGCCGAATGCCGTGGTCTTCAAGGGCGGCAGCGGACCCAGTTCGACCGCCCTGGTGGCCCTCTACGACGACATGTTCAACATCGTGTTCAACAACACCGATGCCGCTTCGGTCATGTCGGTCGCCTTCGACCTCGAAGCATTGGGCCTGCTCAACCCGGGCGGCAACGTGCCTGGCCTCAGCTATGCCGCTGCTGCCCACGTCGTGCCGTTGCCGGCCGCCGTCTTGATGTTCGGGACGGCTCTCGTCGGTCTCGCCGGCTGGCGCCGCTACCGCAGCTGATCCCAGCACCTCTCGCCGCCGTAGAACGCGGCGAGAGGAGCCCGCCCATGACAACCCCGTCGCTATTCGTTTTGTTCAAAGTGCTTATCGGGTTCGTCCTGCCCCTGACTCTGGCATGGCGAGAACTGGTGCTGGTCAACAGAGCCATCGCGGCCCGCAAGGCCCAGGCGACGGATCGACCGCGCTAGCGGATACCTGATACTCGACCGCGTTTTGGGGTCCAGGCTCGGTTGCTGCGAAGCCGGGCATCCGGCGACTCTGCGGTCGCCACGTCTACAGCGTTTCCCGAAATGCTTGACCATCCCTCACCCCCGCCCGACCACCCACGAGTGTACGATACCATGGGTGGCCGGGCGGGGGTGAGGGATGGCCCGTGCGCTACCTAACCGGGAAACGCTCTAGCCTCGACAGCAAGCTGGACCACAAGCCACGTCGCGACCATCCGCGGCGAGAGCTACCGACGGCGCACGAAACCCGAACCGTATAGCCAGCAACCATGCGGGTCGGTTCCTTCATAACGGCAAGGGGCTCAGTGCCCGATGCCGTTTGACAGGCCGTCGACGTTCGCCTCCATCAGGATCTGCAGCACGGCATCGGCCAGGCCGCGCCGGAAGTTGCCGTCGTCGGCCTTTTGCAGCGCCTCAAAGCCCCCAAATCGGCAGCGCCAGTCCGCCGCTGAGATGAAGTCAGCAAACTCCACCTCAGCCGCATCGCCCGATGGCCAACCCCACCGTCTCTTTGGACGCTAACGCCGATTGCGGCACGAGGGCGCCATTGCGGCGCAGCGCGTCCGCGCGGGCCAGCTGGTTCCGGCCCGCACGAAACAAGGCCGCCCGACGCCCCCGACCGAGCTCCGTCCTCGACGTGCTTGGCCGTGACCAACCGGACCGCCACCAAACGTCGCCATCGCTAGGACGATGGGCCTATTCGTGCTAAACTCCCAGTGCTATTTGGGCCTCGTCGATCACCTGCCAACGCGCCCGCATCACCACCGCGGGTCGGCCCAAAAAAACGATTCTACAAAACGAACTGTCCAACCCCATTTTCGCTCCCGCGCAAACTCTTAGCCTGGGGATAACAGGTATTATGACAAATCGCCGCGCCACCGAAGACTTCGCCGCACCCGAGCACGCGATGGTGACGACCCTCCAGGACACCGTGGAGGCCCGAGGCCGCTACTGGCGCTGGCGCGGCGGGGGCAGCCGTTCCTCTATGGCCCGAGCCCCGGCAACATGGGCCGCCCCGCCCAGAACGCGGGCATTGACGCGGTCTCGCACGGCGGCCAGACGCCCGTGCTCGCCGCAGCCGTCTCTCTCGCCCCTTGGAGGCGCGGCACTGGTTGCTCTGAAAAGGAAAGGGCCGCCTACGAAGAGGCGGCCCCACGAAGCCAAACCGAGCGATGTCGGATCAGGCGTTCGACACTGCTTTCCGACGCCGCGCATAGACGAGGCCGGCGACCGCAGTTCCGAACAGCACCACCGCACCGGGCAACGGCACCGCCGAAATGCTCGCCTGCAACCCAGCGTTGGAGAACGAACCGTTCATGATCAACATATACGTACCAGCGGCAAGGGGTCCCTCGAACGATGCGAAGGCCATAGCCGAGCCCGCGTTGATGATCGGCAGATCGATCGTCGTACCGTTCGCGAGCTGGACCGACGCCAGGTCCAAACCGATCTGATTCGCCAGCGCGTTGATCGCAACAAACGACATATCCTGGGTCAGCTCGAACGTAGCACCAGCCATCGACCCGGTGAAAGCCTCTGTCGTCAGCAGCGTCCTCTGGTCACCCGGGGCAACGACGACGGCAGCCGACGCCGGTACCGCAGCGAACGCGAGACACGCAATAAGTGCAAGAGTACGAAGCATGGGAGGTGGTCCCCTCTAGATCTCTGTTGGCTCACTAGGTAGCAGTGCTAATGCCCGCGTCAAGGAAGAAATGGATGCTCGGCCATGTTCTATCTTGGCGCTGGCGGTGCGGCTCGGTTTGCCGTCATGCGGGAATAATAGGGAACCCGACCGTGGCCAAACCTACCGGGTCCACCCAACGTGACCGCAAGACAGCAATCCAGATGGCGGATCGTTCATTGATCGGTGCGCAATCCGCTGGCGCGACGGGAGATACGATCGGGCCTGCCACGGTCCCCAACCGACGACGCCGGCAGGAGCCCTTCCTTCCACCACCAATCCAAGCGAACCAACCAGCCGGCGACGCGATGCTGGCGGGGCGGCTTTCGCGATCGAACCCTCGACACCCGTCTCCGCCCCTTGCACCTGCGCATCCCGAAGCGCCGCACCGGCAGCTACCTCCCGCCCTTCCTCGAGGCCAGGAAGACCACCTCGAAGGCGCTGATCGCCGTCATCCAGGGTGAGGAGGATCAAAAAACCGTCCGGTGGACGGTTTCCCCGACGAACGGGATCGCCGGCGCGTCGACGCGCAAGGTCGACGATCTGGTCCAGGCGCCTCCGCGCGCTTACTGCGCGCGTTCCCTTCGGGAGCCGGATCGATCGTCTTTTGACGGTCGATGGGCCTCACCGGCATCTCCAAGTCGCAGGTCTCCAAGCTCTGCAAGGACATCCGCGCCGGGGTCCCCAAGCTGCTTTGCAGCTTGGGGTTGAACCGCCCCGTGTGTGGATGCCCCCGCTGATGCAAGCGATTTTCCGTCGGTCTGGGACATGCGATCGGGTGCGGTCGTGTGTCCGGCCTCGTGATGCGGCCTCGACGACGCCGCGGGCCCGTATGGAGATGTGCGGATCGCGACCCTATCGGGTTTGCGCGCTCGAGGCGCTCGGCGCGGTACAGGTTGCTCGCGATCCCGTCTCTTCGACCGAATGTCCCTTACC
>RECO01000069.1 GCA_007694015.1 Geminicoccaceae bacterium
CCCACCGTCGTCTTCGTCGGCGGGGTCCGGCGCGCCAGCCATCGCGACGAGGCGGTGCGGGCGGCCGTCGAGCGATGGACGGCCGAGCGCCCGCGCTTCGTCGAGATCGGTTGCACCCGACGCCCTGGGCCACGCCTGATCGCACTGTCGCTCGGCCACCACGCGACGTTCCTGCTACCGGGTCGGGAGGCCTCGAAGCTGGCCTGCCTCTTGGCCAAGCACCGCGCCGATCCTTTCGCCACGGCGATCGCCACGGCGCTGGACCGCGAAGCGGTGATGCTGAACCGGGCCGGTCGGGCAGAGGGAGACGACCAGTGAGCCCAGAGCTTCTCCGCCTGATCCTGCTCGCCATCGCCCTCGCCTGCTTCGTCACCCTCTTTTTGGCGCAACGCTTCGTCGCCAGGCGGGTCGTGCTCGAACTCACCGGCCGGAGGCATGGCTTCGCGCGGGCGCTTTGGGAAAGCTGGCGACATCCGCCGGCAGCGCGCAACGAAGCGTTGGAGCGGCTGCGGCACCGCTCGAAGCTCGCGCGCTGGGCCACCCGAAGCGTGATGCCGCTGATGATCGTCGGCATCGCCGCCGCGTTCCTGGCTGATGTGCAACTCGCCCGATTGGACCCGCGATGAAGCCCTGGACGGTTCTGCGAAAGCGGCAACGGGCGACCGGGAACAGCCGCCCCAAAAGCCAAGACAAGCCGCCGGCCCGGCCGCCGTCACGGGTCGAGCGAGCACTCCAGAAGGCAAGCGATCTCGACTGCTGGGCCCTGGTGGTGCTCGGCGGCGTCGTCTTCGTCGGGAGCAGCCAGGCGCTTTTCCATGCGGTCTGGTGGACGCCCTCGACGGCGGAAATCCCCCTCATCGGCTTGGTCGTCTGGATGCTCAGCGTCTCCACCACGGTCGGCGCCGGTTACGGCCTCCTCTTCCTGCGTGGTTCGACCCTGCCGGACGAGGACGCAGCGGCGGCGCAGGTGCGGCGCGCCGCCGAAGCCGAGCAGACTGCGGCGCGCGCCACCACGCTCCGGGAGATCGCGCGCGACTGGGGCGACCTCGTTCGCCCCATCGACAACGGGGAGCCTAAAGAGGTGATCGAACCGACGGCGGAGAGCGGCCGATGAAGGGAACACGAACGACGATCGGAAAGCTCGGCAGCCTGATCCACCGCGGCTTCGATCCCAACGACGTCGCGATCATCGCCACCAGGGTCATGGCGGACATCGATTGCGAAGACCTGGCCTATCTCGCCGGCCCCGTCGTCCACTGTCCGGGCGAACCGCCGGATTGGCTCGTCGCGCAGGCCCGGGCCCAGCGCTACCGGGTCATCGGCGGCGATCTTCGGGACTTCCCCTGCACGGCCGAGGAGATCGTCCTGGTCCTTGGTTGGGAGAAACGGATCGAGATCGGGCACGGGGGCGAGGCCGATCTCCTGCTCTGGGCGCGCGAGATCGCCGAACGCCACCGTCGCGATCTGCCCTGCGGCGAGTTGGAGCGGTCGCCGGACGTGGTCGCTGCCGGGGGGCCGCTCAACGAAGTCTTCTGGAACTACGGCGGCACCGTGCGCCAACTCGTCCAGGACGGCGGCGCCGCACAGGCGGAGCGCTTGGGCGTCGGCCGATCGACCACCCGTTGCCTGATGTAGGAGGCGCGCGATGTTCTTCCGCAGCCGCAAGAAGGAATCGCCCCTTCCGATCAGTTCCGGAGCAACAGCGGAGGGCGCTCGGACCCAGGATCTCGGCCTGGTGCACGGCAGCGCGGTGGTCGGCGTGAACGCCTGGAAGGAGACGATGTCCGCGGTCACCGATGTCTTCGGCGGGCGCAACGCCGGCCTCGAAGCAACGGTCGACAAAGGCATCGGCCTGGCGGTGGCAACCATGCAGAAGCGCGCCCGCGCGCTTGGCGCCGACGCCGTCCGCGACGTGCGCGTCGACCTGGAGCAGATGGGTGGCCGGGGCGGTCGGGGTGGGCACCTGATCGTGATCGCGGTCGGCACGGCGGTGCGTGAGGAGGAGGAAGACACGACGCCGACGGAGGGCAGCAACGACGGAACCCTCCGGACACCTGGCCTGCCGCCGTTTCAAGCCGGCCGGTGAAGCGCCGCGAGGCCGGCTTGCGCGAAGCCTTTGCCGGCAACGATCGGGTAGGGCTGCCGCATCAACGATGCGGAGATGCCCACGATGCAATCCCTCCCCAACCAAGGCGTGACGCTCGCCGTGCTCGGCTTGATCACCGCCCTCGCCTTCATGCCGCTGACACCACCGGCAACGGCGCAGGAGACGCGCCAGGTGGAACGGATCGAGGAGCTTTCGCCGGCCGAACGTGAGCTGCTCTACGCTCTCGTCCGCGAGGCCATCCTGACGCGGCCCGAAGTCGTCTTGGAAGCCCTGGAGCGGCTCAGGGCGCGATCCGACGACCGCACAGCGCCAAGCGCCAGCGCTAGGACCATGACGGCGCCCAGCACGCCCGTGGAACACCACCAAGCGTTGTTCGAACGAGACGAAGACCTCCGGCTCGGGCCGAGCGACGCGCCGATCCGCATCGTCAAGTTCAACGACTACGGCTGCGGCTTCTGCCGACGTGCCGGCGTCGCCTTGGAGGCGATCTTGGAGGCGAACCCGGACGTCCAGGTGATCGTGAAGGCGTTGCCCGTCCTGGGGCCGCCCTCGACGGCCGCCGCCAGGACCATGCTCGCCGCGACGCGGGAAGACCCGGCCAAGGCCCGAACCTTGCACCGCATGCTCCTGCGCACGGATCGACTCGATCCGGCAAGCATCGAACGCGCCGTCGCCGAGGTCGGCTTCGACGGTGATGGGTTCGCCGGCGTGCGCGACGGCGCTGACGTCACCCGCAGCCTCGAGGTGGCCGCCGAACTGGCGTCCAGCCTCGGGATTTCCGGGACGCCCTGGTTCGTGACGTCCAACGAGATGCTGCGGGGCTTTCCCGGCGAGAGCGCGTTGATCGGCCTGATCGCACGGGAACGTGAGCGCCTGAAGAACGCCGAGGACGCCAGCTCCGGCTGAGCGTATTGGCGGGGGAGGAGCACGCTACCCCTCCCCCACCCTGCCCTCGCCAGTCGGCCCAAATTCTCCGCTCGGTGAGGCTCGCTAGACTCCAGGCAACAGCCCTGGAGGTCTTCATGCACTTCGAACCGATCGCTTTGAACCGGCTCGTGCCGGCCGAGGTCAACGTCCGTAAGGCGCGCGATCCGGCGGCCGTGCGCGCCCTCGCGAACTCCATCGTCGCGGAAGGCCTGTTGCAGAACCTGGTGGTGGTCCGCCGCGCGGACGGGAACTTCGAAGTGGTCGCCGGCGAGGGGCGCCGGCAGGCCATGCGGCTCGCAGCCGAGGAAGGCAAGCTCGATCCGGCTCTGGCGGTCCCGTGCCGAGTGGTGGACGGCCGCGACGCCGCCTGCCAGTCGCTCGCGGAGAACGTGCTCCGCACCGATCTGGAACTCGTCGACCTCGTCGAGGCGTACGGGAAGATCGGCCAGACGTTGAAACCGAAGCAACTCGCCCACCGCTTCGGCATCAGCCAGAAGGAAGCGAAGCAGGTCGTTGCCCTGGGTCAACTCAGCCCCAAGGCGCTGACGATGCTCAGGGCCGGCACCCTGGATACGGAAGGCGCCAAGGCCCTCACCCTGGTGCCGAGCCACGGGGGCCAGGATGCGCTGCTCGATCAGCTGGCGGCCGAGGGGAAGCGGGCGACGGGATGGATGATCCGCGAGGCCGTCCTGGCGACGAGGATTGCCACCACCGACCCGCTCGCACGCTTCGCAGCGGACGAAATCCAGGCAGCGAAGATCCCGGTGATCGGCGACCTGTTCTCGGATCGCGCGCACCTCGCCGACGGCGAAGCCGTGCGGCGGCTGGCCGAGGCCAAGCTCCAGGCCATGGCAAAGACGCGCGAAGCCGAAGGCTGGGCGGCGGTCAAGGTCTTCGGAACCCAGCATTTCCCTTGGAACACGGAGCACGAGAGCGTTTGGCCGGCCGACCGCGAGGCGGGTTACACGGTCGAGGAACGGCAGGAAGCAGAACTCTGGCTCCGCATCGACCAAAGCGGTGGGCTCGCCGAGCGCGTGGTTCGCCCTCGCACCAAGGCGGCGGGCGCCTCGAATGCCTCTGCCGAAAAGAACCCGATCTCGGCGACGCTGCAGGCCGAGTTGTGGGCGCGGCGCAGCCTTGCCCTGCAGGATGCCATCGCCCGCGATCCGGAGGCCGCGTACGACGTGGCGCTCACCGTGATGCTAGCGGGCATCCTGGAAGCCAGCTGGAGCGTGCCCAGCGAGTGCCGCGCCAGCAAGGCGCGTCTGAACGGCATGACCGCCGAGCAGCTCGGGCCGGCGCGCGAGGACATGGAGCGTCGCGGCGAGGCGGTGCTGCGGACAATCGGGATCGAGCCGGGCCGGGCATGGGACCTCGACTGGGCCACCGTGTTCGACGCGATCCGGGCCATGCCGGAGGTGGAGCGGAAAGCGCTGTTCGCGTGGTGCGTGGCCGTCCAGTTGGAGGCGCTGCCAGCGAGCAACGACCACGCCCTGTTCGAGCACCTCGGCCGCGTCCTCCAAGTCGACGTGCGCCAGACCTGGACGCCCGACACGGCGAGCCTGTTCGGGCGGATCGGCAAGACGGCGCTGTTGGACATGCTGGGCTTCCTGCCGGCGACGACCAAGGCCGCGATGGCCAAGATGCCGAAGGGCGAGCTGTCGAAGACCTTGGAGGCCTTGTTTCGGTTGCCCGACGTGGCGCAGGGACCGGGCTTCGATGCCGGCGTCTCGAGCGGCGCGGTGCAGTGTTGGTTACCGCCTGGCGTGGGTTTCGAGGGCACGGCAGCGAGCGAACAAGACCTCGCGACGCCTGTCGAAGGCCCGTCGCGGGGCTGACTTGCGAAGACAACTTAGCCGGAAGCACAAGCTAACGTGTCGCATCGGAAGGAGAGAAACCGATGCGGCTCCGCTTCTCCCATTATGTGAAGCCCGAACGGAACGTCGAGCGCCTCTACCTGAACGGGCACGGCGTCAAAGGCCTTTCGGTGTGGCTCGAGCAAGCAGGCG
>RECO01000068.1 GCA_007694015.1 Geminicoccaceae bacterium
CAACCGCGCGCCCGCGCCGCCGGCGCCGGGGGGTTCCAGGGGGGACCATCAAGTCCCCCCTCGGCCTTTCCCGACTAAATGTCTTCGGGGATCATCTTGATGGCGCCGCAGGGGCATTCTTCGGCGCAGATGCCGCAGCCTTTGCAGTAGTCGTAGTTGAATTGGAAGCGGTTGCCGGGGCCTAGCTTGATCACGGCGTTGTCGGGGCAGACGCCGTAGCAGTTGTCGCATTCGAAGCAGTTGCCGCAGGAGAGGCAGCGGCGGGCTTCGTAGAGGGCGTTGGTTTCGTCGAGGCCGCCGGTGACTTCTTCGAAGGTGGTGCGGCGGCGGAGCGCGTCGAGCTGGGGCTGCACCGTTTGCGGTGCGTCGGTGTAGTACCAGGTGTTGAGTTTGTCGAAGCCGGCGAGCTCGTTTTTCGGCGCGGGGGCGTAGGTTTCGCCCTTGAGCCAGGCGTCGATGCAGCGGGCGGCTTTTTTGCCGTGGCCGATGGCGACGGTGACGGTGCGTTCGGCCGGGACCATGTCGCCGCCGGCGAAGAGGCCGGGGTGGCCGGTCATCATTTGGCGGTCGACCTGGATGACGCCGTCCTTGGCGATGTCGACGCCTGGGACCTTGGCAACGAAGGTGGTGTCGACGTCCTGGCCGAGCGCCATGACGAGGGTGTCGGCTTCGATGGTTTCGAATTCGCCGGTGGGCTGGGGCCAGCCGCTCTCGTCGAGCTGCATTTTTTCGACGACGAAGGAGCCGCTGTCGTCGATTTCCTTGATGGTTTGGAGCCAGTTGAGGACGACGCCCTCGTCGAGGGCTTCTTGGACCTCGAAGTCGTGGGCGGGCATGGCTTCGCGGGTGCGGCGGTAGACGATGATGGCTTCGGCGGCGCCGAGCCGTTTGGCGGTGCGGGCGACGTCGACCGCGGTGTTGCCGCCGCCGTAGACGACGACGCGGCGGCCGAGCATGGGGCGGTCTTCGCCGGTTTCCATTTGGCGGAGCACGCCGACGGCGTCGAGGATGCGGCTGGCGTCGGGGGCCGGGATGTCGACCCGTTTGGCGAGGTGGGCGCCGACGGCGAGGAAGCAGGCGTCGAACTGGCCCTCGGCCATGGTGGCTTCGATGTCGTCGACTTTTTGGTTGAGAACGATGGCGACGCCCATTTGGCGGATGCGGTCGATTTCGGCTTCGACGACGTCGCGGGGGAGGCGGTATGCTGGGATGCCGAAGCGCATCATGCCGCCGGCGACGGGGCCGGCTTCGTGGATGGTGACGTCGTGGCCCTGGCGGCGGAGGTGGTAGGCGGCGGAGAGGCCGGAGGGGCCGGAGCCGATGACGAGGACGCGCTTGCCGGTGGGGGCGGCTTCGAATGCGGGCTGCCAGCCGCGCTTGATGGCTTCGTCGCCGAGGAAGCGTTCGACGGCGTGGATGCCGACGGCACTGTCGATCTGGGCGCGGTTGCAGGCACTTTCGCAGCGGTGGTAGCAGGCGCGACCCATGATGGCGGGCAAGGGGTTGTCGGCCATGATCTGCTGCCAGGCAGCCTCGTAGTTGCCTTCTTCGGCGAGCGCCAGCCAGGCCTGGATGTTTTCGCCGGCGGGGCAGGCTTCGTTGCAGGGCGGCAGGCGGTCGACGTAGAGGGGGCGTTCGGTGCGCCAGGAGCCGGTTTTGTTGGCGAGCGAGGTGGCGGCGTCGAGGGTGATGGCGAAGGGGACGGTCGGGTGCAGGACGCTCATATGGCGGCCTCCCTTTCGTGGCGGAGCAGGTCGAAGCGTTTGATGTTGGCGTCGGCCATGCGCTGCAATGCGGCGATGCGGGCGTCGTCGCGCTGGGGCTCGAACAGGTGGCGGAAGCGCTTTTGCGTTTTGAGGTAGTCGTCGACCGGGATTTTCTTGCGGATCGGCAAAGAGCCGGTGACGAGGCCGTCTTCGCCTTCCCAGAGCGGAAAGAGGCCGCATTCGGAGGCGAGGCGGGCGATTTTGATGGTGGCTTTGCTGTCGGAGCCCCAGCCCAGCGGGCAGGGGACGAAGACGTGGATGTAGCGGGCACCCCTGAGGCGCATCGCCTTTTGCACCTTGCGCTCGAGGTCGTGGAGGTCCGCGACCGACGCCGTGGCGACGTAGGGGATGTTGTGGGCGAGGGCGATGAGCGGGACGTTCTTGCCGGTGCCGAAGACGTTGCCGGGGGCGTCGCCGACCGCGGGGGTGGTGGCGGTGCGGGCGGTGGGTGGCGTGGCCGAGGAGCGCTGCACGCCCGTGTTCATGTAGGCTTCGTTGTCGTAGCAGACGTAGAGGACGTCGTCGTTGCGCTCGAACATGCCGGAGAGGCAGCCGAAGCCGATGTCGGTGGTGCCGCCGTCGCCGCCTTGCGCCACGACGCGGACGTTTTCGCGGCCCTTGACCTTCATCGCCGCGGCGACGCCGGTGGCGACCGCGGGCGCGTTGCCGAACAGCGAGTGCATCCAGGGCAGTTGCCAGGAGGTTTCGGGGTAGGGGGTGGAGAAGACCTCGAGACAGCCGGTGGCATTGACCGCGATGAGCTGGCCTTCGGCGGCGCGAAGGGCGGCGTCGAGGGCGTAGCGGGCACCGAGGGCTTCGCCGCAGCCCTGGCAGGCGCGGTGGCCGGAGGTGATGGCATTCGAGCGGGCTTCGCTCGCCTGTACGCCGCGGTTGTCGGGGTCGACGAGGCGGTTGCCGACGGTGAAGGTGCCCTTCTGGTAGAACTTCACCTTCTGTTGGTCGGTGAGGTCGTCGAGCTTGACGTGGGGCATGGTTGTCCTCAATCGGCGTCGCCGTGGATGGCGACGTCCTTCAGGAGATTTTCGGCGATCGGCCCCGACGCGATGCCGCGGCGTTGGTTGGCCAGTTCGCGGTCGACCATGCCGCGGTTGAGGTCGAGGAAGTGGAGGTCGGCCAATTCGCCCTTGAGGGCGCGGCGCAGCATGGACTGCAGCGAGGGCCGGGTGATGGGGCGGCCGCCGAGGCCGGCGATGACGGTTTTGACGTGGCAGTCGACGCCTTGCAGCGCCATGCGCAGGTCGGTCGAGACGATGCCGCCGAAGCCCGGAGCGAGGCATTTTTCCACCACGATGACGCGGCGGGCTTCGGCCAGGGCCTCGCGCAGGGCGGCGGCCGGGAAGGGGCGGTAGCAGCTGAGCGAGACGACGCCGACCTTGGGGCCTTCGAGGCGGAGTTCGTCGACCGCGTCCTTCACCGTGCCGGCGAGCGAGCCCATGGTGACGACGACGGTGGCGGCGTGTTCGCAGTTGTAGCTGTGCAAAAGGCCGCCCGAATCGCGGCCGAATTGCTGCGTGAAGGCGGCTTGGATTTCGGGGATGACGTCGAGGGCTTGGAGCTGTTTGTCGTGGGCGAGGTAGCGGACCTCCATGAAGGCCTCGGGGCCGACCATGGCGCCGATGGAATAGGGGGCGGCCGGGTCGAGCACCTGGCGCGGCTGGAACGGCGGCAGAAAAGCGTCGACCGCGGCCTGGTCCGGGATTTCGAGCCGTTCGTAGGCGTGGGTGAGGATGAAGCCGTCCATGCACACCATCACCGGGCAGGACAGCTTTTCGGCCAACGCGAAGGCCTGGATGTGCAGGTCGACGGCTTCCTGGTTGGTCTCGGCGAAGAGCTGGATCCAGCCGGCGTCGCGCATCGACATGCTGTCGCTGTGGTCGTTCCAGATGTTGATCGGCGCGCCGATGGCGCGGTTGCCGATGGTCATGACGATGGGCAGGCCCAGGCCGGAGGCGTTGTAGACCGCCTCGGCCATGAACAAGAGGCCCTGGCTGGCGGTGGCCGTGTAGGTGCGCGCCCCCGCCGCCGAGGCGCCGATCGCGACCGAGAGTGCGGCGAACTCGCTCTCGACGTTGATGTACTCGCAGTTCTCGAGCTCGCCCGATTTCACCAGTTCGCCGCAGGCCTCGACGATGTGGGTCTGGGGCGAGATGGGATAGGCGCAGATGACCTCGGGGCGGCAGCGGGCAACCGCCTCGGCGACGGCGCGGCTGCCTTCGATCTGTTTCAGCATGGCGCGTCCTCGGGGGCGGGTTGGGTGGCGTCGAAGGCGGCCTGGGCGGCGGCGACGTTGGCCTCGCCGACGGGGCCTTTGAATTTCTGACGGATGGCGGCTTCGACCGAGGCGAAGCGCAACAGGCCCGTGATGGCGGCGAAGGCGCCCAACAGCGCCGCATTCGGCAAGGGCCGGCCGACGTGGTGCACGGCGAGTTCGGTGGCGGGCACGACCTGGACGTGGCCGTCGGGCAAGCCCCCGAGCGCTGTCTCGATGCCGAGATCGGCGAGCGACTTCTTCGAGTTGATCAAGGCGTAGCCGCGCGGCTTCAAGCCCTGAAAGACCTGCACGGCACCGAGGAGCGTGGGGTCCTGGACGATGACCGCATCGGGTTCCAGGATGGGTTCGCGCAGCCGGATCGATTTGTCGTCGATGCGGCAAAACGAGACGACGGGTGCGCCGGTTCGCTCGGAACCGAAGCTCGGAAAGGCTTGGGCGTGGCGTCCCTCGAGAAACGCGGCGATCGACAGCAGCTCGGCGGCCGTCACCACACCCTGGCCGCCACGTCCGTGGAGACGGACCTCGAACATGGGCAATCTTCAGAGAGTTGGGCAGGGATGGTCGGACAAGCAGGGCCTCCCTCTTGCGCCTGCATCTCGTCCGCTAGCGAAGCGCTAGACGTAGCCTAATGAAATCGACACATTCGTCGCGCCGCTATGATCCGGCGCAATGTTTACCGAATTTGTTCGGGGTGAGCGCCGCAAGGCCGCCGGAAAGACCCATTGACGGCGCCGCGACCGATCAGCGCGGGGGTACCTCGGCCCCTGACCCACACCAGCCAACCGGTCGACCTGGGGACGCTGCGCTTCGGCCTATCCGGCCGCCTGATGCTGCCAGTGCTGCTCGGGAGAGGAACGGGGCAGGACAGGGACGCGGAAGGATAAGGGCAGGGGAAGGATAAGGGTAGGGGAAGGATAAGGGGGGGGGGGGGGGGTTGTGGCCCCCCCCCCCCCCCC
>RECO01000067.1 GCA_007694015.1 Geminicoccaceae bacterium
GTGCCGGGGTGGCGACCGGCGGTGGCGCCGGCTCTGGTGCCGGGGTGGCGACCGGCGGTGGCGCCGGCTCTGGTGCCGGGGTGGCGACCGGTGGCGATGTCGGTGTCGGTCCGGGCGCGGGTGCCGCCGCGGGCGGCGTTGGCGGGCTCGGCGTTGCGTCCGTTGCGACCTGCGCGCGCACCGCTTCCTCGGCACGCTGCTGCGCCGCCGTGTTCTGGGCTTCGCCCCCGACGAGGACGACCGGCTCGCTGATCGCTGGCGCCTGCTCCGCCGTGTCGCCCGTCGTCGCCGGGCCGGCGGCCATGGCCTGGACCACGGGCGGACCGGCCGCGGGCGCCAAGTCGCCGAGTTGGGTCGGTGCCAGGGCGGCGCCGGCCGGTCCCTCCAACTGGTTCAAGAGCTGCCCGAGGTCTTCCGGGTCGACGCGAAAGGGGGCCGAGGGTGGGGTGCGGCTGGTGGCCACATGCACGCCGGAGCCCGAACGGAGCAGGCGCTGGCGCTGCTCCGGCACGTCCTTGGCGTGCACCGTGACCTCGCCGTTGAGGTGGTACACGGTGGTGGCGCCGGTGGCGGGGTCGACGCTGATGAGCGCCGCACTGCCGCGAATGCCGATGACGGCTACCGGCGTGACGATGGTCGCCGCCCCCTGCTTGCTGAGCCGACCGCCGACGAAGCGCATCACACCGCGCGCCGCACCGAGCACGATGGCCCCGGTATCCGCCACCGGGTCGTAGACGAATTCGTCGAGGACGACTTCCGATCGCGGCCCGAGCGTCAGCGCCGTTCGATCGGCGAACAACAGGTGCAACCGCCCGCCATCGTTCGTCTCCAGGCGTTCGTAGCGAAAGACGTCGACCCCGGCGACGAGGACGCGGGTCGGCGCAGCGACGGGGGTGCCGAGCGCCATCGTCGTCGCTGCCGTCGTCATGCCGGCAATCTCGGCACCGGGTGCCGGGCGCGGCGACAGCGCGATCGCCGCCAGAAGCATCGTGCAGGCCAAGGTCGAGCGCGTGCGCATGCGTGCCTCCAAGGGCTAAAAACGCCACTGCAAACCGAGACTGACGGCGAGGTTGTCGAAGCTGTAGAGGGCGACGTTGGACGACACGTCGCGATAGTCGACGCGGCTGACCATGCTGAGCGCGTCCGTCAACCCGGCGGCCAGCCACAAGCCTGCCCCCCACTCGTCGTCGCGGCGGGTCGTGTCCGGCGTCAGCAAGGGGTCGGGGGCGGCATAGTCCACCCGCCGCACCCCACCCGACACCCCGACATACCATGGCGGACCTTCGCGGCCGATCGGGTGGTCGAAGCGCCAGCTCAGGGCGGCACCGGCGGCGAGGTCGGTGAAGCTGCGAAAGCCCTCGCGGGCGTCGCTGTCGGCGGCGAGGGCCGTGGCCTCGGCCAAGAGCCGGGGCGTCAAGGCGTACCGCAAGACGACGAGCCCCGCCTGACGGGTCGCGTCGCGCTCGTCGGCGAGCGGCTGATCCACCGAACGCCGGAAATCCTCGCGGCGAACGTCGTAGGTGAGATCGACGCTCGCCCGCTCGGCCGGCCGCAGCGACAGCGTGACGCCGCCGCCCAGGGACGTCGCATAGACCGCGCGATCGAGGCCGATCAAAGCGCCTGCGACGAAGGGGCGGACGCTCGTTCCCGGCAGACCGCGAGGGGCCAGCTCGAGCCGCGGCCCGACATCGAGTTCGACCACGGCCAGGTCCAACGCCCGCTGGTCGGCGTAGAGCGCGCCGTAGACGACGCCGTTGGCCACCAGCGTGTCGCCCGTCTGGTTGAACCAATCGTAGACGTAGGTGCCGCCGAGCAGGGCGAAGGCGTTGACGTCGGCGTTGCCGGTCACCTGGTCGTCCAGGATCACCTCGATCCCGCCCAGGTCGATCCGCGCACCACTCGGACCGGCATTGGCGTTGCTCTGGTAGCGGCTGCCGACGAACAGGCTCCCTGCGAAGCGATGGCGGGCGCGTTCCCGTTCCGTGACGCGCAGCATCTCGCGCACCCGGCGTTCGACCGCCGCCGGCAATTCGGGCGTTTCCAGCACCTGCAGCAGGTAGACGCGGGCCACGTCGTAGGCGCCGAGCCGGAAATAGAGCGAGCCGAGTTCCAAGCGCACACGGGGCAAGTCCGGCGTCGTGATGAGCATGCGTTCCAAGGTGCCGATCGCCGCCTCGAAGTCGCCCAAGGCGATGGCGACCTCGGCGTAGGCAAAGGCGAGGTCCATGTCGGCGGGGTTCGCCCGCACGGCGTCGAGCAGACGTTCCGCCTCGGCTTCCAGCGCGCTGGTTTGGCCGAAGGCCGGCGCCAGTGGTGGCGCGGTCGTGCAAAGCGCAAGCAGCAGCACTTTGCCCATACATAGCCACCCAGCTCGATCACTTGCGCTCGACATGATTGACAGCGTTGTTGGCAACCCCTCGACTCTCGCCGCAAAACAACAGCGCGGCCGTGTTGTTTCCTCGATCGCATCTTGACCAGGGCAATACCATAAATTATTAAAAATGCGCAAATGTTCGTCGCCTGCAAAACGTTGGCCCACCGCGCCGCTGCCGCGCGCAAGGTGCGTCGCGGTGGCGGGCCGTTCGACCCATGGCAACGTGCCGCGAAAGGTGACCATGCCTGCAGGTTTTCGCCGCCTCGGTTGCGCCTTGGCCTTGGCCCTGACGGCCCTCGCCGCCACCACCCCTGGCGTGGCCGCGGCCTACGTCCTGGACCCCCGCCCGCTCACCGTGCAACCGGGGCAGTCCGTCACCATCGACCTCGAGATCGCAGGCCTCGGTCTCACCGCCTTCGACCTCACCATCGAGATCCAGCCGACCTTGCGCTTTCAGGGCGTCCTGGCCGGTGGCCAGGAAGCCCGCATCTTTGCCCGCGAGGGTGACTGGTTCACGCGCCTGATCACCCTGCCGCCGGCGCGAACGTCGGGTGCTGAACCCGCCCCCTTCGCCCAACTGGCCTTCGTGTTCGCGGCGATCGCGCCGGGGCCGGGGGGCTTTCGGTTCGTCAACGACCCGGGCGCCGGTCTGGTGAGCTTCTTCCAGACCCAAGGCGGGCGGCTGGACGTCAGCGGTGGCGCCGGCGTCGACGTCGTGGTCCCGTTGCCCGCCACTGCGCTGCTGCTGCTCTCGGCCTTGAGCGGCCTCGCCATTGCCCGCACCCGCCCCGCTCGTCGCCGGAAGGCAGCGCCACCCGCAGCCAACCCCTGATCCCGCCCGGCCCTCTCCGACCATCGGCCCATGGCGACGGCGGTTGCCTGGGGTCAGCCGCCATCGCTATGCCTAAAGCAGGTTGCGCTGCGGCCATCCCGCGCCGCCCTGGCCATCAGGCACGTTCACGAGGAATTCGTCACATGTATCGACATCGGGCACTCGGCACCGGGCTTGCCGTCGTTTTGGCAACCACCGCGTCGTCACTACCGGCACTGAGCCAGGAGCGCATCGGCACCATCGAACTACTGACGACCACCGAATCCTACGACCCGATCCGCTACGAAGCCGCCTTCATCATCGCCGACGCCTGGCGCCAGCTCGGCTTCGAGGTCGACGTCCGCCCGCTCGAATTCCGCACGCTCCTCGACCGCTTCTACTCGGAGCAGAACTTCGACGTGACCATCCTCGGCTGGTCCGGCCGCGTCGACCGCCTCGACCCGCAATTCTTCCTCGGCACCCTCGACAGCCGCCAAGGCGTCCTCGGCGGCAACAACCCCGGCGGCTACGAAAACCCCGACTACGACGCCCTCTACGACGCCCAGGGCCGGGAGTTCGACATCGAAACCCGCCAGGCCATCGTCATGGACATGCAGGACCTCTACGTCCCCGACATGCCGGTGCTGATCCTCTTCCACCGCGACGAGGTCGTCGCCTACAACAACACCACCTTCACCGACATGCTGGCGATGGCCGGCGAGGGCCTCTACAGCGAATGGGGCCCGATGCAGGCGAAGCCCGTCGGCGAGCGCAAAACGCTCCGCATCGGCGGCCCCCAAGAGCCCGACAACGTCAACCCGCTCGCCTCGACCTCGGTCTGGGGCTGGAAGTGGATGCGCCTCTTCTACGACCGCCTCGTCCGCCTCAGCCCCGACGTCGAGCCGGTGCCGTGGGCAGCCGCCAGCGTCGAGGCCGTCGACGAGGTCACCATCGACGTCACCTTGCGCGAAGGCATGACCTTCCACGACGGCGAACCCGTCACCGCCGCCGACATCGCCTTCACCTTCGACTACTACCTCGGCGCCGACTACAGCTACTTCAACGCCTATCTGGCGCCGGTGGATCGGGTCGAGCAAACCAGCGAACTCGGCGTCCGCTTCCACCTGAAGGAGCCCTCGGCCCCGTTCGCCACCATCAGCCTCTCGCAAATCCCGATCCTCCCCAAACACATCTGGGAAACCATCGAAGACCCGGGCCAGCTCGCCCCCCAGGACGTGCCCACCATCGGCTCCGGCCCCTTCCGCTTCGCCCGCTACGACCGCGGCGAATTCAAGTCGCTCGAAACCTTCCGTGACCACTTCCACAGCGACGAAATCGCCATCGACGCCGTCGAGTTCGTCATCTTCGCCGACGCCGAGGGTGTGTTCACCGGCATGCAGACCGGCCAGGTCGACATGACCGCCTGGCGCATGGAACCCGGCCAGATCGCGCTTGCCGAAGCCAACCCGGACCTCACCGTCATCAGCGTCCCCGACTTCGGCTACTTCCACATGACCTTCAACCTGCGCCGCCCACCGCTCGACGACCGCGCCGTCCGCCGCGCCTTGGCCATGGCCTCCGACCGCGAACGCATGGTCAACGTGCTGCTCGACGGCCGCGGCGAAGTCGGCACCAGCGTCATCGCCCCGGTCAACACCTTCTGGCACAACCCCTTCGTCGAGCGCTTCGACTACGACCTCGACGCCGCCCGCGCCGAACTCGAAGCGGCCGGCTACAGCTGGGACGCCCAAGGGCGGATCATGCGCTGAGCGGGGGGAAAGGAACGGGGGGGGGGGGGGGGGGGGGGCGCGCCCCCCCCCCCCCCC
>RECO01000065.1 GCA_007694015.1 Geminicoccaceae bacterium
CGTTGCACGAGCGTCGGGCGCATCGCAAGGTCGTTCCCGCCCCGGCAGCGAATTGCGGCCCCTTCTCGTTTTGCTACAGTCGTCGAGCGTCATCGACCCATGCACCTCGAGCTGCGGATTACGGCCCCTTCTCGTTTTGCTACAGTCGCCCCCGCCCTAATCGCCTGATTTAAAAGCATTTTTTGCCCTCGAACTCAGAAGAATTCGAGTTGGGCGGGTGGCGCGGGGGCGGGCTGGCGTCGTTTTCCGACGAACATTTTGATCCGGCCGAACTGCTTGTCGGTGATCGTCAGGAACCGGACCTCGCCCGCCGCCGGCACCAGCGCGCCCATGCGCTTGACGTGGACCTCGGCGTTTTCGATCGACGCGCAGTGCCGCGAATAGACCGAATACTGCATCATGGTGAACCCGTCCTCGATCAGCGCCTTGCGGAACCGCGCATAGGCTTTGCGCGCCGCCTGCGTCGTCACCGGCAGGTCGAACATCGCGATCACCCACACCGACCGCCATCCCCAGGGCCATTGCGGTATCGGCTTGGCATGTCCCATCACGCCTCGCCCAAGGGTTCCAACAGGTCCTGTCCGAGCGGCAGCCCTTCCGGCAGGGCGAGTTGCCGCTCGCTCGCGGTCAGCGCTCGGCACAGCGAGGCAGCGCTCGCGTGCAGCGCCAAGAGCAACGCCGTTCGCCGCCCGCCGACCACCACCGTCTCGTTGAGCAACGACAACAGCGCCGCCCGCGTCGCCTTGTCGTCCAGCGACAGGCTGCCCCCGCCCTCGACGTGCCCTTTCACCCGCCAATCCACGAACGGCCGAAACGGCTCCAACAGATCGTCGGCCAGGCAGAACGGGTTGGCCCGATGCTTGTGGAACACCCCGAGCGAGGGGATCAGCCCCGCCCCCACCACCGCGCGCGCCGTGGCTGCACGCATCACCGCATAGCCGTAGTTCAACAGCGCGTTCACCCCCTCCGCCCCTCGGTCCCGCCGAAAGTCCGCGCCGAACAGCCGCGGCCAGTAACGCTGCGCCGCCTGCGCCTCCAAATTGTCCGGATCGCCCGACTTCACCCGCCGCGCCATGGGCCCGAGCCCGCCGTCGTGCCCGGTGAAATGCGCCAGCACGGCCCCCTGCTGCCCGATCTTGGCCCGCACCAGCGCCTGCCACGAGCGCTTGCGGGTGGGCTCGCTCGCCTCCACCTGCGCCCGGTGCCGTTCCGTCTGCACGTGGTGCGCGTCCAACGGCAGCATCATGCCAACCGGCAGGTGGTCGCGGCCGGTCACCATCACCGTGGCGCCCGCCGCCAGCAACTCGACGAAGACGGCTTGCGTATAGATCGCCCGGCCGTCGTCGACGATCACCACCCCCAAATCCTCGATCGGCAGCGTCGCCTTCGGCTGATCGGGCCGTTCGATCACCAATTGCCGATGCGCCACCGACAGCCGCGTGCCGGGTGTGCCGAATTCGACGGTCTTGCGAATCATCGGCCATCCCTCAATCGTTGCCAGGTCGAATGCGGCCGATCGGATCGATCGAAACCTTCTCCGCCTCGTCCTTGAGAAATGCTGCGGGTCTCGGCCGCGTCGTTGTCGTGCCCAGGGCGTCGTCGTGGCGAACCAGGACGACCTGCGTGTTGGCCCACACGCCTTGGACGATCCAAATCCCCTTTCTTTCGCCTTTTGAAAAACGGACCGCATCACCGGGCGCGAGCGACATCCAAAAACGCCTGTCAGGGTCGCCGGCTCTGCGGATGACCGGTTCCCGGCTGCCTAAGCGCCGCGCCGCTTCGAAAAGACTAACGACCTCGGCAGCAGCTTTGCCATCACGAGTCTTGAACAAGGCGATGTGGTGATTGTCTCCAAGATCGGCATAGCCGTTGCCGACCGGCGCCATCAGCGCCAATTGCTGGGTGACGTGCACACGGACCTTGCGGATTTCGGGGCCGTGCTCGCTCACCCGCGGATAGGGCGGGAACGCCTTTTTCGGCTCGCCGCCACGTTGCGCCACCCACGCCTTCACGACCTCCCGCACATGCGGATCGACGATCTGGTCCAGCATCGCCTTCGAGAGGCTGTCCACCGGCTTGCGCGTGACGAGCGTGCGGTAGGTGACCCCGCGCCGCACCTCCTCTTGGCCCGTGTCGCCGTAGACAGTCTCCTTGTGCAACGGCCCCGACACCTTCTTGCGCACCCGGTGCGAAACCACGATCTCCGCGACCGCCCGCTCCGCATCGGCGCGAATGCCCGGCCAAGGCGGCGGCAGCGCCGGGCTCTGCGCCCGCGGGTCGTCCTTTTGCTGGAAGTAGCGGGCAAGCCGGTTCGTCATGCCCGGATGCGTGCAGGCGACCGTCAACGCGTCCACCGCATGGTGGCGGTGGTCGGCCCGCGTCTTCTCGCCGTCGTCGGCCAGAACGTTGTTCAGCCCCCAAAGCCGCCGCAGGTGCGCCGTCACCTTGCCCGTCACGGGCTCAACCTTGACCGGTGCCGTCGGCCCCACGTCCGGCCAAAGCCGCTTCAGCATCGCCAGCGCCTGCCGCGCCGCATAGCCCGTGTCCACCAACTGCCGTTGCGTGAAATCCTCATCCAAGGACGGGGCCAACATCCGCTTCACCTTACCCGGCGGTAGTCCCGCCGCGCCTTTGCTCTTTGCCGTGAGCCCCTCCAGCCGATCCTTGAACGCCTGCCAGCCATCCGCATCGCCCGCGAACAGCTCGAACGGTGTCTTGTTGCTCTTGCGCAGGTTCCAGTCCCGCCGGCACAGCGTCTTGTTCCGCAACCCGTCGTCGAACGAGCGTGAGCGCGGCCAAATATGCTCGACCTCGTAGTTGCCCTCCCCAAACAGATCATGGAAACCGATGTAATCGCCGGAATAGGGGCAGCGATCCCTGCCCTCTTTCCACAGCAACCATTTGTTGATTTCGTCACGTGAGGGTTCGGCGATCCCGTTTTTCACCAAATCCTTGCGCGCCTCATCGCGACGCTTCTCGTTGCGACGCATGCCCGCCTGCTTGTCCTCCCGCTCCCGCTTCGACAGGCCCACATCGCGGGCGACTTCGATGCGGATGCGATCCGGCTTGCCGTAGAGCCGGATCAGGTTGTTCACGACCTTGCGCAGCTCGTTCTGCACCCGGACCACGGTCGGGTTGCGAATGCCCGCCAGGCGCCTGGCCTCGTCGGGATCGCGCGGGCTCGGCAGCTCGTCGAACAGCTCCCCGGTCGGCCGTTCGGCGTTCGGGAAGGTCCGCAGCCGCCAGTCCTCGAACTCGGGTCCGCCAACCAGCGCACCGAACCGCGCCCCGGCCTCCAGCTCCGGCAAAAACGCCCTAAGCGCTTCGACCGAATAGGGCTCCCACCCCGCCGGCAACGTCAGTTCGGCCAGCGCTTGCGCCTCAGCGTCCGTCAAGGCGAAGTCCTGCACGAGGGCCGCCTTGACCGCCTGACGTCGCGCCGAGCGTTCGGCCTCGCTTCGGATCACCACCCGCTGCGTGCCGATCTCCCCGTAATCGGCGCTCCACAAACGGCCGTGGATCGTGTCCCGGATGGCTTGCTTGTGCGGATGGCCAGCCCACTCGTCCCCGAAAACCCCCGCCAGCTTCGCCTCCAACGGGTTGCCCAACAGCTTCGGCTCGCCGCCAACCTGCAGATTGAACCGGAGGCTCTTTTCGCCGCCCGCTTCGCCGCGTGCCCGAAACAGCGGCGCCAACACTTTGCGCACCGCGGTCCAACTCAGCGAGGGCTTCGTTTGCAGTTGCGCCAGAATGGCCGCGCGTTCGTCATCGTCCAGCGGCCGCGCATTGCCGCCGATCAGCGAGAGGTTGTTCACCTTCTCCAGCATCCGCCGCTGGTGCGACAGCCAGCTGCCCTTGGGGCACAGTTCGCCCTCGGGCACGAACCGGCACTGTCCGAGCGTCTTCTTCCGCCAGAACACCGGCCGCTGATGGAAAATCGCGTCGCTGAGGGCACCTTGGAACGTCGGCTCGCCGAGCCTCGCATGGTGCGTCCACTGCGCTGCCACCAACAGCTCGAATTCGGCCCGAACGTCGTTGCGCAGCAGGTGCTTGTGCCGCCGCCGCTCGCCCGCCGGCAGCGAATGGAGCCAGGCACCGAGCGAAAGGCCGCTTTGCTTCAGCTCCGCCCGGTCCGCCTCGCGCTTGTTGGCTGCCTCCTTCTCCTCGGCATCGACCGCATCCGTTTCTGTGGGCTCCTGCTCCACCAGCTCGCGACCGCGAAAGTGGCGGCGCTGCGCCAAGTGGTAGAGGGCTCGGCCCAACTCGAAGGCCGAAAGCGCCTCCGCCACCCCCCGCTGCCGGAGTTCGTAGGGGTCGCGTTGCATCACCGCGTCCCACGCCTCGCTGCCGAACGCGGGCAGCAATCCCGCAATGTTGAGGAGTTCGTTCAGATCGCGCCGACGTTGCCGGCGCCGCCGCAATTGCCGGCGCATCATCCGCTTCTGCCGGCGGGTCTGGTTCCAAGGTTGCCCGTCCGGGTCCCGCGCTTCCGGAAAAATCCGCGAGCCCAGGCGCAGAATGCGGCCATGCCCTGCGCTCGCATCGTATTCGATCACCGCAAAGCCGATCGAGGTCGCGCCGATGTCGAAACCGAAAACCAGTTCCACGTCCAATCCCCTTGCTCAAATCACCCAGCGACGTTATCCGTCCTCCCGTAGCAAAACGAGAAGCGGTCGCTTTTCGCAAGCAAAGAGACCCTTCGCGCGGGCTCGGCACCCCATGGTCACCTGCCGGTCAAAAACCTCCGCTCACCGCGGAGGTTTTTGATTCCCGGCCGAAGTCCGACCGCGATCTAGGCTTTAAAACCTTTTCGTGCTACCGTTTCCGCCGCTTTCCAGCCCCGGCGCGCCCCCCGGGCCGGCCCAGAAAAACGATTCCACAAAACGAACTGTCCGACCCAATTTTCTTTCCCAAGCAACGCCTTGGCCTGGGGATAACAGGCATTATGACAAATCGCCCGGTACCCCTCCGGTGAGGGCCGTCTTGCGGGTT
>RECO01000064.1 GCA_007694015.1 Geminicoccaceae bacterium
TAGGAGCATAGCTCAATCGGTAGAGCACCGGTCTCCAAAACCGGGGGTTGGGGGTTCGAGTCCCTCTGCTCCTGCCAAGCCCTTCTTCCCGTCGAGCGCATGGGCCGTTTTCGTCTGGCCGATGCGCTGCGATCGCGTTTTCGAGCGGAGCCAGCGTCGATGGCCAAGGTTTCTCCTGCACAATTCGTGCGGGAAATCAGACAGGAGTTGGCCAAGGTGACTTGGCCGGCACGCAAGGAGCTGACGGTGACGACCATCAGCGTGTTCGCCATGTCGGCGGTCGCGGCGTTGTTCTTCTTTCTGGTCGATCAGATCATATCCTGGTTCATTGGGCTGATTTTGGGGCTCGGCGGCTGATGTCCGAGGCGAAGTGGTACATCGTGCAGGCCTATTCCGGCTTCGAGAAGAAGGTCATGCAGTCGATCAGGGAGCAGGCCGAGCGCAAGGGCTTGAGCGGTCTGTTCGAAGAGGTGCTGGTGCCGACCCAGGAGGTCGTCGAGGTGCGGCGCGGCAAGCGCGTCTCCGCCGAGCACAAGTTCTTTCCGGGCTACGTGCTGGTGAAGATGCACCTCAACGACGAGACCTATCACCTGGTCAAGCAGACGGCGAAGGTCGCGGATTTTCTCGGCGCCGGCGGCAAGCCCACCTCGATCTCGGAAGCGGAGGCGACGCACATCCTGCACCAGGTGCAGGAGGGCGTGGAGGCGCCGAAGCCCTCGATCACCTTCGTCATCGGCGAGCAGGTGACGGTGACCGACGGTCCGTTCAGCTCCTTTGCGGGCGTGGTCGAAGAGGTCGACGAGGCCAAGGGCCGGCTCAAGGTTTCGGTGTCCATCTTCGGCCGGGCGACCCCGGTCGAGCTGGAATATTCCCAGGTCGAAAAGCAGTAGCGTTCGGCCATCCACCCCGGCGGGAGTCGCGCGTCGCCTGACGCACGACGCTGGTACCGCCCCAACGGAGACATCCCTTGGCGAAGAAAGTCATCGGCTACATCAAGCTGCAGGTGCCGGCCGGCAAGGCCAACCCGTCGCCGCCGATCGGGCCGGCGCTGGGTCAGCGCGGCCTCAACATCATGGAGTTCTGCAAGGCGTTCAATGCCCAGACCCAGGGCATGGAACCGGGCATGCCGATCCCGGTCGTGATCACCGCCTTTGCCGACCGCACCTTCACCTTCGTCACCAAGACGCCGCCCATGACCTACTTCTTGAAGAAGGCGGCCGGCATCCAGAAGGGCAGCCAGACGACCGGCAAGAGCGGGCCGATCGGCCAGGTGACGCTGGCGCAGTGCCGGGAGATCGCCGAAGCGAAGATGCCCGACCTGAACGCCAACGACGTCGACGGTGCCGTGCAGATGGTGGTGGGCTCGGCCCGGTCGATGGGCCTCGAGGTGGTGGAGTAGGACGATGGCGAAGAAGGGCAAGCGGCTGCGCGAGGCCTTGGCGCAGATCGATCGCGAGCGCGCCTATCCGTTGATCGAGGCGGTGCAGCTCTTGAAGCAGTTGCGCGGGGCCAAGTTCGACGAGACGGTGGAAGTGGCGCTCAATCTCGGCGTCGACCCGCGGCATGCGGATCAGATGGTGCGCGGCACCGTCGACCTGCCGCATGGCACCGGCAAGACGGTGCGCGTCGCGGTGTTCGCCCGCGGCGACAAGGCGGATCAGGCGCGCGAGGCGGGCGCGGACATCGTCGGTGCAGAGGACCTGGCCGATGCGATCCAGGGTGGCTCGATGGACTTCGACCGCTGCATCGCGACGCCGGACCTGATGCCGGTGGTGGGCCGCTTGGGCCGGATTTTGGGTCCGCGCGGTTTGATGCCGAACCCGAAGCTCGGCACGGTCACGCCGAACGTGGCCGATGCGGTCAAGGCGGCGAAGGCCGGCCAGGTGCAGTTCCGCGTCGAGAAGGCGGGCATCGTCCATGCCGGTGTCGGCAAGGTGAGCTTCGATGCCGAGCAGCTCGCCGACAACGTCCGGGCACTCGTCGATGCGGTCAACAAGGCGAAGCCGAGCGGCGCGAAGGGGACCTACATGCAGGGGGCGCACCTGTCCTCGACCATGGGTCCCGGTCTGCAACTCGACCTGGCCGCCTTGCACGGCGGGTGAGCGGAAAAACGCTTGCTCGTTCGAGGAACATCGTTATGAAGTCGGGTTCCCAATTGATCCAGCGCCGGGTGCGTCGTCGTGCCCAGGCGGGGTTGGTCTTGAAGATGCGTCGGGCCTCGGGGCTCGGCGTGACTTACGAGATTGGCGGTTGGCGAGATTGGACGTCCCTTTGAGGTCCGGACCCGCTTCTGAATGTCGAAGCGTCTGAGACGCTTCCACGGAGGCAATCGTGCTTAGAGCTGAGAAGAGCAACGTCGTCGCTTCGCTGCAAGAGACCTTCAACGCGACGGGCGTCGTGG
This sequence comes from Geminicoccaceae bacterium, assembly GCA_007694015.1. Lineage (GTDB taxonomy): Bacteria > Pseudomonadota > Alphaproteobacteria > Geminicoccales > Geminicoccaceae > RECO01. The sequence goes on from RECO01000064.1 coordinate 2,402, forward strand.
TGGTGGCGCATTACCAGGGTCTCAACGTGGCGGAGATGACCGATCTGCGACGCAAGATGCGGGCCGGCGGTGCCGGCTTCCGCGTCGCCAAGAACCGCTTGGTCAAGCTGGCGCTGGACGGCACGCCGTTCGCGCCGGCGACCGAGCTGTTCACCGGACCCACGGCGATCGGGTTTTCGCTCGATCCGACCGCTGCGCCGAAGGTCTTGAGCGAATACGCCAAGAAGAACGACAAGCTGAAAATCATCGGTGGTGGCTTCGGCGGCACACTGCTCGATCCGGCGGCCGTGAAGGCGCTGGCCGAACTGCCGTCGATCGACGAGTTGCGCAGCAGGCTTTTGGGCTTGCTGAATGCGCCCGCCGCCAAGCTGCTCCGCCAGCTGCAGGCCCCCGCCCAGAATCTGGTCGGCGTGCTGCAGGCCAAGGCGGACAAAGAGTCCAACTGAGCAAAGACACGAAGTCGGCCGCGGCGCCGACATCAGGGTTCGAACGAGGAGTGCACTACCGATGGCCAATTTGAACCAGATCGTCGAGGATCTTTCCAACCTCACGGTCCTCGAAGTCGCGGAGCTGTCGAAGCTCCTGGAGGAGAAGTGGGGCGTTTCGGCCGCGGCCGCCGCGCCGATGATGATGGCGATGCCGGGTGCCGGTGCCGCTGCCGCCGCCGAAGAGGTCGAGGAGCAGACCGAGTTCGACGTGATCCTCGCCGCCGCCGGTGAGAAGAAGATCAACGTCATCAAGGAGGTGCGCGCCGTCACCGGTCTCGGCCTGAAGGAGGCCAAGGACCTGGTCGAGGCCGCGCCCAAGGCCGTCAAGGAAGCCGTCAACAAGGAAGAGGCGGAAAAGATCAAGGCGCTGCTCGAGGGCGCCGGCGCCACCGTGGAGATCAAGTAATTTCCAGCCTCGCTGGCGATGGGCAGGCGGCCCACGGGCCGCACGCCGCGCGATCGTTGTAGGGGAAAAGGGCGGCCGCTACGTGGCGGTAGGCGCCCTTTCCCGATTCGGAGCGAGCTCCGAATCGCTCGTCGATTGAGAACGCCGGAGACCCTGGTGCACCGGGGCCGGCGCGTCACACCTTTGCAAGGTTGGGGGACAGGCAGCTCATGCCGACGTCGTTCACGGCACGCAAGCGTATCCGCAAGACCTTCGGGCGCATCCCCGAGGTCACGACCATGCCGAACCTCATCGAGGTGCAGCGGGAAAGCTACGAGCACTTCCTGCAAATGCGCCCGCGGCCGGCCGATCGCGGTTTGCACGGATTGCAGGAGGCCTTCAAGTCGGTCTTTCCGATCAAGGACTTTGCCGACCGGGCGGCGCTCGATTTCGTCCAGTATGAGCTGGAAGAGCCGAAATACGACGTCGACGAGTGCCAGCAGCGCGACCTGACCTACGCCGCGGCGCTCCGGGTCACCTTGCGCTTGATCGTCTGGGACATCGACGAGGAGACCGGCTCGCGCAGCGTGCGCGACATCAAGGAGCAGGACGTCTACATGGGCGACCTGCCACTGATGACGGCGAACGGGACCTTCGTCGTCAACGGCACCGAGCGCGTCATCGTCTCGCAGATGCACCGCAGCCCCGGCGTGTTCTTCGATCACGACCGCGGCAAGACGCACAGCTCCGGCAAGTTCCTGTTCGCGGCGCGGATCATCCCCTATCGCGGCTCCTGGCTCGACTTCGAGTTCGACGCCAAGGACCTCGTGAACGTCCGCATCGACCGGCGCCGCAAGCTGCCGGCGTCGACCTTCCTGATGGCCCTCGGCATGACCGCCGAGGAAATCCTCAACACCTTCTACGCGCAGCAGCACTTCCACCGCGCCGGCGGCGGGTGGCGCTCGAAGCTCGACCTCGACAAGTTGAAGGGGCAGAAGCTGCTGCGCGACCTGGTCGATGCCCATAGCGGCGACGTGGTCCTGGAGGCGGGCACCAAGGTGACCCCGCGCCAGCTCAAGAAGCTCGCCGAGAGTGGTGTCGAGGAGGTGTTCGTCAGCGACGACGACCTGCTCGGCATGTTCCTCGCCGAGGACATCATCGACGAGAGCACCGGCCTGGTCGTGGCCGAAGCCGGGGACGAGCTGAGCGAGGATCTCCTGAAGAAGCTGGCCGACCACGGCCAGGAGCAGCTCGCCGTGCTCGACATCGACGGCGTTTCGGTCGGCCCCTACATCCGCAACACCCTCGCCGTCGACCGCTGCCAGACGCGCGAAGACGCGCTGATGGACATTTATCGCGTGCTGCGGCCGGGTGAGCCGCCGACGGTGGAGACGGCGGAAGCGCTGTTCAACGGGCTCTTCTTCGACCAGGAGCGCTACGATCTCTCGCCGGTTGGCCGGGTGAAGATGAACATGCGGCTCGACCTGCAGAGCGACGACACCGTTCGCGTGCTGCGGCGCGAGGATATCATCGCGGTCGTGCGCACCCTGTTGGAGATCAAGGACGGGCGCGGCGAGGTCGACGACATCGACCATCTCGGCAACCGGCGCGTGCGCTCGGTCGGCGAGCTGATGGAGAACCAGTTCCGCGTCGGCCTGTTGCGCATGGAGCGTGCGGTGCGCGAGCGGATGAGCTCGGTCGA
>RECO01000241.1 GCA_007694015.1 Geminicoccaceae bacterium
GCGAACGACGGGGCGGCGGTCGCTGTCGGCCCGCACCGTTTGCACGCGCGGCTCTTGGGCGCCGCCCCTGCCAAGGGCGAGGAGGTCGCCTTGGCCCTGCGCGCCGAGCGCATCCGGATCGACCGGGCCGATGGCACTGGCCTCACCGGACGGGTGCAGGAGGTCATCTTCGAGGGCGACCGCCTGGTCTATGCCGTGGCCTGCGAAGGTCTCGGCGGCGCCACCTTGCGGGTGTTCGACTACGACGTGGCCGACCACCCCAGCTTTTCCCCGGGTACCGAGGTGCGCCTGTCGTGGCGGCCGCAGGACCTGATGCTGTTCCCCGCCGGCGACGTGCCGGCGGGCTGACGTAGAGGAGGACGGAGATGCGATCCCGCTCGACCCCACCGCTCTGGCGCCGCCGCCAGCTCCTGCAGACCGCAGGCGCCACGGCGCTCGGCGCCGCCACCCTGGGCCTGCCGCGCCTGGGCTTTGCCAACGAGCCAGCCAAGCCCGCCGAGCTGATCGTGCGCGCCTGGGGTGGCGTTTGGGTCGACGCACTGAACGAGGGCGTATCGGCGCCGTTCAGCGAGATGACCGGCATCCGCATCCGGCACGACCTCACCGAGGACAACGAGATCCAGCCGCGCATCTGGGCCGCCGTCGCCCAGGGCCGCAAGCCGCCGATCCACATCAACTGGGACACCTCGACCAACGCCACCAAGTCGGCGATGCGCGGCGTCACGGTCGACCTCTCGGATCTGCCCAATCTCGAAGGCCTGTTGCCGGCGGCCACCCCGGTTGGGCTCGACGGCTTTCCGATCGTCAACGTCTACAGCTACGTCTACGTCCTGGCCTATCGCGAGGCGGTCTTCCCGGACGGGCCGCCGGACAGCTGGAACATCCTGCTCGACCCGCGCTTTCGCAGCCGCGTTGCCGTCTACAACGACGGCATCGGCTTTCACCCGGCGGCACAGATCGCAGGCGGCGGTACCTTCGAGGACATCCCGGACAACATGGAGCCGGCGTGGGAGTTCATCCGCCAGCTCAAGGCGCAGAACCCGCTGCTCGGTGAGGACCCGGACTTCACCAACTGGTTCCAGCAGGGCGAGATCGACGTCGCCTGCACCATCATCTCGAACGCCCGCGAAGCCCGCGCCAACGGCATCGACGTCGCCTGGACCATCCCCAAGGAGGGTGCGAAGATCGACACCGACGCGCTCTGGATCCCGCAAGGGCTGGACGACAACGAGACCTACTGGGCCAAGCAGTACATCAACTACGCCCTGACGCTCGAAGCACAGCAGCCCTGGCTCGACCGCCTGGGTCTGCCCGGCGTGCGCCCCGGCGTGGTGCCGCCGGCCGACCTCGTGGGCGATCCGGCCTACCCCACCACCGACGAGGACTTCGCCCGCCTGATCAGCGTGCCGACGCCGATCCTCGCCGAGTACGAGCGCGACTGGTTCATCAAGTTCACCGAGATCATGCAGAGCTGATGCACCGTCGTCCCCGATCGCCGCGGGCTCCGGCCCGCGGCATCTGTCTCTCGCCGAAAACCTGAAAGCCGTGGCGTCCCGCCTCGTCGACGGCCTCGAGGTCGTCCGCGCCGCCCTTTGGCCCAAGCCACTCGCCTGGGCCACGGGCTACGCCCTCCTCTTGCCCGCCCTCCTCGTCGTGGGCCTCTTGGCGCTCGGCCTCGTCTACATCGTCGACGCCAGCTTCCGCGAGCTGGACACGCGAACCTTCCTGCTCGCCGAGACCTACAGCCTCGGCAATTTCCAGGAGATCTGGGAGCGCACCGTCTTTTGGCGGATCACCGGCCGCACGCTCCTGGCCGCCGTGATCGTCACCGCCATCACACTGGCCCTCGCCTTCCCCTACGCCTATTTGATGGTGCGCACGCGCTCGTCGCTGCTGCGCAAACTGCTCCTCATCAGCCTGTTCCTGCCGTTCTTCATCGGCCAAGTGGTGCGCGCCTATGGTTGGCTCATCATTCTCGGCCAGCAGGGCATCGCCAACACCCTCCTCCAGCAGATCGGCCTCGGCCCTTTCCGCCTCATCTTCACCTACGAGACGGTGATCTTCGGCCTCGTTCAGTACATGCTGCCCTTCGCCGTCCTCATGCTGGCACCGGCGCTTGCCGCCATCTCCGAAGAAGTCGAACTCGCCGCCGAAAGCCTGGGGGCCCGCTGGTGGGAGGCGATGCTCAACGTGGTGGTGCCGATGGCCAAGCCCGGCTTCGTCGCCGCCGGCGTGGTCGTCTTCACCATCTCGCTCACCGACTTCGCCATGCCCGCGGTGTTGGGCGGCGGCACCAACGACTTCCTCGCCAACTCGATCTACCACGCCTTTTTCCGCATCAGCGATCCGGGCCTTGCCTCCGCGCTGGCCGTCATCCTGGTCGCCATCGGCAGCACCATCGTCGCCATCCTGTTCGCCTGGCTCGGCACCGGCACCCTCGGCTTTCGCAAGTCCAGCGGGGCCAGCGCATGACCAAGGGCGTCGTCCTCTGGACCATCGTCGGCGCCAATTTGATCCTGTTGGCCGCCCCGACCGTGATCGTGCTGGCCGCCTCCTTCACCTCGGGCAACATCATCCAGTTCCCGCCCGACGGCTTCAGCCTGCGCTGGTACGCCCGCCTCCTGGAGCTCACCGACTTCCGCGACGCCTTCTGGCGCAGCCTCCAGGTCGCCCTGATCTGCACCGCCCTCAGCCTGCCCGTGGGCACTCTCGCCGCCATCGGCCTCGCCCGCTACCGGGTGCGCTTCGCCACCGCCATCCAGGTCTACCTGCTGCTTCCCTTCACCGTGCCGCTGGTGGTCTCGGGCCTCGGCCTGATGTTCCTGTTCGGCGCTTGGGGCATCCTCGACCAGCTCTGGCCGGTCGGCATCGCCACCTGCATCATCAACCTGCCCTTCATGATCTGGGCCGTCGCCGCCTCGGTGAACGCCCTCGACCCCGACCTCGAACACGCCGCAGCCAATTGCGGCGCCGCCCCCCTGCCCGCCTTCCTCACCGTCACCCTGCCCGCCGTCATGCCCGGCATCATCACCGGCGGCCTCATCATGTTCGTGCTCGCCTTCAACGAGTTCATCGTCAGCCTGATCCTGACCGATGCCCGAACCGTCACCCTGCCGGTGCTCGTCTACAACTCCATCCGCAGCGTCGTCACACCCGACCTCGCCGCCGTCTCCGTCGTCTACATCGTCGTCGCCACCACCGCGATCCTCCTCCTCGACCGCCTCGTCGGCCTCGATACGTTCTTGAAGTCGCGCTAGGTGGAGCGGGAAGAAGAGGAAGGATTCGGGGGGGGTTTTTGCCCCCCCCCCCCCCCGCAAAATTTGATAGGTAAGCAAGATAAGGAAAGGAACGGGGGGCTTTATGCCCCCCGCGCCCCCCTGAAACTTTGCATAGGTAAGGCTGAATGAGCGAGCGCGTGTCCTTTCATGATCTGAGCAAGCTCGATGCGGCGGGGCGGGATGCGCTGATGCGGCGGACCGAGGCCGATCTGGAGCCCTATCTCGAAACGGTGCGGCCGATCGTCGAGCGGGTGCGCCGCGAGGGCGACGCGGCGCTCGTGCATTACGCGCGGGAGCTGGACAAGGCGGAGCTGCGGGCGGACCAGCTCAGGGCGACGGCGGCGGACTTCGCGCGGGCGCGGGCGGAGCTGGAGCCCGAGGTCACCGAGGCCATCGCCTATGCGGTTTCGAACATCCGCCAGGTGCACGAGGCGCAGAAGCCGAAGGCGTTTTGGCTGGACGAGGTGCGGCCGGGGGTGTTCGCCGGCGAGCGGACGGTGCCGATCCCGTCGGTCGCCTGCTACGTGCCGCGCGGCAAGGGTGCGTTTCCGTCGGTGACCATGATGACCACGGTGCCGGCGATGGTGGCCGGCGTGAAGCGCGCGATCATCGTCACCCCGCCCGGCCCCGGCGGGGCGTTCGATGCGGCGACGCTGGTCGCGGCCGAGACCGTGGGCGTCACCGAGGTCTACCGCGTCGGCGGCGCACAAGCCGTCGCGGCCGTCGCCTACGGCACCGAAACCCTGCCCAAGGTTGCCAAGATCGTCGGCCCCGGCAGCCCCTGGGTGGTGGCGGCCAAGCGCCTCCTGGCGGACCGGATCGACACCGGGCTCCCGGCGGGGCCGTCCGAGTCCATCGTGCTGGCGGACGGCACCGCCGATGGCCGCATGGCCGCGCTCGACCTGATCATCGAGAGCGAGCACGGGCCCGACAGCTCGGCCTATCTCGTCACCGACAGCGCCGAGGTGGCCGAAGCGGCGATGGCGGCCCTGCCGGGCTATTGGGCCATGCTCGGCGAACAGCGGGCGGGCTTTTCCAAGGCGGTCCTTTGCGGCCCGCGCGGCGGCATCGTCCTGGCGCCGGATTTCGACGCGGCCGTGGCCTTCGTCAACGACTACGCCCCGGAGCATCTGGAAATCCTGAGCGCCGAGCCCCTGGCCCATCTCGGCCGGATCGAGAACGCCGCCGAAGTGCTGCTCGGGCCGCACACGCCCATCACCCTCGGCAATTTCGTCATCGGCGTGAACTGCGTCTTGCCCACCAGCGGGGCTGCGCGCACCTGGTCGGCGCTGTCGGTCCACGACTTCCAAAAGCGCATCTCGGTCGCCCATGTCACCGCCAAGGGCTACCCCGACCTCGCCAAACAAGCCCACGCGCTCGCCGCTTATGAAGGCTTCGACGGCCACGCCCTTGCCGTCTCCAAGCTGCGCGATGACCTACTCGGCCGAGCCCCCCCCAAAAAGCCCCTAATCCATTGAAAAAACTCATCTAATCGACGTTCTGGGTTCGTTTTGACTGGCAGTTTTTTGACGCTCGCCGGGTTCCTGCGTCAGCGACCCCGTCATCCTACACCGCCCAGGCTTTTTCTCCTATCACCAAACGCCGACGGCCTTGGCCGTCGGTCGGGGGTGCAGGGGGCCAAAAGCCCCCTGCTCTCTTCTCTCTCTCTCTCTCTCT
>RECO01000063.1 GCA_007694015.1 Geminicoccaceae bacterium
TGGTGACCCCACGGGGACTCGAACCCCGGTTTCAGCCGTGAGAGGGCTGCGTCCTAACCGCTAGACGATGGGGCCGCATTGGGCTCGTGCGGTTTAGACGGCGGGGCGGTGGCGATCAAGGGGCTTTTTCGCGGTCGAACAGGCCGATCAATTCCACTTCGGCGGCGAACCGGAACTGGTCGACCATCCGGACCTCGCACAGCCGGTAACCGCCGTCGACCAGCAGCTGCGCATCGCGGGCGAAGCTCGTGGGCGCGCACGAGACGTAGACGACCAGCGGCACATGGGCGGCGGCGAGCATGCGGCTTTGCACCTCCGCCCCCGCCCGCGGCGGGTCGAGGACGGCGGCGTCGAACCGCGCCAAGTCGGGCAGCATGAACGGGCGGCGGTCGAGATCCCGCGCCACGGCCTCGACGCCCGCCGCGCGCAAGGCCGCGACGGCCAGCGCATCGCGCTCCACCGCCAAGGTCCGCGCACCCGTGCTCATGGCCGCCGCCGTCAGCGTGCCGATGCCGGCAAAGAGATCGAGCACGCGCCCGCTGCCCTCCAGCCAGCCAGCGAGCGTCGCTTGCAAATAGGCTTCAGCCTCGGCGGTGGCCTGCAGAAACGCCCCCACCGGCGGCACCACGCTCAACCCCGGCCACGACAACTCCGGCTGGCGGCGCTCGACCACCAGCTCCGCCGGCACGTCCGCCGTGGGCTGCCAGGCCACGCGGGCGAGGTCCGCCGTCTTGGCGAACGCGCTTACCGCCTCGCGGTCGGCGAGCGTCAGGCCATCACCGCCGCGCAGGACCACTTCCGGACCGGCCGCGTAGGCCGTGAGGACCAACTCCTCGGGGCGGCACGCCCACGCCTGCAACGCGCGGCGAAGCGCCGGCAAGAGCGCGATCAGCTCGGGTCGGGCAATGGGGCAGTGCGCAACGTCGACGACGCGGTGGCTCTGACGCCCGCGATAGCCGAGCCAAAGCTCCGCCCCCCGGCGCTGCACCCCAAGGCGCAGGCGGCGGCGGCTCTGCAGCGGGCTTTGGTGGCCCACGTGCACCGGTGCGGTAAGGCCGCGCCGCTCGAGGGCCAGCCTGACGCGCTCCTGCTTCCAAGCCAATTCGGCATCAGCGGCAAGGTGCTGGGTGACGCACCCGCCGCAGGCTGGCACGTGCGGGCAGAGCGGCTCGATGCGGGCGGGCGAAGCCCTTTGCTCGAGGCTCTTGGCGACGACGCGGTTCGCGCCGGTCGTCCCGCCGCTCGTTTCGAAGCGAACACGGTGCCGCTCGCCCGGCAACGCCCCGGGCACGACGAGACGCCGGCCGTCGACGCGGGCAAGACCGTCCCCCTGGTCGCCCAGGGTTTCGATCACCACCTCCCGCTCGACGACGGCCGCACGCGAGCGGCGCCGCGACCTCACGGCGTTTCCGGCTCCAAGACGACGAGACCGAGCCGACGGCCCGAGGCGACGTCGACCAGCATCAGGAAATTCCGCCCTTCCTCGTCGCGCAGATGGGTGAGGACCCTGCCCTGCTCGAAGCGCAGATCGACGATGCGGGCACCGTCCGGCACGACGACGGTGCTGGCCGCACCGGTCTGGCGCAACGCCTCGGCGGCGCGGTCGCTCTCGCGTTTTTCGAGAAAGAGGTAGATGAACGCGGCCGTGCCGAAGAGGAGCACCACCCCCGCCACGACCACGAACACCTTCAGGATTTTGAGCCATGGCTCCATCGGATCGCCCAACGGCGCCGTTTCCTGCATCGCCTTCTCCCGCGGATGCTGCCGTTTATCACCTGGTGGTCGACGCGGAGGGCGATCGCCAGCGGCTCGATCGGTTCGTCGCCGAGCGCCTGCCCGCCCTCTCCCGCGCACGTATCGCCGATCTGATCCGCCAGGGGGCGCTGCGCATCGCCGACAGGGTGGTAGAGGAGCCGTCGCGGCGGGTCAAACGGGGTGACCCGATCACCCTCGCGGTGCCGCCCCCGACCCCCTTGCACCTCGCCCCGGAAGCGACCCCACTCGACGTGCTGTTCGAGGACGCGCACCTGTTGGTGGTGGAGAAGCCCGCCGGCATGGTCGTGCATCCGGCACCGGGCCATGCCGACGGCACGCTCGTGCACGCGCTGTTGCACCACTGCCGGGGTGAGCTTTCCGGCATCGGCGGGGTCGAGCGACCGGGGATCGTCCACCGGCTCGACAAGGACGTCAGCGGCGTCATGGTGGTGGCGAAGTCCGACGCCGCGCATCGCGGGCTCGCCGGGCTCTTCGCCGTGCACGCCATCGAACGGGTGTACGAGGCGATCGTTTTGGGCCTGCCACCCGCTGCGATCTGGATCGATCAGCCGATCGGCCGTCATCCGAAGGACCGCAAGCGCATGGCGGTCGTGGCCTCGGGCGGCAAGCTCGCACGGACGCACCTGACCCGCCTGGAGAGCCGGGGCACGGCCGCCGCTCGGGTCGCCTGTCGGCTGGAAACCGGCCGCACCCACCAGATCCGCGTGCACCTTGCGCATTTGGGCCACCCCATCGTTGGCGATCCGCTATATGGTGGGCGCAAGGCCCAGGCGCTGCCGGCCGCGCTGCGTGGCTGGCTGAAGACGTGGGGGCGGATTGCCCTGCACGCGCGGGTGCTGGGCTTCGTCCATCCGGTCACCGGCGCAGAGCTTCGCTTCGAGCGGCCGGCGCCCGCCAGCTTCGGGGAACTCCTGAGGCGCTTCGCGGGTTGACCACGGACTGGCGGCTTCGCCTTTAGTTCAGGACCAGTTCACAGGCATCCACGCTAGATGGCGGGGTCGCCTCGCCGAGTTGGAGGATTGCACGCCGATGGCCAAACTGCCGACCGTACCGCTCGAAGGTTCCGGGCTCTCCCGCTATCTCGACGAGATCCGACGGTTCCCCATGTTGGAACCGCAAGAAGAGTACGTGTTGGCGAAATCCTGGCGCGATCATGGCGACGTCGACGCGGCGCACCGCTTGGTGACCAGCCATCTGCGGTTGGTCGCCAAGATCGCCATGGGCTATCGCGGCTACGGCCTGCCGATGAACGAGATCATCTCCGAAGGCAATGTCGGGCTGATGCAGGCGGTCAAGCGCTTCGACCCGGAGCGTGGCTTCCGCCTCGCCACCTACGCGATGTGGTGGATCCGCGCCGCGATCCAGGAATACATCCTGCACTCCTGGTCGCTGGTGAAGATGGGCACCACGGCGGCGCAGAAGAAGCTCTTCTTCAATCTGCGCCGGCTCAAGAGCCAGATGCAGGAAATCGACGAAGGCGACCTCGGCCCCGAAGCGGTCAAGAAGATCGCCGACCACCTCCAGGTCAGCGAGGAGGACGTGATCAGCATGAACCGGCGCCTGACGGGCCCGGACCACTCGCTGAACGCCGCCTTGCGCAGCGACGGCGAAAGCGAGTGGCAGGACTGGCTGGTCGACGACCGCTCGACCCAAGAGCACAATCTCTTGGAGAGCGACGAGATGGACTACCGCCGCGACCTCTTGGAGCGCGCGATGGAGGTCTTGAACGAGCGCGAACGCCACATCCTGACCGAGCGGCGCCTCAAGGAAGACCCACTCACGCTGGAAGAACTCAGCCAGCACTACGGCGTCAGCCGCGAGCGGGTCCGTCAGATCGAGGTGCGCGCGTTCGACAAGCTGCAAAAGGCCATCCGCGGCTTCGAGGCCGAGCAGGCGGCCGAGGCCAGCAGCCGGAGCGTCGCACCGCAGCCAGGCGCCTGAGCGGGCGCTGACGACCGGGCAACACCGCGCGCCTCAGGCGCGGCCGGCCTCGCCCGACAACAGCGCCGGGTCGATGCCCAGCTTGGCCAACGCTTTCGACCATTTCAGGTCGTTGTCGCGCCCGAATACGATATCCGCATCCGCTGGCACGGAGAGCCAACCATTGGCCTGGATTTCCGCATCCAGCTGACCGGGCGCCCAGCCGGCATAGCCGAGCGCCATGACGGCCCGCTTGGGTCCCTCGCCCTGGGCGATCGCCTTCAATACCTCCACCGTCGCCGTCAGGGCGAACGCCTCGTCGATGACGAGCGTGGCGTCGTGGACGTAGTCCGGGCTGTGCAGCACGAACCCCCGGCTGGTCTCGACCGGCCCGCCGAAGTGAATGGGGGCGTCCAGCGTCTGGCTGGGCTCCAGATCGAGCTGGCGCAAGAGACCGTCGAGCGTCAATTCCTCGAGCGTACGATTGATGACCAACCCCATCGCCCCGTCGGCGTTGTGCACGCAAACGTAGATCACGGTTCGCTCGAACCGTTCGTCCTGCATCGAGGGCATCGCCACCAACAGGCTCCCCGACAGGTCGCTGCCATTCCAAGTGCTCGTCTGCATGCTGCAAAGGGTAGGCACCGACAAGCCGGGCTTCAAGCGGATCGATGCCGAAGGCGATGCGTATTTGTACGTGACCTCGGACACCGGACCGCTACATACGGGGAGCAGCTACACCCAAAGGAGGAGCCCCATGACCATCGCCATCGGCGACACGCTTCCAGCCGCGACGTTCAAGTGCTTCGGCAGCGACGGCCTCGTCGACGTCGGCTCGGACGAACTGTTCGGCGGCAAAAAGGTCGCCCTGTTCGCGGTGCCGGGCGCCTTCACCCCCACCTGCCACGCCAAGCACGTGCCCGGCTACGTCGAGCACGCCGCCGCCCTCAAGGCCAAGGGCATCGACACGATCGTCTGCATCGCCGTCAACGACCCCTTCGTCATGAAGGCCTGGAGCGACCACTGCGGCAGCGAAACCGCCGTCACCATGCTGTCCGACGGCAACGCCACCTTCACCAAAGCCATCGGCATGGACGTAGACCTCGCCGGCCCCTTCCTCGGCACCCGCTCCAAGCGCTACGCCATGGTCGTCGACAACGGTAAAGTCACGGCCCTGATGATCGAGGAAAACCCCGGTGTCGTCGAAAATACCGGCGCCGAACACGTGCTGGCGGCACTCTGAG
>RECO01000216.1 GCA_007694015.1 Geminicoccaceae bacterium
GCCCTATACCCCCCTGCTCGCGCGGATCGAGCTCGACTACCGCGCCGCGGCGCGCATTCGCCTCGGCGAGGTGCCGGCGAGCGTGGCCACCAAGCGCGGCGAAATGGCCGTGCACGTGGCCCCCTTCGGCATCAGCCGGATCCATCCCGACCCGGAGCAGCCCGAGCCCGGCGTCCTGCCCCGGCGCGCCGTCGACGGCGCGCTTTATCTCGGCTTGGAGCGGCTGCGGCCGGGCCAGCCGGTCTCGCTCCTGTTCCACATGGCGGAGCGCCCGCACCACCGCCGCGGCGGCATCCCGCCGAGCCTCGAGTGGAGTTGTCTCACCGAGCGTGGCTGGGTCGAGTTGGACGCTGCCGCCATCCTTGCCGATACGACCAGCGGCTTGCTGCGCTCGGGCGTGCTGACCATCCAGGTCCCCGACGAGGCGACCACGGCCGGCGAGGGGATGCCCGAGGGCATCATCTGGCTGCGCGCGGGCGCCGATACGGCGGTGGTCGATTTTCCGAGGCTCGCCGCCCTGGTGGTCAACGGCGTGACCGCCAGCCGCAGCGACACGGCCGGCACGACATCGCCGCACACGCTCGCCACCTGGCGGCTGCGCACGCCGATTGCCGGGCTGGAGACGGTTCGGCAGATCGGTCTGGCGAGTACCGGGGTGCCGGCCGAGAGCACGGCGCAGTACCGGGCCCGGGTCAGCGAACGGCTGCGCCACCGCAACCGCGCGTTGACGCCTTGGGACTACGAGCGGCTGGTGCTCGACCGCTTCCCCGACGTGTGGAAGGTGAAGTGCTTGCCCGCCACCGCCGACGACGTGCCCGGGGCGCCGGTGCCCGGGCGGGTCTTGGTGGTGGTCGTGCCCCACGCCACCACCGCGGGCCCGGAGCAGCGCTTCGAGCCACGCATGTTCGACGTGCTGACGCTCGACCGCATTCACCAGGCCCTGGCACGGTTGGCGCCGCCGACCGCCGCGATCGAGGTGCGCAACCCGACCTACGACCTCATCCAGCTGCGCTGCCACGTTCGCTTCGTCGATGCCGCCGATCAAGCGATGTTGGTCCGCCGGCTCACCGACGACGTCACGGCCTATCTGAGCCCCTGGGCTGCCACCACCACCGGCCCCGAACTCGGCTTCGGCTGGCAGCTCAACGCCGAGGACGCCGAAGGCTTCGTGGCCGAGCGGCCCTATGTGGCGAACGTGTTCGAATTCGCCATGCTGATGCTGAGCGCCGACGATCGCGGCCGCTACCGACTGGCCGACACCGCCAGGCCGGCGCGGCACCAGGTGGAGCCGAGCGGCGGCCTCGCCATCCTGCGCCACAGCGTGCCCTGGAGCCTACCGCTGCCCCTCCGGCGCCAAGCCCTGTTGCCGACCCGCCGCCCCGGCCGGCTGGAGGCCGCCGCGGCGGGTGTCGGCGAGTTGGAGATCGGTGGCACCCTCGTCGTCGGGGATGGGTTGCCGTGAGCGTCGGTCGGCGGGATCGCAAGACACTCCGCAACTACTTTCGCGGCGGAGCACTGCCGACCGCGGAGCATTTCGGCGAGCTGATCGACAGCAGCGTCAACAAGGTCGACGACGGTTTCGACAAGACCCCGGCCGACGGCCTGAAAATCGCCTGGCTGTCGGCGCCGAACTTCATGTCCTTCTACCGGGGCGACGTCTTTGGGCCGGCGGTCTGGCGGGTCAGCCACGATCCGGACCGCGACAGCCTGCAGTTCAACAGCGAGCGCGGCCCGACGGTGACCAGCCTCGCCATCGCCCGCGGCCGGGTTGGCGTCAACACGCCGGCCCCGACCGCCGAGTTGGACGTGGCCGGCACGCTGCGCACGCGCGGCCGCATCGGCTATCCGGCCCGCGATCGGGCGGTGCCGGCCGACGGCGAGTGGCATCCGCTGACCGATTGGCTGACCGGCTGCCAAGCCTTCGAGGTGATGGCAGGTGTCGGCGGTGGACCGAAATCCGGCCGCTACGCCCTCGTGCACGCGGTGGCGATGAACGCGTTCAACCCGCAGCGCTTCTGGTCCGACTGGTTCGGCCGCAGCCGCCCGATCCGCACCCTCCATGCCGCCTACGGCCGCAGCGGTGACCGCTTGGCGCTGCGCTGGCGCACCCACCCGACCGAGCGTCGATCCTACCGGCTGGAGCTCCGTTCGCGCTGTCGCTTCAAGGGCCAGGTGTTCATCCACAGCTATCTGACCCAGCTTTGGTTCGACCCGACCATGGCGGGGTCTACCACGGCGGAGGCGGCCGCGCCCGGCGACGAGCCCGCGCTGGGTGGCGATACGTGAGCGCGGACGGCCTCGACTTCACCACGCTGCGGCGGCGTGGGATCGAGGCCTTGCAGGCCAAGACCGGTGCCGAATGGACCGACTACAACCTGCACGATCCGGGCGTGACGCTCTTGGAAGCGATCGCCTTTGCGCTCACCGACCTCGCCTACCGTTTGGACTTCGAAACCGCCGATCTGTTGACCGCCTCGCCTTCGGGTCTGGAACTCGACGCGCTCGGCCTGCTCACGCCCCCGGCGGCGCTGCCGGCCCGGCCCTCCACCCTGGCCGATCTGCGCCACGCCATCCTCGACGCCGAGCCCGACGCGGCGGACGTGGCGATCCGAACGGTCGCCAGCGACCGGGCAGAGGGGGTGATCGAGATCTTCGTTTGGCCCGGTGCTGCGGTCGAGCCCGTGGCGGTTGGCAACCTGTTGCGGCGCGTGCGGCACGCTTACGACGCGGTGCGTGGAATAGGTGAGGATGCCGTCACCATCGCGGCCGCCCGCGAGGTGCGTTGCCGCCTCCGGGGCGAAATCGAAGTCGAGCGCGACCGGGAGCCGGCCGAGATTGCGGCCGAAATCCACGATGCCATCAGCCGCCTCTTCGGCCGTGGCCAGGAGCGCCAAACCTTCGAAGAACTAAGGCGCGCCGATCGGCCGTTGGACGAGGTGTTCGACGGGCCGTTGTTTCACCACGGCGTACCGCGCGCGCAAGTGGCCGAGCGCCGCCAGCTCCGGCCGCGCGATCTGGACCGGCTCGACGGCCGCGCCCCCGAGGCCTTCTTCCGCGCCGTCGGTGCGATTGAAGGGGTGCGGTTCGTGCGCGATCTGCGCGTCGAGATGCTCGACGAGGAGTTGGGCGACGACCCGGGGGCTGCCCCGGTGCTCGCTCTGGTCGTGCCGAGCACCCCCGCCGAGTGCGACTGGCTTCAGCTGACCAGCCGCGGGCGGCGACTTGCGGTCGACCCGGTGCGGTTGCGGCGGCACGCGCAGCATCTGCGCCTGCAGGACGCGCGCGGCGTCCGCCGGCGGAGCGACCCCAGGGCGGTGCTCGACCCGGTCGTTGGCACCTTTCGCGATGTGGCCGCCTATACGCTGCTCGAAGACCACCTCCCCGCACTCTACGGCCTGCGCCGGGAGGGCTTGCCCCGCACGGCGTCGACGCCTGCGCGGGCCCGCAGCCGCCAGCTGCGTGGCTACCTGATGCAGATCGATCAGCTGTTCGCCAACGCTCTGGCGGACATCGCTGCCTTGCCGCGGACCTACGCCAAGGTGGGGGACGGCCGCACCTATCGCGTCGCCGACATCGGCCAAACCCTGCCCGGTGACGACCGCGACCTCTACCCGGCCGATGCCGCCGTCCTGCGTGACCTCGTGGCGGCCCGCGACGACGTCGTCGACCGCCGCGGGCGGATGCTCGATTACCTGTTGGCACTCTACGGGGAGAGCTTCACCCAGAACTCGCTGCGGACCTTCGATCTCTACCGGACGCCGAGCGAGCGCGCCGCCGCCGTGCTCCACCACCGCGAGCACTTTCTCGACCAGATCGAACGCCTCGTCCGCGATCGCGCGGGCGCGGCCGATCTGCGTGATCCGAACGACCCGGGCGTCTTCGCACGCCGCCTCGGGGTTCTCTTGGAGCTGGCTGCGGTGGCGAGCGACCCTTGGCTTGCCACCAGTCTCTACCGCCACGACCTCGAACTCGACGACGCGCCCTGGCCGGATCGCGTCGCCGTCGGCGACCTGCAGCCGCCGGCCAACCCGCTGGACGGCGTCGTGCCGCTGACGGACGACGGTCTCGGCGACGGGATCGACGAGGCGCTTGGTCACCTGCGCGCGCAGGGGCTCCTCCAGCCCGGTGGCTTGCCGCGGGAACTTTGGCTGGCGGGGATCGATCTGGAGCGATACCAGCTCGACCAGGTAACCGAAGGCTGGCGGCTGTTGCTCGAGGCGGTCCCGTCGGCGGTCGACGTCGCCGTCCTCGCCACCTTGGCGACGCGACCCGCCGCCGTGGCGCTGGCCAATCGGTTACGCCGCGCCCTCATCGCGCTGCATCGAGCGGGTGAGGGGCTCATCGTGGTCGAGGACGTGCTGCTTCGGCCCCGTGCCGTCGCCAATGCCGAAGCGTTGGACCTGCGCCGCCGCAGCTTGCGTCTCACCGTGGTGACGAGCGGGTGGACCGCGCGGACCAGCCAGCCGGGCTTCGTCGACCTCGTGCGGGAGACCGTGCGCCTCAACGCCCCGGCGCATCTCGTCCCGCGTTGCGTGGTCTGCCACGAGCCCGCCACCATGCTCGGCCTCGAGGCCGTGCACGCCGAGTGGCGGGCGCTTTTGCAGGCCCATCTCGCCGCTCCCGAAGACGCGGCCACCTGCGCCGAGCTGGATCGGCAATCGGTCGAGCTGGCGCGGCTGTTGGACGAGCTGGAGCCGGGCTCGTGACGGCCGCCGGGCACGTCGTCGGGCGGGCCGAGGTCGAGCTGACGTTCGGTGCGGTCGAGGCAACGCGTGGCGCGGCGGAACTCGGCCGTCGCTTGGTGCTCGACCTCTTGCCGGCGGTGGAGCGGGCGATGGAGCGGGCGGGGCTGGCGGTGGGCGATCTCGTCGTCGGGCGCATCGAGGTCGATCTCGGCGCCATCGATGCGGGCGGGGTGAGCGAGGCGGACCGGCA
>RECO01000252.1 GCA_007694015.1 Geminicoccaceae bacterium
AGGTCCTCGCCGACGCGGGCCGCCCAGGTCTCGAAGGCCGGCTGCGTGGCGTCGCGGAAGGCCTGCAGTTCCTCTTCGCTCGGCTGGTGCACCTCCATGCCCTGGCCGATCAGGTAGTCGATGCCGGTCGCCGTCTGCTCGCGCGAACGCTGCACCTGGAACGCCATCGCCTCTTCTGCGGCGTCGCGCATGGTCGCCTGCATCGCTTCGTCCCAGCTGTCCCAGAGGCGCTGCGACACGCCGAGGAACAACGGATCGTAGGAGTAGTGCCAGGTCGTGAGGTAGCGCTGCACCTCGTAGATGCGGGCCGGCACGATCACCGCCCCGATCGGGTTTTCCTGGCCGTCGACCACGCCCTGCTGCAACGCCGAGAAGGTCTCGGCCCACTGCATCTGCTGCGGGTTGGCGCCGAGCGCGTTCATCACGTCGATGTACATCGGCCCGGCGACGCGCATGTTCAGGCCGCGCATGTCCTCGGGGGTGCGGATCGGCCGGACGTTGTTGGTCACCTCACGAAAGCCGTTCTCACCCCAGGCGAGGACGACGATGCCGTGCTCGGCGAGGATTTCCGCCATCCGCTCGCCGGGGGCACCGTGCAGCGTCGCGTCGACGTCCTCGAACGAGGCGTAGAGATAGGGCAAGGAGAACACCGCCATGCGCGGGTCGAGCGGCGTCACGTTGATCGCCGAGGTGACGACGAAGTCGATCGCGCCGCGGCCGACCATCTCGGCTTGGCGCATCTGGTCGCCGCCGGTCAGCTGGGCGTTGGGGAACACCCGCACATCGTGGGCACCGCCGGTGCGCTCGGCCAACAGCTCGCCGAAACGCACGGCCCCTTCCTGCCAGGTGGAGGTGTCGCCCGTGTTGTGACTGAGGCGGAAGGTGGTGGCCTCGGCGGCGAGGCTCACGGTCAGGCCGGCCACCACCGCGGTCGCCGTGAGCAACGTCTTCAGGTTCATGCCGGATCTCTCCCTCGAAGGCTCGGCGAGCCCAGGGGCTCGCGTCGTCGTTTTGGCTGTGCTTGGCGCGAAGGCGCTCGGGAACATCGAAGCGGCGCTCGCAAAAGGCAAGCGTCGAAGCGTGCTGAGCGATCTCAGCGAAACCAGCCGCCCAGTTGGGAGAGCACCGGGAAGGCCGCCAGCAGCGACAGGCCCAACAGGCTCACCAGCAAGAACGGCACGGCGGCGACGGCGATCCGCTCGATCGAGAGCCGGGTGATGTTGGCGGCGACGAACAGGTTGATGCCCACGGGCGGGGTGAAGAGGCCGATGGCGAGGCTCACCATCAGCACCACGCCGAACCAGGTCGGGTCCCACCCCATCGCCCGCACCACCGGCAAGAAGATCGGCAGGGTGATGAACATGATGGTGATGGCATCCATGAACATGCCGGTGACCAGCAAAATGGCGAGCATCACCGCCAGGATCACCCAGGGGTTTTCGCTGAGTGCCAAGAGGGCGCCCGAATACTGGCCGACGAGGTCGTCGACGGTGACGACCCAGCCGAACAGGCTGGCGAAGGCGACCACCAGCATGACCGCGGCCGAGCCGGCACTGGCCTCGCTCAGGCTCTTGAAGAGGACCGCAGGCGTCAGCGTGCGGTAGATGACGGCACCGACGAAGAGGGCGTAGACGGTCGCGATGATCGCGGCCTCCGTCGGGGTAAAGGCGCCCGAATAGATGCCGCCGAGGATCAAAATGGGGGTCAGCAACCCCCAAAAGGCGTCGAGGAACGAGCGCACGAGGCGCGTGGCGTAAGCCTCGCCGGCATAGGGCTCGGGCAGGAGTTCCTGCAGGCTCGAGCGTTCGCCGGCGGTACCGCCGCGCTTGGCGAAGGGCAGCGCCAGGAGCATCAACAAGCCCATCAGCAATCCGGGAACGATGGCGGCAAGGAACAGGCCCGAGATCGAGGTCTCGGCGATGACGCCGTAGATGACGAGGCCGATCGAGGGCGGGATGACGATGGAAAGCGCCGCGCCGGTGCAGACGAGGGCGGCGGCGAAGGCCGGGCGGTAGCCGTCGTCGGTCATGCCCTTGACGATCAAGGGGCCGATGGCCGCGACCGACGCCGGCCCGGAGCCGCTGACCGAGCCCCAAAAGAGGCACACCACCGTGCCGACCACCCCCATGCCGCCAGGCAAGGCGCCCATGGCAACGCGGAAAAAGTCGAGCATCCGCTTCGCCATGCCGACCGCACCCATCAAGATGCCGGCGAGGATGAAGAAGGGGATCGCCAGGAGCGAGAAGCGCGTGACGCTGGCGGCGATCAGATCGCCCACGAAATCGAGGCCGAAGCCGAGTTGCCACATGGCGAAGATGGCGGCGAGGCCGAGCGCGAAGGCGACGGGCACGCGGAGCAACAGGAAGACGAAGAAGGCGATGACCATCTCGGTGCCGACGCCGAGACCGAACAGCGTGTCACCCATGGGCGCGTGCACCCGTTTGCCAGAGGGCGCGGCCGTCGACGACCGCCCGCTCGACGAAGCGGATCAACACCAAGACGAAACCGACCGGCAGGCCGACCGTGTAGTACCAAGCGGGGATGAAGAGGGCGTAGCTGCGCACCCCGCTGGCGATCTGCCGCTGCACGAGCTCGAACGTGTGCCACGCGGCGAGCACCAGGAGCAGCACACCCAGGCAAGTCGCGACCAGATGCACGGCGAGCTGCAGCCGGCCGGGGAGGATCTGGTCGATCACCGTCACGGCGAGGTGCTGGGCGCGCTTGGCGGCGATGGCCGCACCCAAGAGGGTCAAGATCAAAAGACCGTTGATCAACAGTTCCTCGGTGGCGGCGAAGGAACGGTTGGTGAGGTAGCGCACCATGACGTTGGCGAAGCCAAGCCCGGTCATCGCCAGGAACACGAGGGCGCTCAACAGCTCCTCGAGGTTACGCCACAAAAGCCTCAAGTCAGTCTCCCGGATCCGCGGCACGGGCGCGGCGAGGCAGGCTTAAGCGCCGCACGGGCCACCTGGCAAGATCGCTCGGGCGCGAGTGCGGTCCGTCTCCTGAACGGCGTTCGCTGGTGCAAGCCCACCCGGCTGGAGCGCGGCAAACGCGCATGCACCGATGGCGGTGGGCTTTCTAGAGCGTTTTCCGAAAGGCTTGACCATCCCTCTCGCCCGCCCAGCCACCCACGAGTGTACGATACCATGGATGGCCGGGCGGGGGAGAGGGATGGCCCGTGCGCTACCTAACCGGGAAACGCGCTAGCCGTTGGCGCCAAACGATTTCGACCTGGTCGAGCAAGCGGCTCGCCGATTGGTAACGAACAAGCGGTTCCTGCTCCCACCGTTGCATCTCCAGGCGCCGAGGGGGGCGAGGCTCAAAACGGCGGCAGATGCAGCTCAGACCTGGCCGCGGAGATAGGCCTGCACGGCTGGTTTGAGGCCGGCCATGTTCTTGTAGGCCAACATTGCCGCCGGCATTTCGTCGAGCCGGTCGGCGAGCGCCTGGGCGGCCCGAGGATCGGCGGCGATGTCGGCCAGCGGCCTCACGAAGGTGTGGATGGTGAACAACACCATGCCGGTTTCGGGAAGGCGACGCAGGGTTTGCCGCTCGACCCGGAGCCACAGGCGCTCGCCCGCGTTTTCGGGCGTGACCTCGATGCGCTGATAGCGGCGCTTGGCTTCCGGCTGGTGCAGTTCGGGATCGTCGAGGATGGACCAGTTGGCGCGCCAGACCGGGCGTTCGACGGCGATGGCGCCGAAGAAACGGTCGGCCGTGGCGCCGAGCCGCTCGGCGAAGCCAGGCACGGGTGTGTGGATGGCGCGCATCGGCTGGCCGATCTTGTCGGCGAGGCGCCAGCGGGCGGGAAAGGCGAGAAAGGCCGCGACCAGCCGGTAGCCGTCGGTGCTCGGCGCCATCAAGCAGAGGTCCTCCTGGACGAGCAGGCCGGCGCGGATCAAGGGCGGGGCCGTGGCCCCCGGCAGGAGCTGCGGCGCGAAGCGGGCGAGGTGGGCCTCGATCAACGCCAAGGTTTCGGCGACCGCGGGTGCCGCTTCGGGCAATTCGGCGACGATGTCGGCGCCCTGGTCCAACAGGTGCCGTTTGTGCGCGATTTCCGCGGCGTAGTGTTCGGTGCACCAGAGCCAATCGTCGAGTTCGAGCCGGTTCAGGCCCATGGCGAGCTTGTAGGCGCCGTCCTGAAACACCCGCGGCATGATCTGGCGGCTGTCGAGGACGGTCACGGTCAACTGCCCGTGCGGTAGCGGAAGACGCCCGTCCCGAAGGCGAGCATCTGGCCCTTGTCGTCTTCCAGGGTGGCCTCGGTGAAATAGACGCGGCGGCCGGCCTTCTTCACCCGGCCTTCGGCCACGAGCCTTCCTGTGCTGGTCTGGCCGGTGAAGTTGACGGTGAGCGAAAGGGTCAGGGCGTGGCGCGGCGGATCGCCGGGGGGGCTGTAGATGCCGGCGAAGCCGCAAGCCATGTCGATCATCGCAGCGGCGATGCCGCCGTGGATGACGCTGGTGCGGTTCAGATGCCAGGGTGCGATCGGCGCTTCGAGCCGCACGAGACCTGGTTCCCAATGGGCGATCTCGAGCCCCATCGCCTTGGCGAAGGCGCTGGGCGCGTCGTCGAAACCGTAGGGCGGCTCAGGGAGCATCGGTCAGCGGCACGTAGCGGCCCTGGACGAAGACCAAGGGAACCTTGTCGAAGCGAGCGTAGCGCTCGACCTCGCCCAGATAGATGACGTGATCGCCGCCCGCATAACGACCGGCAGTGCGGCATTCGAAACGCGCCACCACGTCGTCCAGGAGCGGCACGCCACCCAGGCCCGCCGTGGCCTGGATGCCATCGAATTTGTGAAGCGTCCGTTGGGCGAAGTGCTGCACCAAGGGTGCCTGGTCAGCCGCCAGCACGTTGACGGCGAAATAGGGGGCGGCTTCGAACACCTCCAGGCTGAGGGCGTTCTTGCCGAGGCACCAGGACACCAGCGGCGGGTCGAGCGAGACGCTCGTGAACGAATTCACCGTCAGCCCGATGGGCATACCCTTGGTGGTGACCGTGGTCACGACGGTGATGCCCGTGGCGAAGTTGCCGAGGGCTTGCCGGTAGGCGCGCAGATCAGCCGCCGGGGCGGCGTCGGGCGTGAGGCTGGTTTTGGCCGCAGGCTGGGCCATGACGGCTCCACAAAGGTGAACGCATCGTTGATCGGCACACACCTAGCACGACCCGCCCACGGATCGAGAGGCGAAGCCACCGTCATGTCAGGGTGGTCAGGTCAACGGCTGGGCGCAATAGGTCTGAAACGCCGGGCGCGCTGCCAGGTCGTCGTACCACCGTCGAAGATGGGGGTAAGGCGAGCGCTGGATGTCCAGCCGGAACCAGCGGTCGGCCAACAGCCCCATGGGGATGTCGGCCAGGGTGAAGGTCGGCCCGGCGATGTAGCGGCTGTTGGCAAGCTGCGCGTCGACGATGCCCATTTTCGGATCGAGGGCTTGGCGCTGCCGCTCGACCAGGTCGAGGTCGCGCTCTTCCGCCGGGGTGCGGATGAGCTGCCAGAACACGTCGCGCATGTGAAAATAGCCCTCGGTATGGACCCAGTCGAGCCACGCGTCCATCGGCGCGCGGGCGACCGGATCGCTCGGCCACAAGCTGCCCTCGCCGTAGCGGGCACCGAGATAGCGAAGGATGGCGTGGCTTTCCCAAAGGATGAGCCCCCCATCCTCCAGGGTGGGGATTTTGCGGTTGGGGTTCTTGGCGCCGTAGCTCGCGTCGTCCAACCGACCGAACTTCCCGCCGGCATCGATCCGCTGGAACGGCAGGTCCATCTCGGCCGCGCACCAGACCACCTTCGCGACGTTGACCGAATTCAACCGACCCCAAATCCGCAGCATTTCGTTGTTCCCGCTCGAGCACACCCGCCTTCCTACTTTTGGCGGAGTTGTGGCGAACCGCAAGGCATAGCTCAGGCGAGGAACTGTGTGGCCAGGGTGAACACGAGGGGAATGGTGACGGCCGCCAGCACCGTTTGCAGCGTGATCGCCGCGGCCATCAAATCGGCATCGCCGCCGAGTTGGCGGGCGAGAACGTAGGCGCCGGGGGCGGTGGGTCCGGCGTGATAAAGGATCAGCGTGAGCGCCACCAACGCTTCGAGACCGGCAAGGACGGCCAAGCCCGCAGCGAGCGCCGGCATCACCAAAAGCTTCAGCCCCGCCGTCGCGACCAGGCCGAAGGGCGCCCTTCGTGCGGCGGGCAGCGTCAAGGCGGCGCCAACGCACACGAGGGCAAGACCGACGGCACTGCGCGACAACAGTTCCGCCGCATCACCGATCGGGCCGGGGAGGCCAATGCCGGTCACGTTCAAAAGGATGCCGATCGCTGTTGCGACGATGAAGGGATTGGAGGACAGCGCTTTGAGCGTGGCGTAGATGCTCGTGGCCCCGCCCCGACCGTAGCGCATGCAGACGAGCACGCCGATAACGTTCACGGTCGGTACGTAGACCATGGCGGCGATGGCGGTCAGTGCCGCCGCCTCGCTGCCGAGCAGCGCTTGGCTGGCGGCGAAGACGATGAAGATGTTGTTGCGCGTCAAGCCCATGACGGTCGCGGCAAAGCCCGGCCCATCGAGCCAGGGATCGTCCGGGCGCGCCGCGGCATGGACGGCAAAGATCAGGCCCATGATGAGCCCGATCGGCACCAGCACACCCGCCATCAACGGCAGGATCACCGCAAGATCCAAGGGGCTGCGGTTCAGCTCGACCAGGATCAACGGCGGCACGAGCACGAAATAGACGATCGCATCGAGGGCGGCGCGGCGGCCGCCGTCGAGAAAGCCCACGATGCGCAGCCCCGTGCCCAAGAGGCAGAGCAGCACCAGCGGCAGAATGGCGTCGACGATACTGAACAACGATGGGGCCTCGTTGCGAAAGGGTCGCGAAGAAAGGCCAAGGGGGCTTTTGGCCCCCTTGGGAACCCCCGAGCCGCAGCGATCACGGGCCGGGCACGCCCGGCCCGTGATCGCTGCGGCCACTTTCCAATGTAGCGGCGGCGTAGCCGTCGCTCGGGGGTCCCAGGGGGCCAAAAGCCCCCTAGCCTTCCCTACCTCGCCCCTCCCGTACAGCCTGCCTTTCGCCATGGCGGATTTGCGGCTAGGCGATCGGGCGCCAGGAGGAGCCCCGACCATGACGACCGAGCGTGCCGCCGACCGTTTTGCCCGCCGCCTCGCCGAGGCCGGCATTCGCTACGCCTTCGGTATTCCCGGCGGTGAAGTGTTGACCTTGATGGATGCCTTGGAACGGGTGGGCATCCGTTACGTTCTCGTCGCGCACGAGGGCGCGGCGGGTTTCATGGCCGAGGCCGTCTGGCAGCGCACCGGGGCGCCGGGTCTCTTGGTTGCGACCGTGGGGCCGGGGTTGACCAACGCTGTCAACGTGATCGCCAACGCCAAGCTCGACCGAGTACCCTTGCTGGTGCTCGCGGGCGCGGTCGATACGAGCGAGGGCCTAGCCTACACCCATCAGGTACTCGACCAAGCCCGCGTCTTGGATGGGGTCGTCAAGGGTAGCTTCACGCTCGGTGCGGATGCGGCCGATCTGGTGGCGGAGAAGGCCTTGCGGCTCGCGACCGATCCACGACCCGGCCCGGTGCACGTCGACGTGCCGATCAAGGTGGCCGCAGCGCCGGTCACGGGTGCGCCCTGTCGGCGGCGGGGTCGGGTGCTGCCGACCGCGCCGGTCGGGGCTGGCCTGGACGAGCTCAGAGGCTGGCTGCGCGCCGCCGAGCGCCCGCTGATCGTCGCGGGGTTCGATGCCGTCCAGGACGATGCGGGCGAGGCGCTCTTGGCCTTGGCGCACGGGCTCCGGGCACCGGTGATCCAGACCTACAAGGCGAAGGGGCTTTTGGCCGAGGACGACCCCTGGGCGCTGGCACCGGCGGCCCTTTCGCCCGTCGCTGATCGTCATCTCCTGCCGGTGGTGGGCGATGCCGACGTCGTGCTGCTGGCTGGCTATGACGCGGTCGAGATGCGGATTGGCTGGCAGCACGCGGTCGACCCTGAGCGGCAGCGGGTGATCGAGATCGCACCCGTGCCGAACGACCACGACTTCCACCAGGCGACGGTCAACGTCGTCGGCCATGTCGGTGCCAGCTTGGCAGCACTGGAGGTCGCGGGTGGACGGTCGACATGGACGGCCGCAGCCGTCGCCGCACTGCGGGACGAGATTCATTCTGCGTTTCGCCCGGAAGAAGCCTGGGGACCGGCGGCAATCGTCGATGTCGCGCGCACCGTCTTGCCGCGGTCGACCATCGCCACGACCGATGCCGGGGCGCATCGCATCCTCTTCAGCCAAGTCTGGACCAGCTTCGAGCCGCGCACCCTATTGCAGTCCAACGGGCTCTGCACCATGGGCGGGGCGCTGCCGTTGGCGCTGGGCGCCAAGCTGGCGGACCCGGCGCGGCCGGTTGCGGCCTTTCTCGGTGACGGTGGCTTATTGATGGGGCTCGGTGAGTTGGCGACGGCAGCCGCCCTCGGCTTGCCGATCATCGTCGTCGTCTTCGTCGACCGCTCGCTGGCGCTGATCGAGAAGAAACAGCGGGAGAGCCAATTGCCAGCCTCGGGTGTGGCCCTAGGCCAGCCGGATTTCGCGCACGCCGCCAAAGCGCTCGGCGGCCGCGGCGTGACGGTGACGGATCGAGCCGGGTTGGCGGCCGCGCTGGAAGAAGCCCTCGGCGCCGAGCGCTTCACCGTCATCGCCTGTGTCATCGACGAGCAGGCCTATGACGGCCGCATCTGAGCTTCGCTCCAACCTGTTGCCACGGGACGGGCTGGCTTGGCTGGTGACGGATGCCTTGGCCCCGGCCGAAGCTGCCGCCGCCTTCGACTGGCTCCAGGCGCGGATCGCCTGGCGGCAGGAAGCCGCGCGGATCATGGGCCGGACCGTCCCGCTGCCGCGCCTGACGGCGTGGTACGGGGACGGCGGCTATGCCTATTCCGGCATCGCCAACCCACCGCAGCCCTGGCTGCCGGAGTTGAAGGAGTTGGCGCTGCGCGCCGAAGAGGTGGCCGGGGTCCCGTTCGACAGCGTGCTCTGCAACCTCTACCGCGACGGCCGCGACAGCGTCTCCTGGCACCGCGACGCCGAGCCCATGCTCGGCCCCGACCCGATCATCGCCAGCCTGAGCCTCGGCGCGGTGCGCCGCTTTCGGCTCCGTCACGTCACCGACCGCTCGCTCGCGGTGGCCATCGATCTGCCACCCGGTTCGCTGCTGGTGATGGGCCGGGGCGTGCAGCGCTTTTGGCAACACGCCCTGCCCAAGACCGCCAAGCCGATCGGGCCGCGGATCAACCTGACTTTTCGCCGTGTGGGCCTTGCCGTCTCCTAGAGCGTTTCCCGAAATGCTTGACCATTCCTCACCCCCGCCCAACCACCCACGAGTGTACGATACCATGGGTGGCTGGGCGGGGGTGAGGGATGGCCCGTGCGCTACCTAACCGGGAAACGCTCTAGCCGGCTGGAGGCCCTTGGAGATTGCCATCGAGCCCCTCGCAAAGCTGTAGTTTTCTTGCATAAATTCAGGGCCGGCATTATATGGAGATATGGAAATCAAGGCGCTCAGGACACTGATCACCATCGCCGAGCACGGCAGTTTTCTTGCCGCTAGCCGGGCGCTCGGGCTGTCGCCGGCCGCGGTCAGTCTGCACATCAAGACGCTCGAAGAAGATTTTGGCGAGCGGCTGTTCGACCGCTCGGTGCGGCCTCCCGTACTGACCGAGACGGGACGGCAAACGCTGGCACGGGCACGGCGCGTATTGGACGCGTGGGACAGGTTGGGCGACCACAACCCCACCGAAGTGAATGGATTGTTGGAGCTGGGCGCCGTTGCGACGTCAATTCCCGGGCTGCTTGCCGAGGCGTTGGCAGGGCTTCGCCAACGACGGCCGCAGCTGCGGGTCCGGCTTTCGACCGCCTATTCGGAGGAGTTGGAGGAGCGGGTCATCCGCGGCACCTTGGACGCGGCCTTGATGATGCGCCCGCAGGCGCTGCCGCTGGGCCTCGTCTTCGTGCCGATCGTCGCCGAACCCTTCCACGTCGTGGCGCCCAAGGATGCGGCTGCGATGACCGATGCCGCCCTCCTGACGAGCTTGCCCTACATCCGGTTCCGCCGACAGGCGTGGATTACGGGCTTGATCGAGGCGGAACTGGCAGCACGCCGCATTCGCGTCGAGCCGGCGATGGAGATCGACAGCCTCGGCGGCGTACTCGCCTTGGTGGAGGCGGGGCTTGGGGTTTCGGTCCTACCCTGCAGTCAACTGCGCACGGCCGCTCCTGAGGAGATCAAGCGACTGCCGTTCGGTGATCCGCCGTTGCGGCGCGAACTGGGTCTGTTGCACCGCCCGGACCATCCTCGCGCGCCGCAACTGGACGAGCTGATCGCGGCCTTGCGAGCGATCGTGCCCGCGGACAACGCCGGATCGGCATCAGAGCAGCGCCAGCCAGATCGCATGAACGAGGGCCAAAACGAGCGCCAAGCCGAGCAGGAACGCCAGATTCACGCTCAGCACGAGCCGCTTTAGCTCGACGTCGAACATACTGGAAGCCGCGACCACCGACAGCGACGCGTAGGACGCCATGGCACCGGCCATCCAGCCGAACAGCACGATCTGGATCTGCATCAGGTCCGGCAAGCGGTCGTTCAAGGGCAGCATCAACGCGAACAGAATGGTGCCGGTGACGATCGGATGCAGGCCGACGAGGCCGAGCAGCGGGCCGAGCAGCAGCGCGAAGGCGGGCACCAGCACGATCGGCCAAGCTTCGAGCCGCAACAGTTGGACGGCCAACTCCGGCGCACCGGAAGTGGCGATCAACGCGCCGAGCAACAGCGCGGCGGTGAAGATCAGGAGCTCGTCGCCCATGCGGGGCAGGCTCTGGAAAGCGTGGCGGAAGGCGCGCACGCCAGCGCCCGGCCCCACCCACCAAAGCCTGAGCGCACACAAGGGCGGCAAGATCAGGGCGACCACCTCGAGCGTCGACAACGGCGCCCAGCTGGCGATCAAGACGACCAGTGCCACCATCAGACCGATCGGCAAGGCCAGGCTGCGGAACGCCAACAGCGCCGGCAAGGCGGCGCGCACACCGGCCCAGCGCCGATCGACGAAGACCGCCGCGACCAGGGCGAAGGCGGACGTCAGGACGCCGAGGGCGATGACTTCGGCCAAGCTGACCTGGGGCTTTTGCGTCAACACGAAGACCATGGCGACGGTGAAGGGCGACCACAGCACGCAGAGCGCGAAGCCGCGCATGGCCGCGCGCACCAATTCGAGGCGGAGTGCCGGATCGGCTTGGCGGGCGATGAAGGGTTGGATCACGGGCAAGGCGCCGATGATCATGACCGCGGCGACCAGATGGCTACCGATGGTGAGCCCCGCAATGCGCCGACCCGGACCCAGCGCGTCGAAGGCGGCTTTGGCCTGCTCCGATTCCGGGCTCGCCTGCATGGTCTCGCGGAGGATGAACAGGGCCGGCAGGAAGATGACGAACAAGAGCGCCCGTTCGGCCGCTTCGATCAGCGCCATGGCATCGCCGTAGAGGAGCCAGAGCAGCAACGCGGCCGCAACGCCGACCGTGGCGAGGCCGCGGCTCATCGGCTTGGCCGACGGGAAGGCGAGCACGAGGAAGAGGAGAAAGGCGAGGTCGCGGACGATCGCCGCTCCCGGCAGTTGGACGAACAGGGCCAACAGGCCCGTGAGCCAGAGCCCGGCGGCCAGCGCCAGCTTGGTGCGGTAGAGCAACGCCGGCGGGTGCTGCCAGCGGCCGGGGGGCGTCAGATCGGAGGCGGGCTCGCTCACCCCTCGACGGGGAAGGCTCGCAGGAACCGGGCCATCAACGGCACCTGCTCGTCCAGCATGTGCCGGCCGTAATGGGCACTCAGGCCGCGGGCCTCGGCGGCCGCCAAGAGCGCCGTCCGCGCGGGCTTCATGATGATGTCGGCGACGACGGCGCCCGGATCGACCGCCTCCAGTGGAAAGGGCAAGGCATCGCCCGCCTGCAAGCCCAAGGACGTGCCGTTGATCACAAGGTGGAAGCCGCTCGGTGCGATCGGGCCGGCGGTGATCCGGACTTGCGGATAGGCGGCGCGGACCCGCTCGGCCAAGGCTGCGGCCTTGGCCGCCGTCCGGTTGGCGATGACCAGTTCGCCGACGCGGGCCTCGGCGAGGGCGAAGGCAATGGCCTTGGCAGCGCCACCGGCACCGACGAGGAGGGCCCGCTTGCCCTCCGGCGCATGACCGTGGGCGCGCAAGCCAGCGACGAAGCCGAGGCCGTCGAAGTTCTCGGCCGTGAGCCGGCCGTCGCTCTCGCGGCGAAAGATGTTGGCAGCACCGATCAACTGGGCGTGGGCGCCTACCTCGTCGACGAGGTCGAGCACCGCTTCCTTGTGCGGGATGGTCACGAGCACGCCACCGAGATTGGCGAGTGCTCGAAAACCGTCCAGCGCCCGCGGCAGCTCGCCCGGGTGGACGTGGAACGGCACCAGCACGGCATCGACCCCCAGCGCTTCGAAGCGCGGGTTGAACACCTCGCAGGCGCGCACCTGAGCGATCGGGTCGGCGATCACGCCGTAGAGCCGGGTGCGCCCGGTGATGGGGATGCGCCGCGCTGGGTCGTTCATGGGATCGCTTCGTTGCTCGCTCGGAAAGGCCTTCCTAGGCGGCACGCGCGCTTGCCTCAAGGCGAGACGCTGCATCGGCGCCATGCGCGGGCCGCCATGGCGGCTGCCGTCGATGGGGGTTTACCCCGGCTGGCCGATGCGTCGTCAAGCAGGGCTGCTGGTCGTTGCAAGCCCATCGTTCCCCGTCTCGCCGCTAGAAATGCTTGACCATGGCGGTTCGGGGTGCCTGCTCGATGCCGCGGACCTGCTCATCGGCGCAAAGGGCGAGCAATTCCGGCATCCTGGTATCGGGCACGAACGCTTCGTAGCCCTGGCGACGGTACCAGGGCGCGTTCCAGGGCACGTCAATATAGGTCAAGAGCGTCACGCGACGGTGGCCGCGGGCGCGCGCGGCGTGTTCGAAGGCCTGCAGCAGGCTGCGGCCGATGCCGCGGCCGCCATGGGCGCCGAGCACGGACAATTCGGCGAGGTGCCCTTGCCCGTCGACGGTCCAGCCGCAGGCAAAGCCGACGGGCTTGCCGTCGACGACAGCGAGCCAGAGCAAGCCCTCGGCCAAGCCGCGCGCCGCCGCAAGGCTATCGAGACAATCGACGTCGCGACAAAAGCCGTAACCCCACAGCTCGAAGCGCCGATCGGCGTCGTCCTCGATCGCCGGCAGGAGGGCGAAGTCCGCAGTCGTCCCGGCGCGGATGTCGGCCACGGACAAGGCCGGTCTCGGCTCATTCGGGAGGACGGCGCAGACCCCATTCCTCGCGGAAATCGATGTCCTGGAACACGGTCCGGTTGGTGCCGGCCTCCGTGCCGAAAGCCTGGGTGCGGACGGTCTGGTAATGGACGCTCGGGTCGTAGCGATCGACGGTGAGCCCGAGCGCTTCGGCGGTGAGTTCGCCTATCGCCGACTGCAGCGTGTAGAGCGCCACGACGCGGTTGGCGCGCGCGTTGACGAGGTCGACCTCCGACTGGAACAGTTCCTGTTCCGCGTCGAGCACGTCGAGCACGGTGCGCGCCCCGACCTGGGCTTCGGTCTGCACGCCTTCCAGCGCCAGCGTGTTGGCCCGCACCTGTTGCTCCAGCGCACGGGTCTGGGCCGTTGCCGTCTGCAGACCCTCCCAAGCGGCGGTCGTCAGTTCGATGACGTCGCGCCGGGTGGCATCGAACTCGCGGCGACGCTGATCGACGATCTGCCTGCTCTGGCGCACACGCGAATATTCGGCGCCGCCTTGGTAGAGCGGGATGGTCAGCACGGCGCCGATGCGGGCATCGGTTTGGTAGTTGAGGACGCGGCTAGGATTGTCGACGTAGCGTAAACCGGCGTCGAGATCGAGGGTCGGCAGCAGCGCCCCTTGGGCAACGCGCACGTCCGCCTGCGCCGCTTCGAAAGCGAACTCGGCGGCGATCAACGCGGGGTTGTTCTCGGCCCGGCTCTGCGCGGTGGTCAAGGACGGCGGCGGTTGGATCGTGACCTCGTCGCTGGTGAGGTTGGTGGGCCTGAGGCCCACCACCGCTTCGAAATTGGCGATCGCCTGTTGGAAATTGCCTTCCGCACGGATGCGGTCGGCGATCGAGCCGGCGACGCGGGCCTCGGCCTGGGCCACGTCGGTGCGGGTCACCTCCCCCACCTCGAAGCGGTCGCGCGTGGCCTGCAACTGCCGCTCCAGCCGCTCCTGGTTGGTCCCGGCCAATTCGACGACCCGCCGCGAGGCGACGACGTCGGTGTAGGCGCGCACGGTGTTCAGGAAGATTTCCTGCTCGATCGAGGTCAGCACGGCGCGCTGCTGGCCGACCTGCTGCACGGCGCTGCGAATGCCGGCAACGGTACGTCCGCCTTCGTAAAGGTTCTGCCGCAGGTTCAAGCCGATTGCGTTGGTCCAGATCTGAAAGCTGCCGGTCGAACTGTCGACCGTCCGCCCCTCGGCGGTGCCGTCGATGAACACATTCGGCCGATAGCGCGCATAGGCCTGGCTCACCTGCTCGTCCACTGCGCGCAGTTGGGCACGCGCCGCCAAGAGCCGCGGGTTGGTCTCGTAGGCGTGGATCAAGGCTTCGTCGAGGGACTGCGCCTGGGACGTCGCGATGGCCGTGGTGCTCAAGAGGAAAGCGAGGCCCAAGGCACGAAGCCCTGCCCCGAAGCTCCGCCGCTTCTCCATGTCCCTCGTTCCCGCGTTGCTCGACTGGATGTCATCCAGCTCGTTGAGAGTTCATCATAACCTATTCTCGATCCGGCAAAATCGTCAATCCGGCGGCTTCCGCTGCCGATCATCCGGCGGCGCGTCGTCGTCATCGTAGAGAATGCGTTCGGCAGCACCCTGCGGGTCGTCGAACTGGCCCGAGCGCAAAGCCCACAAAAACGCTGCCAGTCCCAAAAAACCCAGGAAGAGGGCCACCGGGATCAGGTAGATGAGGACATCCATGTTGCCTCCCGCATGGGCGGTGTCGACGGCCGCGTCCTGCGCCGCTGCAGGCGAAACGAATTCGACACCACCAAAATGGACGAGCCCGACATCGCCACCGCCGCGATCAACGGCGTCACCAGGCCGACCAGCGCCAAGGGCACGGCCAACGCATTGTAGAGGAACGCAAGGTTGATGTTCTGGCGGACCAAGCGAGCGGCGGCGCGTGCGGTCGCCAAGGTCTCCACCACCGGCGCGAGCCTGTGGCCCTGGAACACGGCATCCGCCGCGGTCTGGCTCACGTCCATCGCCGTGGTCGGCGATAGCGACGCGTCGGCCGCAGCCAGCGCCGGGGCATCGTTCAGACCGTCGCCGACCATGAGTACCCGCTTGCCCTGGGCCCGCAGTTCCTCCAGTCGGGCAACCTTGTCGGCCGGCGTTGCCGCCGCCCGCCAGTCGTCGATGCCGACATCGGCCGCAACCGCGGCGACGGTGGGCGCGCGGTCCCCGGACAGGAGTTCGACGCCGTAGCCCTGGGCACGCAGCTCAGCCACGGTCGCCCACGCATCCTCGCGCAACGCATCGGCAAAGGCGAACCGCTGGGCGCCCCCCTCGCCTTCGCGGTACCACAGCTCGAGCCCGACGCTGCCGCTGTCGGCAGCATCCGGCGTGACCCAAGCCCCCCGGCCCAGACGCACCCGCACCCCCTCGACCTCGCCGGCGAGCCCCATCCCCGGCGTTTCGACGACGGCCGCCACGGGCAAGGGCGCTACGTCACCCGCGGCTCTTGCCAGGGCGCGCGCCAAGGGGTGATGGCTTTGCTGCGCCAACGACGCGGCCCGCCGCAGGATGGTGGGATCGAAGCTCGCGGCGTCGAGCAGTTCAGGCTGGCCGCGGGTCAAGGTGCCGGTCTTGTCGAACACCACATGGTCGACCTCGGCCAGGCGTTCGAGCGCGGTTGCCGCTTTCAACAGGATCCCGTTCTGCAACAGACGCTCGCTCGCAATCACCTGCACCGCCGGGACGGCAAGGCCCAGCGCGCAGGGACAGGTGATGATGAGCACGGCCACCGCGATCATCAGCGCCTCGGGCCCGCTAATGCCGATCAGGAGCCACCAGACGAGGAACGCCGCCAGCGCCAGCAGGTGAACCACCGGCGCGTACCAGCGCGACATGCGCTCGGCGATGCCGACGAAGCGCCCTTTCTGCCGCTCCGCCACCTCCATCAGGCGCACCACCTCGGCAAGCAGCGTGTCATCGCCGGCCCGGGTGACGGTGAGGGTCAGCGGCGCGTTGAGGTTCAAGGTGCCGGCAAAGACATCGGCGCCGGGTCCGACCTCCTGGGGCAGGCTCTCACCGGTGATGAGACTGGTGTCGAGCTCCGACGCCCCGCTTTCGACGCGGCCATCGACCCCGATCCGCTCGCCGGCCGCGACGAAGACGCGCATGCCGGGGCGCACCAGGCGCGGCGGCAGGGCGCGCTTGTGCCCGTCGTCGCCGACGACGGTGACCGCACGGGCCCCGAGCGCCAGGAGGCGGGTCGCCGCCTGCCGGGCGCGCCCCCGGGCTTGGCGGTCGAGGTAGCGGCCGATCAACAGAAAGAACAGCAGCATCACCGCGCTGTCGAAATAGGCGTGCGGGCCGCCCCGCATGGTCTCGAACAGGCTCACCGCCGGCGCCAGGACCACCGCCAGGGAGATCGGCACGTCCATGTTGGTGTGACCGTGCTTCAACGCCTGCCACGCGGAGCGGAAGAACGGCTGGCCGGCGAGGGCCACCGCCGGCATGGCGATCAGCGCCGAGAACCAGTGCAACAGGTCACGGGTGCTCGCCTCCATACCCTGCGCATGGCCGGCCCAGACCGAGACCGAGAGCAGCATGATGTTGGCGGTGGCAAAGCCGGCGATGGCCATGGCCCGCAACAGGGCGCGCCGCTCGCGTTCGTCGGCGTCGTCGTCACGGGCCTGCTCGAACGGGACGAAGCGATAGCCGAGCTTGGCGGCCGGGGCCAGGAGCGCTCCCGCGTCCAAGGGCGTGCCGTCCCAAGTGAGATGCAGCCGGCGGGTGGTGAGGTTGACCCGCGCCGCGGTCACGCCCGGCTGCTGCTGCAACGCTCGCTCGATCTTCTGCACGCAACCGCCGCAAGCGAGACCCTCGACCAGCAGCGTCAACCGGCATTCGGAACCGGTCCGATCGACATAGCCGTCGACCGCGTCCAGATCGGCCGGCGGCGCGTCGCCGGCCCTCGCCAGAGCCGCTGCAGTCATTGAACGAAGATGCGCTCTTCGACCTGGTAGCGAGTAGCCCCCTGCTCCACGGTGACCAGAACGTCCCAGATCCCCTGCGCCGGCCAGTCGAGTTCGGCCGCATAGGCACCGCCGCCGATCGGCACCAGCCAAGTCTCGAAATCCATGCGGGCGTTGGTCGGCCGCTTGACCAAGGCGCGGACGTCGGCGTCGCGGATGGGCTCGTCCGTGGCGTCGCTGACCGCCACGATCAGCCGTCCGACCGTCGCGTTCACCGGCTCGTGCCCGACCCGCGCCTGCCAGCCGAGGGCCTCCATCGCGCGCGCTTCCGCCAGGATCGTGTTGTAGGCCTGACCGCGCTTGTAGGCGTCGCGGCGGTCGACACCGGAGAAGGTGGAGATCGCGTGGTAGACCATGATGCCGTTCACGACGAAGATCACACCGAAAAAGCCGACGAACAGCCAAGGGATCCAAAGGCTCTTGCGCGCGGGCGTCGGATTCATGGCTGGGGCCCCCTGAAGACACTGCGTTGGGTGGTGACGTCGCCCGCCTCGGAGGTGACCTGGAAGGTCACTTCGAGCGCGGCCGTCTCGAGGTCGTCGCGCGGCACGGCGACGAAGAGCATGTAGCTGGCCACCCCGTCGGCCGCGCCGAGCAGGCGCAACTCGTTGATCGGGCCCGGCTCCCGGCCCAGAACCCAGCCGACCGCCGAGTCCGGCAGGCCAACGATGTCGAACGCATAGAGCTGGTCGACGTGGGTCTTGTTGTGGATGCGGACCTCGTAGGTGTTGCGGATACTGCCGTCGGCGAGCGTCACGTAGAGCCCGCTGCGATCGCGCTCGATCGACAGGTGCGCGGTCGATCGGTTCGCGAGGCCGTAGGTCATGAGCCCGCTCACCACGAGGAGGAGTGCCACGTAGATGAACGTGCGCGGGCGGAAGACCCGATAGCGCGGCGCCTTGCCCTCGGCGCGCAAGGCGGTGTTGCGGGCGCTGTCGTAGGTGATCAGGTGCCGCGGCCGGCCGATGCGGTCCATCACGTCGTTGCAGGCATCCACGCACAAAGCGCAGCCGATGCACTCCAGCTGCAGTCCGTCGCGGATGTCGATGCCGGTGGGGCAGACCGCAACGCACTGCTTGCAGTCGATGCAATCGCCCCGCCCCTCGAACCGCTCGCCCTTCTTTGCGGGCGCGCGCGGCTCGCCGCGCCAACCCTCGTAGGTGACGGCGAGGGTGTCCTCGTCGAACAGCGCACCTTGGATGCGCGGCCAGGGACACATGTAGGTGCAGACCTGCTCGCGGGCGAAGCCGGCCAGAAGATAGGTCGTGAAGGTGAACAGCCCGACGAAAAAGTAGATCGTGGCACTGGCCTCGCCGGTAAAGAAGCCGACGAGCATATCCGGCGCGTTGCCGAAATAAAGGATCCAAGCACCGCCCGTCGCCATGGCGATCAAGAGCCACACGGCGTGCTTGGCGGCGCGCTTCTTCGCCTTGGCCGCCGACCAGGGAGCCTTGTCGAGGCGGATGCGGGCGGCGCGATCGCCCTCGATCCGCCGCTCGACCCACAAGTAGAGGTCGGTCCAAACGGTCTGCGGGCAGGCGAAGCCGCACCAAACGCGGCCGAAGAGTGAGGTCGCGAGGAACAGGCCGAACGACGCGAGAATCAAGACACCGGTCAGGAAATAGACTTCCTGCGGCCAGATTTCGATCCAGAAGAAATAGGCGCGGCGGCCGGCCATGTCGATCATCACCGCCTGGTCCGGCACCGCCGCGCCGCGGTCCCACCGCACCCACGGCAACAGCCAGTAGATCGCCAAGAGCACCACGAGGGCGACCCATTTCACGCGCCGATAGATGCCCTTCACATCGCGCGGATAGACCTGAACCCGACCTTGATAGAGTGGGCTCGCCTTTTGCTCGGAGCGGGAGGCGACCGGCTCCTTGGCGACGCCCGGCGCGGCCTGCCCGGCCTCGCCCCCGATCACCCGGTCGATCTCGGCCTTCTTCGCAAGCTCCTCGAGCGCATGGCCCATGGTGCGGCAAACTCCGGTTGCGGGGTGCAGTGAGCGCGCAACGAGCGCTCGAAATCAATATATGCAGTGTTTCTTAATTGTCTGTCCGACCAAGGTTGGCGCAGCCGGCGGCGACCGGCCGCACCGTTTCAACCCTGGTTCATTGCCCGCCGCCGAGGGCGTGGACGTAGACCGCCAGCATCTTGATGGTGGCCTCGTCGAGCCGCTCGGCAAAGCCCGGCATAACGCCGTGGCGCGGGTTCCAGATCTGCTGCCAAATCTGCTCGCGCTCGCCGCCGAACAGCCAAATCTGGTTGTTCAGAGCCGGTGCTCCCATGACGTGCATGCCCTCGCCCCCGTCACCGTGGCAGGAGGCACAGTTCCACTCGTAGACCTCGGCCCCGGCCTCGATGAGGTCCGGATCGGCCTCGTCCGCGCGCCCGCTCATGGCCAGGACGAAGTCCACCACCTGGTCGACCTCCTCACGCGTCAAAATGCCGTCGGCCCCGAAAGCCGGCATCATGGCGAAGCGGGTGTCGAACTCGAAATCCGGCCAGCGCACGCCCCATTGGATGGTGTGCTGGATGTCTTCGATCGTTCCTCCCCAGATCCAGTCGTCGTCGGCCAGGACGGGGTAGCTGAGCTGGCCCGTGCCACCGACGCCGTGGCACGGCGCGCAGTTGTCGCCGAAGGCAATACGACCGCCGGTGAGCGCGTAGGTAAAGAGCGTCGGATCGTCCTGAATGTAGGAGAGTTCGGCACCAACCAGGCGCTGGCGGACGGTTGCCCGCTCCGCTTCCACCCGTTCGATCTCGGCCAGCACCCGATCGCGGGTCTCGCTGCCCGTCAACCCGCCGGTCGCGGAGGGACCAAACGGAATGGCCGGGAACAACACCCACCAGATGACCGCGTAGGCAACAGAGACGTAGAAGGTATACACCCACCATTTCGGCAGCGGATTGTTCAGCTCACGAATGCCGTCCCACTCGTGACCCGTGGTCTCGACGCCAGTGACTTCGTCCTTCTCGATCTTGGTAGGCATCTAGCCGTCCTTGTCATCGAAGGGAAGACGCCCGCGCTCTTCCCATTTCTTACGATTGCTGGGCTTGAAGGCCCACCAGACGATGCCTAGGAAGATGATCACCATCCCCACCAGCCAGATCTGGAAGAGCACGTCCAACACCTCCTGCGACACGGGGTCCCGCTCCTCAGCGTTGCCGCAGGTCGGCCGGCTCGATGGCCGTAAAGTCGACCAGCCGGCCCAGCACCTGCAAATAGGCGACCAGCGCATCCATCTCGGTCAGCCGTGACGGATCGCCGTCGAACGAGCCCACCGCCGCGCGCGGGTAGCGCTCCAAGACCGCGTCCCAATCGCCGACGCCTTCCGGCAACGCCTGGTGGCGCAGATCGAAGGCCGCGTTTTCGATCTGCTCGTCGGTGTAGGGCACCCCCAACCGCCGCAAGGTGATCAAATGCGCCTGGATGTCGTCGGCACGGAGCGGGTTCTCCGCCAGGAACGCGTAGGGTGGCATGATGCTCGTCGGCACCACCGACTTCGGATCGATCAGGTGCTGGACGTGCCATTCGTCGGAATATTTGCCGCCGACCCGCGCCAGATCGGGGCCCGTGCGTTTGCTGCCCCACTGGAACGGCCGATCGAACATGCTCTCCGCGGCGAGGCTGAAATGGCCGTAGCGTTCCACCTCGTCGCGAAGCGTGCGGATCTGCTGGCTGTGGCAGGTGTAGCAACCCTCACGGATGTAGATGTTGCGCCCCATCAGTTCCAACGGCGAGTAGGGGCGCATGCCCTCCACCCGCTCGATGGTGTTCTGGATCGAGAACAAAGGCGCGATCTCGACGATGCCGCCGATGGACACCACCACGAGGATGCCCGCGGTCAAGGCCAGGGTCCGCGTCTCGAAAATTTCGTGCTTGTTCCAAACCATCAGG
Source organism: Geminicoccaceae bacterium (assembly GCA_007694015.1). Taxonomy (GTDB): domain Bacteria; phylum Pseudomonadota; class Alphaproteobacteria; order Geminicoccales; family Geminicoccaceae; genus RECO01. The sequence goes on from RECO01000252.1 coordinate 21,207, forward strand.
CGGACTCCTTATTCGGCCGGCACCGGCTGACGCGGTTGGACCGGCGCCTCACCCTCGGCTTCGAGGGCGACGTCGCCTTTGATGGTGCGCCAGACGTTGTAGACCATGATCAGACCGCCGGTGAGGAACAGCACCCCGCCGAGGGCCCGGATGACGTAGAAGGGATGCATCGCCTCGACGGTCTCGATGAACGAGAACTGCAGGAAGCCGAGGTCGTCATAGGCCCGCCACATCAGGCCCTGCATGATGCCCGAGACCCACATCGCGGTGATGT
>RECO01000062.1 GCA_007694015.1 Geminicoccaceae bacterium
TAGAGCGTTTTTCGGTTAGGTAGCGCACGGGCCATCCCTCACCCCCGTCCAGCCACCCACGAGTGTACGATGCCATGGGTGGCCGGCCACCCCAAGCGGCAAAGCAGCTTGGGGACCCCGGCGGGCGGGGGTGCGGGATGGGCAAGCATTTCGGAAAACGCGCTAGCCAACGTGCCGAGCGGTGCGCTCCCGGCGCCGAGTTGCCCAAATTGCTGCATTTATGGTCAATTTGCTTGCTTTTGGGCAGGCGTGCATGCCTTTCGCGCACGCCCGAAAATCTTGGTTTCGCTAGAAAAATCGGCTTGCTTGCTTTGGCCCTGCAAATCAACTGCACAAATGGCAGTCATCCTCGCCTATTTTTGATGAAATTCGATGGCGCAAGCATCAATGGTTGACGGCCAACGCGAAGTTTTTATTGTCCGGCCTACGCCGCTTGGGACTTTTGGCTAAGCGCGAGCGAGCCGTTCCGAGCCGAGTTGCCCGCTGTTTGCTAGGAGATTTCCCGATGCGCCTCACTACGTTGAGCGTCGTTTCGGCGGTGGCGTTTTCGCTGCTCGCCACGACCGCTGCCCAGGCGACCAACATCCGCGTCGCCGGCAATTTTGCCGGTGATCACACCAGCAGCATCGCCATGGAGACCTTCAAGGCCAAGGTCGAGGAGTTGAGCGACGGTGCCATGACCGTGCAGCTGTTCCCGAACATGCAGCTCGGCGGTGCCCAGGAGAACGTCGACCAGGTGCGCACCGGGGCGGTGCAGATGACCTGGATCGGCATCGCCTTCCTGTCGCGTCTGGTGCCCGAGCTCGAGGCGGTCAGCCTGCCGTTCGTGTTCGGCAACCGCGAGCAGGCCTTCCGGGTGATCGACGGCGAGGTCGGCGAGCGGCTGGACACCGCCATGCGCGAGCGCGGCCTCACCTCGCTCGGCTACATGGAGCTGGGGGCGCGGCACGTCACCAACAGCGTCCGCCCGATCGAGAGTGCCGATGACCTCCAGGGCCTGCGCATCCGCCTCCAGCCCAACGAGACGCACCTCGCCACCTTCCGCGCGCTCGGCGCCAACCCGGTGGCCATGGACATCTCCGAGGTCTACTCGGCGCTGCAGCAGCGCGTCCTGGACGGCCAGGAAAACCCCTACTCGATCAACACCACCCGCAACTTCTACGAGGTGCAGCGCTACCTCTCGGACACGTCGCACTTTTTCGACTTCATCGTCACCGTGGCCAACGCCAATTGGTTCGACGGCCTGCCGGAGGAGCAGCGCAGCATCGTCGTCGAGGCGATGGATGCGACCAATGTCCGTCAGCGCGAACTGGCCGTGGCGGCCGACGAGGCGGCCCTCGGCGAATTGCAGGAACTGGGCATGGTGTTCACGCCCTTGTCGGACGAGGCGCGCGCCGAGCTGCAGAGCCTCGCGGCCCCGGTGGTCGACCAGTTGCGTGCCCGGTTGGGTGACGAGCTGATCGACCTCGTGCTGCAGGGCGCGGCCGAAAGCTGATGGTCCCAGCCAGGGACGCGGCCGATCGGGGGCTCCCCCGATCGGCCTTCGGCCGGGCCTATCGCGGCCTCGTCGCCGGCGTCGACAAAATCTCCTACGTCCTCATCGTCGTCATCACGGCGGTCATGACGACGACGGTGACCGCCCAGGTCTACTACCGCTACGTGCTCAACGACTCGATCGACTGGGCCGATGAGGTGTCGCGTCTGACCTTCGTTTGGATGATCTTTCTGGCGCTACCGCACGGCATCAGGAGCGGCGCGCATGTCGGCATCGACATCCTCGTCAATGCGCTGTCACAACGCCTCCGAGAGCCCTTGTTCCGGCTGACCAGCGCCATCGCCGTCGGCTTGTTCATGCTCATCATCGTGCAGGCGACGCGGGTCGGCATCGCCGTTTGGGATCAGCCGATGCCGACGCTGCCGATCTCGACCGGCATGTTCTACGTCGCCCTGATCGCCGGCAGCGCCCACAGCGTGCTGATCCTCCTCGTCTTCGTCCTGGGCCTGGAAGCCGAGCCCCGGCACGCCGAGGACGATGCATGACCCCGGTCGTCATCGGCGCCTTCTTCGTTTTCGCGCTGCTCGGCATGCCCATCGCCTTCGCGATCGGCGTCGCCGCGGTAGCGGGGCTCTTGGTCTCGGACATGCAGCTGCAGACCCTGGCGCAGCGCATGGTGCACTCGACCAACGTGTTTCCGCTGTTGGCGATCCCGCTGTTCATGCTGGCGGGCGAGATCATGATCGCCGGTGGCGTGATGGTCCGCCTCGTGCAGTTCGCCAACAGCGTGGTCGGCTCGGTGCGGGGCGGGCTCGCCCACGTCACCGTTGTCTCCGGCATGTTGCTCGGCTCGGTCTCGGGCGCCGCCGTCGCCAGTGCGAGTGCGCTCGGCTCGGCGCTCGTGCCGAGCCTGCGCAAGTCCTACGGTCCGCAGTTCAGCGCGTCGGTGGTCGGCGCCTCGGCCAATCTCGGGCCGATCATCCCGCCCAGTTCGGCCATGATCGTCTACGCCTTGATGGCCGGGCCGAGCGTGTCCATCGGTGCGTTGTTCATCGCCGGCATCGTGCCCGGCATCATCCTCGCCGTCGCCATGATGATCACCTGCTCGATCATCGCCAAGGTGCGCAACTTTCCCAAGACCGGCGAGCCGTTCCAACTCGGTGTCTTCCTGCGCGAACTGCGCCGCTCGTTCGTCATCTTCATGATGCCGGTGGTGGTCGTCGGCGGCATCATCGGCGGCGTGTTCACCCCGACCGAAGGGGCGGCGATCGCTGTCGTCTACGCGCTCCTGATCGGCTTCTTCGTGACGCGCGAGCTGAAGGTCCGGGATTTGCCGCGGCTGTTCTTCCGCGCGGCGGTCACGTCTTCGGTGGTGGGGGCGCTGATCGCCTTCGCCTCGGTGGTGACGTTCCTCTTCACCCTCGATCTGTTGCCGTTCCGCCTCGCCAGCGCGATGCGCGACTTCACCAGCGATCCGCAGATGTTCTTGTTCCTGGTGATGCTGATGCTGATCGTGGTCGGCATGTTCATCGAATCCAACGCCGCCTACATCATGCTGGCGCCGTTGTTCGCGCCGTTGGCCATCGCCTACGGCATCGACCCCCTGCACTTCGGCTTCTTGTTCGTGCTCAACCTCGTCATCGGCATGATGACGCCGCCGGTGGGCATTCTCCTGTTCGTCATGTGCGGGATCTCGAAAATCTCGCTCATTTCGCTGATCAAGCAGGTCTGGCCGTTCGTGCTGGCGCAATTTTCCGTCTTGATCTTGTGTTTTTTCGTGCCGGACATCGTGCTGTTCTTGCCGAGATTGCTCGGCTACTGACGTGAACGAAAACGGGAGAGGCTGGTGACGGACGCTGGGTTCGACGAGGCGATGATGCGCTTGGCCCTGGACCATGCGGTGCAGGCGCGGGAGAAGGGCAACACACCCGTGGCGGCGGTGATCGCCAAGGACGGTGCGATGCTCGCCGTCGGTCAGAACGAGGTGCGCAGCGGCGGCGATTGCACCGCCCACGCGGAAGTCGTGGCGCTGCGCAAGGCGCTGGCGGAGTTCGGCGCCGAGCGGGTGGAGGGGGCCACCTGCTACACCACCATGGAGCCCTGCCCGATGTGCGCGTGGGCCCTGGTCGAGGGCGGCATCGCCCGCGTCGTCTTGGGCGCGCGCCACCGTCAGCTCGGCCGCAAGGCCTATGGGGCCTATGCCTTGGAAGGGCTGTACGAGCTCACGGGGCGCGAGGTCGCGGTCACCACGGGCGTGCTGGCCGAGGAATGCGGCGAGATGCGGCTCGCTTGGATGCGCCAGGTCGGGCGCGAAAGCTGAGGCTCCCCTTGAACCTGCTCCTGGTCAATCCGAACACGACGGCGGCCATCACCGATCGCTTGGTCGAAGAAGCCCAGCGGGTCGCGGCGCCGGGCACGACGATCACCGGCGTGACGGCGCGGGCGGGCTTTCCCTATATCGAGACGGCCGCCGAGGCGATGATCGCAGCCCCCGCGGCCTTGGAGGTCATCGCTGAAAACCTCGACGGCCACGACGCGGTGATCCTCGCGGCCTTCGGCGATCCGGGCCTGTTCGAGCTGAAGCGGCTGTTGCCGGTGCCGGTGGTGGGGCTCGCCGAGGCGGCGATGATGACGGCCTCGGCCACGGGCTACCGCTTCGGCATCGTCTCGATCGCGTCGCGGATGCAGGCTTGGTACCAAAAGGCCGTGGACCAGTTCGGCTTTCACCAGCGCTGCGTCGGCTTTCGTTTCCTCGATGCGCCCTTCGAACGGATCGAGGAGGTGCGTGACCGCTACGGCGAGCGCATCTTCGCCCTTGCCGACGACCTGGTGGCCGAGGGTGCCGACAGCATCGTCTTCGCCGGCGCGCCGCTCGCCGGGATTGCCGCCACCTCGGGGGTGAGCCTGCGGGTGCCTGCGATAGACGGCACCTGGGCGGCGGTCGCCCAAGCCGAAGCCCTGGCCCGCATGGTCCAAAGCGGCGCCCTGCAGGGCCTCCCCACCACCGCGCACGGCAAACACAGCCGAGGCCTCCCCACCCCCATGGCCCGACTCTTCTAACTCAGCGGGGGTCCTAGTGCAGCGGCGCATTCGGAGCGGAACGCTCCGAATGCGCCTGTGCAATAGGGGGCCCAAAGCCCCCTAATCCTACTGTGTCATAAACATGCATGGATCAGCTACGAGCGGAGGCAGCAAGGGCATCTGGGTAGGGAGCGGGCGAGGTGGCGGGTGAGGCCGAGGCGGAGGCTGGTGATGGAGGTTGGAACGTGTCGCTCGGGCCTTGGGGGTGCGGCCGCGAGGGACGAAACCTTCGGGTAAGGCAGGGAGGCGGC
>RECO01000061.1 GCA_007694015.1 Geminicoccaceae bacterium
CGTTGATGCACTAACTCCATGGAATCGTGCAGCTTTGGCGCAGTCGGACGTGATTAGTCCGACTGCGCCGCTGCACTAGCGCGTTTTCCGTTCAGGTTGACCGATGCCCATCCCACACCCCCGCCCGGCCGCCCACGGAATCGTACACTTGTGGATGGCCGGGCGGGGGTGTGGGATGGGCAAGCATTTCGCAAAACGCTCTAGCCCCCCGCGACGTGCCAGAGTTTGCCGTCGACGATGACGGCGGCGACTTCCAGGCGCTCCTTGGCTTCGACGCTGACGCCCAGGACGTCGGTGAGGGTGCGCGGCTTATCGACGCGGCGGAGCACGGTGGCGTCGCCCGTGCTGCCGAGCGAGAGATCGCCGAGGTCGGGACGGCGCAGCCAGGCGGCCGGTGTCTGCGTCACGGCGCGGACCACCTCGGGCAACTCCATGCCGAGGTAGAGGAATTTTTCCATGGTGATCAGGTTGTCGTAGGCCGGGCCGTCGATGCAGAGGGTGTGGACGTCGGAGCTGATGACGTCGGGCCAGAAGCCGGCCTTCACCATCTTCTCGGCCGTATCCCACGAGAACGAGCCCTTGCCATGGGCGATGTCGAACAAGACGCCGCGCTCGCGCGCCTCGATCACCGCATCGCGCACGCGGCCGTCGGCATGACAGGGCGCATTCGGATAGGGCCTGAAGCAGTGGGTGAGCACGTCGCCGGGCCTGAGCGTCTGGCAGACCTCGGCATAGGTCGGGGGCGGCTCGTCGATGTGGCACATCACCGGCAGGTTCGCCCGCTCGGCCGCCTGGATGGCGAGTTGCAGCGCGGTCAGCCCGTTGACGCCGCTGGTGCGCCAGCCGATGCGCACCTTCACGCCGCGGATCAGGTCGGGGTATTGCAGCGCCACCCGCGCGCAGGATTCCGGGTGCAGCATGTCGCGGTTGAGGCTCTCGCCGACCATCACCTCGCCCGAAAAGCCATAGATGCCGGCGAAGGAGACGTGCAGCAGGGTCAAGATGCGCGTTTCGCTGCCCGCGATGACGTGCTGGCGAAAACCCTCGAAATTGCCCGCCCCGGCGGAGCCGACGTCGACCCACGTCGTGGTGCCGGAAGTCCGGGCCAGCGCATCGCCGTCGATGCCGAGCGAGGTGCCGCCCCAATAAACATGGGCGTGCATGTCGATGATGCCGGGGATGACGATCAGCCCGCTGGCATCGAACACCTCGGCATCGTCGCCGAGGATGTCCGCTTCGACGACCTTACCGTCGCCAAAGGCCACAACGCCCGGCCCGTCGATACCACGGCCGGGATCGATCACCCGGCCATTCTCCACGATCAAACCCGCCACACTCGTCCTCCCTTCACGCCCGTTTGCCGCGCGTCCTGCGCGCCAAGGCTAGGGGGCTTTTGGCCCCCTAGGACCCCCGAGCGACGGCTGCGCCGCCGCCACTCGGAAAAGTGGCCGCAGCGATCACGGGCCGGGCGTGCCCGGCCCGTGATCGCTGCGGCTCGGGGGTTTTCAAGGGGGCCAAAAGCCCCCTTGGCTGCCTTGCCTCGTCAGGGGTCTGCCGCACACCAGCCTCAGCTGCCGGCGACGTTAGACCTCGGGCGGCGTTCGTGCCAGCGTGATCGGCTCAACCCCGCCACGCGCCGGTGGGGATGTCCCAAAAGGCGCGGCCGCATTCGGCGGTGACCTGATGACGCTCGAGGCCGATGTCGGCGAGGAGGTGGTCGTCGAGGGCGTCGAGGGTGCGCCGTTCGTGGTGGATGGCGACGGCGGCGCAAAGCCAGCGCCAGACGCGGGACCAGACGGGCGGCTGGTGGGGTCGGAATGCCGGCAGGGCGGCGGAGGCGGGCATGCGCAAGGCTCCGAGGCTGCGCGCGAGGGCATTCGCGCGACCTCGGGATTTCACCACGTAATGGTTGAGAAACCCTTAACCGGCGGCGATTTTTTGCCGGGGCCTCAAACGGCGCCCAGCGCCCAAAGTGCGACGGTGATGGAGAAGATCGAAAAGGGCGTGGAAAGTGCTATGGCGGTGGCTGTGGCGCCCTCGGCGGTGCCGTAGCGCACGGCGAACAGATAGGGGTTCACGCCGACCGGCGTGGCCGCGAGCACGACCGCGACGGCGGCCCAAAGCGGCGGCAAGCTCAGCACGTAGAGGCAAAGCGCAAAGACCAGTGCCGGGTGGACGATCCCCTTGATGACGACGAGCAGGGCCGCCTTGGGCAAGGCGCTGCCGATCGAGAATTGGCGGAGTGCGGCACCGGTGGCGAACAGCGCGCAGGGGATCGCCGCTTGGCCGACCAGGGCGGCGAAGCCGTCGACCACCGCCGGCAGCGGCCAGCCGAGGTGGTTCAAGGCGAGGCCCAGGACCAGGCCGATGATGATCGGATTGGCGAAGACGCCCTTGGCGATCTGGAGAGGCAGCTCGCGCAGGCTGGCCCCAGCACCACCGGTCGTCTCCATCACCAGCGTGACCGTGGTGAACATGACCACGCTGTGCAGCGAGATGATCAAGAACAAGGGCAGACCCGCGGCCTCGCCCAAGACGGTCAGGACGACCGGAATGCCGATCATCACCGTGTTGCCGTAGGCGCCGGCGAAGCCGAGCATGGCGGCTTCGCGCCAGCTCGTGGTGAAGACGAGGCGCATCGAGATGGCCCCCAGGGCGAGGACGGCAAGCATGGCGCCGTAGAACGTCACCAACAGCCCGCTCGTCCCGCTGCCTGGCGGGTCCATCGAGGCCATGCTGCGAAACAGCATGATCGGAATGGCGAAATAGAAGACGAAGGCCGACAGCGCGCGGGCGGCGGCGGCATCGAACACCTTGGTGAAGGTGGCGGCGTAGCCGGCAGCGATCAGCAGGAAAAGCGGCAGGATCAGCGGCAGGAGGGCGAGCAAGACGAGCCTCTTCGAGGGATCGGGCTTTCGGCTGCGGGCGGTCCGTGCGAAGGTCGAGCACCGCGGCAGCGAGGAGGCGGCGCCCGTGCCCTACGCGATCATCACCACCGACCGAGCCGATGCCGGCGAACTGCGCCAGCAGGTGCGCGCGGAGCATCTGGCATATCTCGACGCTCACAAGCAGAAATTGCTCGCAGCAGGTGCCAAGATCGCGGATGACGGCAGCGGGGGCAGCGGCAGCATCCTGCTGGTCGATACCGACGATCGCGCCGAGGCCGAAGCGTTCATCGCCAACGATCCCTTCGCCCTGGCGGGGCTGTTCCAGAGCATCGAAGTGGTGCGCTGGCGCAAGGCGTTCTTCGCCGGCGAAAACCTGCTCTGAGACGCACCGCCACCCGACCCGCCCTCGACCTCCGCAGAACTGGCGGGAGCGGCAGCGAGCGCTTATCTCCCCTGGGTCATGGCAGCGATCTGGCTCCGCAACCCCGCTGACATCCTCGCCGACGGCGCTCGAGGCGGCATCGTCGTGGAGGGGCCGTGGATCAAGGAGCTGGTGCCGGCCGGCGCCCGGCCGCAAGAGGAGGTGGCGGTCGTGATCGACGCCAGCGAGCACGTGGTGCTGCCAGGGCTGATCAACGTCCACCACCACCTCTACCAAGGGCTCGCCGGTGGCGCCGGGGCGGGCCTCGCCGAAGCCCGCGAGGGTTGGCTCCGGGCGCACATGGGGCGCTGGGCCAGGCTCGACGGTGCCGCCTTGCGGCTGGCCGCGCGACGCGCCCTGGTCCAACTCGCCAAGGGCGGCTGCACGACGGTGGTCGACCACCAGGACGCCCTGCCGGCGGGCCTCGACGATGCCGTCGACATCGTCGTCGAGGCCGCGCGCGACGTCGGCTTGCGCCTCGTCGTCGCCGTCGGCGGCCAGGATCTCGCCGTCGAGGAAGGGGGCTCGCTGCCGGCCAGCCAGACCTGCTCCGCCGAGGCCATTTTGGAGGCCTGCACGCGCGCCATCCGGCGCCACCACCAGCCCGCGCCGGGGGCGATGACGCAGGTCGCGCTCGGGCCGGCGTCGCCCTTGGCCGCCAGCCGCTGGCTGTTCGAGGAGATGGCCGCATTGGCGTCTTTGCACGATGTGCGGCTGCACACCCACCTGGCCGCGACCGCCGACGAAGCCTCCCGCTGTCGCCAGCGCTTCCACGCGGGCCTGGTCGACTATCTCGACGCGGTCGGCTGGCTACAGCCGCGCACCTGGCTCGCCCACGCCGCCCATCTGCCCGCGCCGGATCACGGCCGCCTGCGCGAGCAGGGGCTTGCCGTCGCCTATTGCCCTTCGGCGGAGTTGATGCGCGGCGCCGGTGTCGCGCCGACGGCGGCGATGGCGCGAATGGGCCTGCCGATCGGTCTCGGCAGCGATGGCATCGCCGGCGGCGACGATGGCACGTTCAAGGCCGAACTCCGCTTGGCGCTGCTGAGCCAGCGTGGTGCTCGCGGTGCCGCTGCCCTCGACCCGCGGCGCGTGCTGCACTGGGCCACCGCCGGCGGTGCCGATTGCCTCGGGCGCACCGACATCGGCCGGCTCGCCCCCGGCTGTGCGGCCGATCTGGCGCTCTATCGCTTGGACCCGTGGCACGCCGACGGCACCGATGATCCGCTTTCGGCCTTGGTCGCAAGCGGCCTGCCGCCGGCCGATCGGGTGATGGTCGCCGGCCGCTGGGTGGTCGTCGACAGGGCTCTCGCCGCTCTCGACGAAGCCGCCTTGGCCGCCACACTCGACGCCGAACGCCGCCGGCTCCACGCCCACATCGCCTAGTGCACAGGCGCATTCGGAGCGTTCCGCTCCGGATGCGCCGTTGATGCACTAACTCCATGGAATCGTGCAGCTTTGGCGCAGTCGGACGTGATTCGTCCGACTGCGCCGCTGCACTAG
>RECO01000142.1 GCA_007694015.1 Geminicoccaceae bacterium
CGCTTCATCCGCGTCCTCAAAGAAAACCTGCTCTGGCAGCGGCGCTTCGACACCGTCGAAGACCTCCGCCAAGCCCTGCACGCCTTCAAGGACACCTACAACCGGCGCTGGATCCTCCAGCGCCACGCCTATCGAACACCCGCCCAGGTGCGCGCCGACCAAACCACTCTGGCCATGGCCGCCTGATGCAAACGCCCTGTCTCAAAAACGTGGACCGCTACATACGACCGACCTGAGCGTCATGCGGTAAGGAGTTGGGCGCTACTTACGAGGCGGTAGAGACCGCGCTGCTCCGCCATGGCTTCGAAACGGTTGGAGAGCCCGAGCAACGTCTCGGTGCCGCCCAAGACGAAATAGCCATCAGGTGCCAGACAGCTTGCCAACACCTCTATCGTGCGTCGCTTCCCTCCCACATCGAAATAAATAAGGACGTTGCGACAGAAAATGATGTCAAAGGTGGCAAAATTCGGGCGGATTTCCAGCAGATTCATGGACTGAAACCGGATCCATCTCTTCAACTCCGGTTTGACCACCCACTGGTCGCCCTGCTGCGTAAAATGCTGCAGCAGACGTTTGACCGGAAGGCCGCGTTGCACCTCGAATTGCGTGTAGCGGCCTTGCTTCGCTCGCTCGAGCGCCGTGGGCGAGATGTCGGTGGCGAGAATGCTGACCTGCCAACCCTGCAGTTCGCGCGCACGATCCTCGAGGCACATAGCCAGCGAATAGGGTTCCTGCCCGGTGGCCGCTGCCGCGCACCAAATGCTCAGTCTTTTGCTGTTGCGCCGTGCCTGCATCAGCGCCGGCAGCATCACGTCGCTGAACTGCTCGAACGGCCGCGCGTCGCGGAAGAAGAAACTCTCGTTGGTGGTCATGGCGTCGACCACGGCGGCGATCAACGCCGCATCGGGCCGTTCCCTCAGGCGCCGGACCAACCGCGCCACGTCGCCCAGGTCGAGGCGGCGCGCAATCGGTGCCAACCGGCTTTCGAGCAAGTAACCCTTGTCGGGGCCCAACGCCAAGCCCGATTGCTGGCGCAGCAACTGTGCGAGAAACTGGAAGTCCTCGGGGGTCATGGCTGGCTCCTGAACGACTCGGTCACCCTTTGCGCCAACTGGTCTACGTCCAGCAGTTCGCTGGCCACGCCGGCCTGGGCCACGGCCCCGGGCATTCCCCAAACCACACTGGAAGCTTCGTCTTGCGCCAGCACGACGCCGCCGCGCTCGACAACGGCGCGCGACCCGGCCAGGCCGTCATGCCCCATCCCGGTAAGAATAAGGGTCAAGAGACGGTTTTCGTAAATCGACGCCAAACTCCGCAACATCGGATCGACCGATGGTCGACAGTAATTCTCGGGCGGGGTTTGCAAACGCCGCAATCGCACCTCGCCGAGCCGACGTTCGGCGACCATGTGCCAATCTCCCGGCGCCAGGTAGATGACGCCCCGCTGGGCGGTTTCGTGGTCGATCACTTCGTGGCACGGCCGGCCGCTCGCCCGCGCCAACTGCTCGGCGAACATCGCCGTGAACGTGGGCGGCATGTGCTGGGTGACGAAAATCGGCCCAAGCGGCTGGCTGACGAGGGCCTTGAAGAGGCGCAGCAAGGCTTGTGGTCCGCCGGTCGAGCAACCAACCGCCAGCGCCTCGGCGGCAAGGCCGCGGGCGAGTGCCGTGCCGCCCTTCGGGCTCCAGCGCCCCGCGGGCTTGGTCGATGGGCTCGTCGACGGCGGCGCCAGCGCCGCTCTCGGCGCGATGGGGCGCGGCGCGGCCTCGGCGGCTTGGGGCTGACGTTCGCGCTGTGCTGCCGCCCCCCAGATGCGGACGTGCTCCAACAGGTCGCGACCGAACGCCGGCGCCCCATCGCCCGACATGCTGGTCGGCTTGGGGACATAGTCGGCCGCACCCTTGACCAGGGCCTGAATGCTGATGGCGGCACCGCGATTGGTGAGGGTCGAGGCCATCACCACTTTCGGCGCCGGCCGCGACGTCGCCAGGATTTGCGGCAGCGCGGTGAGCCCGTCCAACACCGGCATCTCGACATCGAGGACGACGACGTCGGCGCGGGTGGCACTGAGCTTTTGCACAGCACTCGCGCCATCATTCGCCGTCCCGACCACCTCGATGTCCGGTTCGGCGGCCAACAGACGGGTGATGAAGCCGCGGACGACCGCGCTGTCGTCGACGACGAAAACGCGGATTTTGGACGCCGGCGTCGGGGGCGTGGCGAGCCGTCCCGTCGGCGGCCGATCGGATCGCGAAACCAGCATCGGCTTTGTCCTGCGAGCTAGAGAACGCCGGTTTGCGCCAGCTTGTGTTTCAGGATGTCTTCGTCGAACGGCTTCATGATGTATTCGTTGGCCCCAGCGTCCAGTGCCTCCTCGATGTGCGGTAGATCATTGATGGTGGTGCAGAAGATCACGACCGGCTTGTCGCCGCCTGGCAGCTTGCGTAGTGCTCGCAAAAAGGCCAAGCCATCCATCTCGGGCATGTTCCAGTCGAGCATGACGACGTCCGGCAGACGCCGCTTGCAGGCGGCTAGCGCCTTTTTGCCATCATCGGCCTCTTCGGTCGTGTAGCCCAAGGCTTCGACGATTTGCCGGACCACCCGGCGCACCGTTGGCGAATCGTCCACGATCAAGCAAATGGTCATCGGTCCAACTGTCCGGCTGGGGTGATCCCGCTGATCTGCAGCACGCGGCCGACGTCCAAGACGACCAGCAATTGCGCATCCAGGCGGAATACGCCCGACGCCACCTCGCGCCAGTCGGCGCTCAGCGCACTGGTGTCTTGCTCGTAGCGGTCGAGCGGGGCGTTGAGCACCTCACCGACCTTGTCGATGAGGAGGCTGTACAATTCGCCCTTGTGCTCGACGACGACACTCATGCCGGCGATCGCACTGTCCCTGGCCACCATGCCGAGGCGAGCGCGCAGGTCGATGGCGGTGACGATGCGGCCCCGCAGGTTCAAGACGCCGGCGATTTCCTTCGCCGCCCGCGGCACGTGGGTGATCTGCTGCGGCCCGAGGATGTCTTGCACCTGGGCAACCGGCAGGCCCACGAGCTGCTTGCCCAACCAGACCGACACCAGTTCGTTGTCGACGATGCGGGTCTGCGGATCCATGACGACGGCGCTCATGCCAAGGCCTCCTGGAGTTCGAGCGAGTGGCTGATGGCAGCCAGCAGCGCCTCACGGTCGAGCTTGCCGACATAGTCGGTAAAGCCGGCGTCGCGGCCACGCTGCAGGTCCTGCTCGGTGGTGTGCGAGCTGAGCGCGATGACGGGCAGATCGGCCCAAGCCCCGCCTTGACGGAGGGTCTTTGCAAAGGTGAAGCCGTCCATTTCCGGCATCTCGATGTCGCTGATGACGGCATCGAACAGCTCGCCACGGTCGCGGAGTTCGAGCGCTTTGGTGGCGCGATCCACCTTGACCACGTCGTAGCCGTTGGCGCTCAAGATCGGTCCCAACAGGTTGCGGAAGAAACTGGAGTCGTCGACGATCAAGACACGGCGCGTGCGCGGCACTTCATCCGCGCGATAGGGCTCGCTTTCGCGCTCGGCAAACCAGCCGCCGAAGACGCTCTGCACGAAGTGCGCCACGTCGATGATGTCGGTGGACCGGCCGGCGATGACCGCCGAACCGATGGTCCCCACCGCATTCGACGCCACTTTGACGTCGATGACGTCGTTGGCGATGTCGATGATCTCGTCGACCACCAACCCCATGTTGTGGTTGCTGTCGGTGAAGACCAAGGCGGGCCGCTTGCCCTCGCCCTGCAAGGAGGTGCTGCCGTGGATGTCGGTCAGCGGCATGAGCTGGCCGCGATATTGGAGCACGGCGCGGCCGCAGCTTTCTTCGAGCTCACCGAGGTCGATTTCCTCCAGCCGCGTCACGAGACCGAGCGGCACGGCCCTTGGCGTGCGGTCGCTCGCCCGGAAGAGCAGGAGCGAGGTGCTTTCCGTGCCCCGCTGTTGCTGCGTATCGAGGGGCTCGCCGGCTTCGGTGGACGCCGAATTCAGGCTACCGGTGAGGCTGTTGAGGTCCAGGATCATGACCACCGAGCCGTCGCCCAGAATGGTGTTGCCGGAGAAGCAGCCGACGCCGCGGAGGATGGGCGATACGGGCTTCACCACGATCTCTTCGGTGTCGAAGACCTTGTCGACGACGAGGCCGACCCGGCTGTTGCCGACTTGCGAGACCACCACATAGGCCTGCTCGTAATGCTCGAGGCCGGCGTCGTTGGTCAGACCCAACAGCGTGGTCAGCCGGACCAACGGCAACAGCCGATCGCGCAAGCGCAGGATCGGGGCGTCGTCGATGATTTCGATCTTGTGCTCGGACTGCTGGCCAGCGCGCACCAGCTCGACCACGCCGATCTGCGGGATGGCGAAGCGCTCGGCGCCGGCCTCGACGATCAGCGCCGAGACGATGGCGAGGGTCAGCGGGATCTTGATGGTGAGCTTGGTGCCCCTGCCCTTCTCCGAGGAGAGGTCGACGTGACCGCCGATCTTTTCGATGTTGGTGCGGACGACATCCATGCCGACGCCGCGTCCGGAGACGCTGGTCACCGTGGTCGCCGTCGAGAAACCGGCCTTGAAGATGAACTGCATCACCTGGTTGGGTGGCATGCTCTCGAGTTCGGCGGCATCGACGATCCCCTGTTCGAGCGCCTTTTGGCCGATCCGTTGAACGTCCAACCCTTTGCCGTCATCGGCGATCTCGATGATGATCTGACCGCCCTCGTGGTAGGCGTTGAGGGTGATGGTCCCGTGCTCGACCTTGCCCGCTGCCTTGCGCTCCATGACCGTCTCGATGCCGTGGTCGGCCGAGTTGCGGACCATGTGGGTCAGCGGATCCTTGATCAGATCGAGAACTTGACGGTCGAGTTCGGTATCGGCGCCGAGCATCTTCAGCTCGATTCGCTTACCCAGATCGAGGCTGAGGTCGCGGATCAGCCGGGGCAGCTTGCTCCAGGCATTGCCGATGGGCTGCATCCGCGTTTTCATCACACCTTCCTGCAGCTCGGAGGTGATCTGGCTGAGCCGCTGCAGCGGCCCCTTGAAGCGGCTCTCGCCCTCGTTGCGGACCATCTGCAGCAGTTGGTTGCGGGTCAGCACCAGCTCGCTGACGAGGGTCATCAGGTCTTCCAAGAGATCGACCGAAACCCGCAGCGATTGGGCGGCGACGGAACTGCCGCTGCGCTCGCCGACCACACCCGGCTCGTCGACCGCGGCGGCCGCGGCTTCGAGCGCCGCGTCGCTGGGCTTGAGGAGCGCTGGCTCGCCTTCCATCATCGGGTCGCTCTCGGGTTCGGCCGCCATCGTCGCCACCGCTGCCGGGGCGGTGGCCGTCTCGGCGGGCGGCGGTGTCTGGGTTTCCGGCATGTCGCCGTCGGCCGCGCGGTTCAACGCGTCGATCAATTCGGCGTCGTCGCCCGGTGGCTCGGCCTCCGTCGCCTCCAGCTGGTCGAGAATGAACTTGATGCGATCGAGCGCCTGCAACACCAGCGTGACGGCCGCAGGCGTCAGGGCGATCTCGCCGTCGCGGACGCGGCCGAGCACGTTTTCGGCCGAATGCGCGACCCGCTCCAGGCGCGGCAGGCCGAGGAACCCGCACGTCCCCTTGATGGTGTGCGCGGTGCGGAAGATGCTGCTGAGCAGGTCCGGATCGTTGGGGTTTTGTTCCAGTCTTACCAGTTCGACGTCGAGCATCGCGAGGTTTTCGAAACTCTCGGTCAGGAATTCGGACAGCAGCTCGTCCATCGGTGGCGGCTCCTCTTGCGCGCCCCGGCCTCTCCGGTGGCAGCGTTTGACCACCCGAAGCTGCCCCACAGCTCTTAAGATTGACTAAATGCGGCAGCCCAAAGGCGGCTTCGGCCGCAAATCGGAGAGGAGACCATGATCGAAGCGGTCTACGTGCCGGGCACGCTGGTCCAGCACCCCGCCCACCCGGAGTGGGGCACGGGTCAGGTGCAGACGGCGATCAACGGCCGGATCACGGTCAATTTCGAGCACGAGGGCAAGGTGGTGGTGGACGCGCGTCACGTCAGCCTGGTGGTGCTCCGCCCCGGCTGAAGCCAGGCCGAGCACGTTGCCGCCGGCGGCAGCGCTTCCGTCCCCCACCTTCTGCGCCTGATCGTTTCCCCGGACGCGACGGTGTTTGCCCGCCCATGGGCTCGCTTCGGCCCGTACCCTTGCCAACCTTAGGTGCGGACCAACCGAGGCGGGAGACGAACGATGGCGAAGCTCTTGGTGCTCTATTATTCGAGTTGGGGGCACATCGAGACCATGGCGCAGGCGGTAGCCGGGGGCATGGCTTCGGTCGACGGCACCGAGGTGGTGGTGAAGCGCGTCGCCGAACTGGTGCCGCCGTCGGTGGCCGAGGCGTCGCACTACAAGCTCGAGCAGAACGCGCCCATCGCCGAGCCCGGCGAGCTCGCCGACTATGACGGCATCGTCTTCGGCACGCCGACCCGGTTCGGCAACATGGCCGCACAGATGCGCAACTTCCTCGACCAGACCGGCGCTCTTTGGGCCAAGGGCGCGTTGATCGGCAAGGTCGGCAGCGTCTTTACCTCGACCGGCACCGGCGGCGGCAACGAGACCACGATCACGAGCTTCCACCACACGCTGATGCACCACGGCATGGTGCTGGTGGGCCTGCCCTACGCCATCCCCGAGCTGAGCGACCTCTCGGAGGTGCGCGGCGGCTCGCCCTATGGCGCGTCCACCATCGCCGGGCCCGACGGCTCGCGGCAGCCGAGCGAAAAGGAGCTGGCGATGGCGCGTTTCCAGGGCGCCCACGTCGCCCGGATCACCCTGAAACTGGCAGGCTGAGGGACCATGGGCCTCCTCGTCGACGGCGTTTGGCACGACCGCTGGTACGACACCGCCGCCAGCGGTGGCCGGTTCGTCCGCCAGGACAGCCGGTTTCGCCATTGGGTGACCGTCGACGGGCGGCCCGGACCGACCGGCGAAGGCGGCTTCAGGGCCGCCCCCGGCCGTTATCATCTCTACGTTTCCCTCGCCTGCCCCTGGGCGCATCGCACGCTGATCGTCAGGCGGCGCAAGCGGCTGGAGCCGATGATCGCCGTCTCGGTGGTGCACTGGCACATGGCCGAACACGGCTGGACGTTCGCTTTGACCGAGGGCGCCACCGGCGACCCCCTCCATGGCGCGCGGTATCTGCACGAGATCTACACCCGGGCCGCACCGGATTACTCGGGCCGGGTGACGGTGCCGGTCTTGTGGGACACGCTGCGCCAGACCATCGTCAGCAACGAAAGTGCGGACATCATCCGCATGTTCAACACGGCCTTCGATGAGGCCGGCGCCGCGCGGGAGGATGTCTACCCCGAGGAGCTACGGCCGGCGATCGATGCGCTGAATGCCCGCATCTACGACGCGATCAACAACGGGGTCTACCAGGCGGGCTTCGCCACCGCGCAGGCGGCCTACGAAGAGGCCGTAACGGCGCTGTTCGACGCCCTCGACCAGCTCGACGCGCATCTCGCCACACGGCGCTTTCTGGTCGGCGATCGCCTGACCGAAGCGGACATCAGACTTTTTACCACCCTGGTCCGCTTCGATGCCGTCTATGTCGGCCACTTCAAATGCAATGTGCGGCGCATCGCCGACTACCCGCATTTGCGAACCTATCTGGCGCGACTCTACGCGCTCGAAGGGTTCGGCGACACGACCGATTTCAGGCATATCAAGCAGCACTATTACGTCAGCCATCGCCAGTTGAACCCGACCGGCATCGTGCCCCTTGGCCCCACCCCGCTGGCCCCGATCTGAACCGCGCTGGCCGAGCGGCGTCCGCCGACGTTTTTTTTCACGCAACGGCCAGCCCTTTTCTTCTACCCTCCCGTGAGGCCCGCGGCTCTGAGGCCCGACACGATCCGCGCCGCCGCGCGCAACCGGCCGGGAACCGGTCGAAGCGCTCCGGGTTCATCTCGCGGGGCTCGCGATCTGACACGAAGCATGGGAAGGATGGACTTCGTGACGTTACCCATCAAACCGAACGGCCGGGACGAGGCGGAGGACGGGCAGTCCGTGTCGCCTCGCCAGAGCGATCGGGGGGACGGCGCCACGGGCCGGGAAGGGCGGCAGTCGGACGGTTTCGACCGCTGGGTCCGCCGTCAGTTGCACCAACTCTACGATCCCGTAACCGACGAGCCGATACCGGAGCGCTTGGCCGATCTCCTCGACCGTTTTCCGACCAAGCCCAAGCCGGAGCGCGACGACGAGCCGAGCGGAGGACGACATGGTTGAGACCGACCTGGCCGGCGCCGACAACGTCGATCTGCAGCTGCTCCTGACGCGCCACGTACCCACGCTGCGGCGCTTCGCCCGTGCGCTGTTGGGCACCCAGCGCGCGGGCGACACCTGGGTGGAGAGCGCCCTCCACCGCCTCTTGCGGGGCGAGGCCCTGATCGGCGAAGCCAGTGCCAAGGTCGATTTGCTGAGCCTCCTCTTGCACACCCCCGCACCGAACACCACGCCGTTGCCGGTTGGCCGCAAGACCATCGAAAACGAAGCGGCATTGGTCGAGCGCTTGCGCGCTTTGGCGGACGTCGAGCGCCTCTTGCTGCTGCTGGTCGATCTCGAAGCGCTGCCGCTCGCCGACGCGGCGCGGGTGGTCGGCACCGACCACGAGACCGCCAGGGTCCGCCTGGCCGCGGCCAGGGCACGCTTGCGCACCCAACCGCGACAGCGGGTGCTCATCGTCGAGGACGAAAGCCTGATCGCCCTCGATCTCGCCGAAACCGTGCGGGCGCTGGGGCACGACGTCGTCGGCATCGCGGCCAATTATCGCCAGGCGATCGACGAGGCCGGGCGGAGCAAACCGACCCTGATCCTCGCCGACATCCAACTGGCCGACGACCGCACGGGCATCGACGTGGCGAACGAACTGGTCCGCGACGGCCGGGTTGCGGTGGTCTTCATCACCGCCTTTCCCGAACGGCTGCTCACCGGCACCAAGCCCGAGCCGGCCTTCTTGATCACCAAGCCGTTCGATCGGGACATGCTGACGGTGGCGCTCGCGCAGGCGATCGAGAGCGCGCCGCTCGATGCCGCCAACTGAAGCGCCGAGTGAAGCGCCGGCTGAAGCGCCGACCGGCTGGCGGCGCCGCTGGGACGGCGTAGGTGCCCGGCTGGCCCGGGCGTTCGTCTTGGTCCTGCTGCCACCCTTGGCCTTCCTCGCCTACCAGGCGGTCGACACGATCGAGCAGGCGCGGCACCAGCAAGCAACCGTGCTCGCCCAGGGCATCGACTTGATCACCCGCTACGAGCGCAGTTTCTTCGCGCGCACCCAAAGCTTGCTGGAGCGCTTGGCCGACGACGCGGCGGTTCGCCTGAACACCAGGGACTGTCCGGCCGTCCTCGCCCAAGCCCGCCTGGACGATGCGGCCTATCGGCAATTGGCCCTGGTGGATGCGGCGGGAAACGCGCTTTGTACCGCCGTTCCGGCCGCGTCGGCGGACGGGCTCGGCCCTGGCAGCTTGGTGGGCGGCTTGGTGCGGCGCGTGCTGGACAGCGGCGGGTTCGAGCTCGGCGAGGTGGTGCAGTGGGAGAATGGCGAGCGGCGGGCCGTGCTCGGTGCCGCCGTGCCGGTGGTGCGTGACGCGGACGCGCCCACGGTCTTGACCCTGACCATCGATTTGGCCGAGGTCGAGCGCGCGATCCAGGATCTGGCCTTGCCCGAGCATGCGGTCGCCGCCTTGGTCGACGGCACGGGTCGCCTGCTGCTCGGCGATCTGGCGGCGGGCCAGCCGCGGCTCGCGCCCATGCCCGAAACGGCTTCGCTCACGAGCCTCGTCCTGAACGCCGGCGTGGCCCGCGACGCGCTCGGCCGCGACGGGCTCCTGCGCCGCTACGCGGCACAACCCCTGGCCGAGGGCCGCCTTTATCTCGTGACGGGCATCGCCCGCGGCGGGTCCTGGGCATGGCTGACCGATCGGGTGCTGCTCACCGTGGCCGCCGTGGTGGGCTTTCTCGCGGCGTCGGTCGTCGTCACGCTGGTCGCCGCAGATTGGCTCATCAACCGCCACATCCGCCGCCTGGCAGCGACCACCCGCGGCTATTTCCAAGCCGGCGAAACCGCTTGGCCGGACATCCAGGACGGCCCGACCGAATTGCGCGACCTCGCCGACGACTTCCGGCGCCTGATCGAGCAGGTGGCGGACCGGGAGCGCTCCCTCGAGCAATCGCTGGCGGACAAGGAAGTGCTGCTGCGCGAAGTGCACCACCGCGTGAAGAACAACCTGCAGACGGTGATCAGCCTGTTGGCCCTGCGCAGCCGGCGCACGGCGTCACCCATCGCCCAGCGCGCGATCGAGGCGGCCGGGACCCGGGTGCGCGCCTTGGCGCTGTTGCACAGCCACCTCTACCAACAAGACGACCTGCGCGAGGTGGCGCTCCGGCCCTTCTTGACCGACCTCTGCGGGCTGGTCGAAACCGCGGTGGACGGCATCACGGCACCGGTCACCCTCGAGCTCGACGTGGCCCCGATGTCGATCGATGCCGGCCGCGCCGTGCCCTTGGCGCTGTTGGTGGTCGAGGCCGTGAGCAATGCCTACGAGCATGCCTTTGCCGGGCGGGCGCACGGCACCATCCGGGTGAGCCTGCAGCCGTCGGAGGCGGCAACGGCGGTCCTGTCGGTGCGCGACGACGGCATCGGCCTCGCCAATCCGGCCGACCGGGGTCTGGGCCTCACGCTCGCCCATTTGCTCGCCGGCCAGATCGGCGGCAGCTTTCGCATCGTCGCCGAGGCTGCGGGGGGAACGACGCTGCGCGCGACCTTCCCCCTCGAGCCGACCGCCGTCAGCCCCACCTCAGGCCGGGGGCGGACGGCCGCGCAGGACATGGGCCGCGAGGCTGATCGCGAACAGCACCAGGAAGAGGAAAAACAGGATCTGCGCGATGTCGACCGCGACCGCGACGATCCCGGTGAAGCCCAACAGGCCGGCGACCAGGGCGATGACCAGAAAAGCGAGCGCCAATTGCAACATGCGAGGTCTCCGTTCGAGGGTTCGCCGCCCTGATCGGGCAGCACGGTCGACCAACACGGCGCCCGCCAACTGGGTTCCGGCGTCGCTCGGAACCTTGCTCGACCCGAAGCGTTGACGTTGAGGGATCAACAACGCTGGACGAACCGATGACCGTTTTTCGCGAGGACGTCGCCGCCGCCATGCCCGACCTTCGCGCCTATGCGCGGAGCCTCTGCGCCGGCAACATCCACGACGCGGACGATCTGGTTCAAGACACCCTTGCGCGCGCCCTCGCGGCCCAGCATCGCTTCACCCCGGGCACCAATCTGCACGCTTGGCTGTTCACCATCCTGCGCAACGTCTTCTTGAACGGCAAACGGGCGAGCAAGCGCCATGTCGACGTCGCGGACGAGGATCTGGCGACGATGCTGTGGGTCGCGCCGCACCAGGAAGCACGGCTCGAGTTCAACGCCTTTCGCGCGGCGTTCGAGCGCCTGAGCGGCGCCCATCGCGAAGCGTTGGTGATGGCCACGATCGAGGGGCGCGACTACGCCGACATCGCCGAGCGTACCGGCTGCCGGGTCGGGACCGTCAAGAGCCGGATCAACCGCGCGCGCAACCAGCTCCGCGCCGATTTGATGGGGAGCGATCCGACACCGGCGCCGGCACCAACCCAGCCGCTCGACGCCTCGGCCGAAGCGGAGGGTGGCAAGCGTTCGGCCGAAGACGGTGTGCGCCTGATCTGATCCGAACGTCGCGTCCCCGCCGCGCGCCTGTCACGTCAGACCCCGTTTTTCGTTGCACTGCGGGGTGAAGACGGCAGGATGCCGCGGCCATGCGCGAGCCGACCCCGACCGACTTCCAGCCGATTTCGACCGCCCTTTGGCTTCTGGTCGCGGTGGCGGTCGGCTCGGTGTTGGTGTTCGGCCGCGAGGTTCTGGTCCCGCTCGCGGTAGCCATTCTCGTTTGGGCATTCGTCAACGCGGTGGCCACGCTGCTGGTCAAGCTGTCGCGCTGGGTGTTGCGCAACCGGGCGGCCTTGCCGCCGGGGGTGGCGCTGGTCTTTGCGGTGTTGCTCGTGGTCTGGATGATCTTGCTGATCGTCCAGATCGTCGCCGACAACGTGGCCATGATTGCCCAGGCCGCACCCGGCTATCGCGACAGCCTGCAGCAAGCCATCCCGGAACTCGGCGTCTGGCTCGGCGTCGACGTGCCCGATCTGGTCGGCGACATCCTCGACCAGATCCGCCTGAGCGAAATCCTGGCGCAATTGGCGGGCGCCCTCACGGCCCTGGCCGGCAACGCCGTCCTGGTCATGCTCTACACCGGGTTCCTGCTGCTGGAGCAGCAAGCCCTGCAACGCAAGCTCGAAGTGCTGCACGACGACCCGGTTCGCGCCCAGCGCACCCGGCTCGCCGTCGCCCGCGCCGTCGACCGCATCGAGGTCTACATCCGCGTCAAGACCTTCGTCAGCGCCGTCACCGCGGTGCTCTCCTACGGCGTGATGTGGCTGTTCGAGATCAACTATGCGACCTTCTGGGCGCTGATCATCTTCCTCTTGAACTACATCCCGAACATCGGCTCGATCCTGGCGGTCACCTTTCCCACCCTCTTGACGCTGGTGCAATTCGGCGATCCCTACATCACCTTGACGGTCGGCAGCATCCTCGCCGCCTTGCAATTCACCATCGGCAACATCGTCGAGCCGCGGCTGATGGGCAGCAGTTTGAACCTCAGCCCGTTCGTGATCATCCTGTCGCTCGCGACCTGGGGCAGCATCTGGGGCATCGCCGGCATGTTCCTGTGCGTGCCGCTGACCATGATCCTGTTGATCCTCTTGTCGCAGTTCCCCCAGACCCGCCCGATCGCCGTGCTGCTGTCGGGCAACGGTCGGCTCGATTGACGCTTCGACCAATCATTGGCACTCACCATTGTCGAGTGACAACGAATGCTAATCTTCGACTTTTTTCGCCTTGCCAAGCAACGCCAATCGAACTTATCGCGGAAGAGTGAACTTTTTCGCGAGGTGGGGTGTTGCATGCGTGAAATGAACTTGATGCTGCAGGACTACCGACTGACGACAGCGGAAATCCTGTATCACATGCCAGACCATCCGGGCGTATTACAAACCTTTGTTTGGCAGGACTACGACATTGCACCGCAGTTCCCGGTGCTGAGCAAGTTCGTCAAGTTCTGGGAAGAGAACATCGACGGCCGCCTGCACAGCGTCAAAGTGGCCACGAGCGGCCTCGTGCAACCCACCCGCTACTGCCACGCCAGCGCCCTGATGACGTTGCAGTAGGCCTTCAAGAGACCGCGGCCCGAGGCGCGCGCCGCGCGCCAACGGCGCCGGCCTCCAATTATCTCGAGCGGACCTGGGGGAGCGCCGTTCGAGCGACGGCCCAGGCATCGAGGTGAACCGGCGCGGATGCGCAGTCGGCGGCTCGTGTCGAATCCGGCCACACCTCGATCCTGAGTGCGCGGCACGCCGCCATGGGCTTGCCCTTGGCGATTGCCGACGACCGGCGTCGCCGATCGCTGCCCTCACTCGCTCCCGCACGCTCGAGATGGCGCCGACGCGACCGAACCAACGTCGATGCCGAGCAAAGTCCAGACGGCACCTCGCCGAACGCGCTTCGAGCGCTCCCCCCTCGCCCCGGTGAAGCCCGACGCCGCCATGGCACCGGTCGCGGCGACCGGCGAAAGCACTAAGGAACAAAAACCTTGCCTGGGCTACACTCGGCCGACCGCAACCTCGCCTTCGTCACCCCGACGCCGCCCTCGAAAAAACGATTTTACAAAACGAACTGTCCGACCCCTATTTCGTTCAATTTCAATGCCCTATTCTGTGCATAAGCCGGATTATGACAAATCGCCCCAGCCGGCTCGAGCCGGCAGCTATCCGCCGATCAACACCGTCGGCAAGCCCATGACGATGTTGCCGCCATGGGCGGTAGCGTCGCCGATGCGAGCGGCCGGCAACTGCTCGATCAACACGGTGGCGGAGCCGGCGACGATGGTGTCGGTGGGACCCACGCAGGTGCAGCTATCGGTCACACGGGCGGCGGGTAGCCCACCGATCAAGACGGTCGCGGCACCGGTCACGATCGGCCCACCAACGTGGGGGACCAGAACGTTCACCACGGGACAGACGTGCAGGTCGGTCAATCGCGCTGCGGGCGGCATCGCCCACCCCCTCCAAGCGGTTCGACCCTGGTTGCATAGCGCAGAAATTGCCTTTTCGGCAGAGCAGGAAACGCCTAGTTGTAAAGCGCGGTGAAGGAGGGAACGCGTGCGCGCTCTTGGACATTGCCTGACGTGTCTTTGCTGTGGCGGCGCGCCGATGCGGGGCCTTCGCGCGTGATCGACCGCGCGGTCGAGCTGGTCGCCGCGCGACTGAACCAACACCTCCGCTTTCGCCTGCAATCCGACGAAGACCTCGTTCTGGTCGCCAACGTCGTCGCCCATGACGGCACGCCGGCACCACAAATCGAGGACAAGCTCGCCCTGTTCGTGGTCAACATCGAAAAGGACGCGCTGCCGCCGGGCCGCGCCGCCACGCCGCTCGGGGCGGGGCGCCTGGGCCGGGCACAGCCGCCGTTGCATTTGAACGTCTATTTGATGCTGGCGGCCGGCTACTCGAACGGCAATTACGGCCAAGCCCTGAAGCTGGTGTCGCAGGCCATTCGCTATTTGCAAGCGCATCCGGTGTTCGACCGCCGCACGGCCCCCGACATGGGCGACGGCCTCGAACGTCTCACCCTCGAGGTGGAGAACCTCGGCACCCAGGAACTGAGCCATCTCTGGGGGGTGCTGGGTGGTCGCTACCTGCCCTCGGTGCTCTACCGGATGCGGACCGTCGTCCTCGTGCCGGATGGCCTCGTCGGTGAAGTCGCGCCGGTGCGCGGCGTCGACGCCATGGCCGGCTCGTAGGCAGGGTCGACGATGCGGCGCTTCTCCCCCCTCCTCAGCCTCGTCGTCGAACACGACTTCTACGCGCCAGGGCGCCCGGATGGGCTTCGCTTCGTGCCGGATCCGACGACGGCGGCGCTGTTGCGAGGCCCCGACCTCGTTTGGCGCGCCGCGCGGGGCGAACTCCTGGTGGCGGGCGTCGACGACGCTTGGCAGGGCGATGCCCCGTCGCTTGGCCTGCGCTTTTTGGTTTGGTCCGAAACGCCCGGCTTCCTTGCGGCTGCCGAAGCGTTCGTCGCACCCGGCGACCAGATGTTGCGGTTTTCGACCGAGCGGGCGGTCGACGAGGGCGGGGCGATCTGGCGCTTGCATCCGGCGCCGGCCGTGACCCGCGCGGAGCGGCGCCGCACGCCCGCCGATGCCGTTCCGCCGGCGCATCTGCCGGCCCGGCGGCCCTTGTTCGACGTCGTGTTCGAGCTGGCGCCAGCGACCGTCGGCCGGCGCTATCGCATCCGCTTCGAGGCCCGCAAGGTCTTTTGGACCTACTACGTGCAAGGGGTGGCGCCGGCCACGTCCCTGGCCGTGGTCGATGCCGACGGCGAAGAGACCTTCGCCGCGCTCGGCGCGCCGGCCGCCGATCGGGCGGTGCGGGGGCTGGTCTTTCGCTCCAAGCGCCGGTTGGCGCTGGCGGAGCGCTCGACGCGGCGCTTCCAGCTGCGCGAACAGCTGGAGATCGGTACGCGCGTCCTGATCCGCCAATTGCCGAGTGCGGGCCTCCAGCTCGCGCCGATCCCGGAGCGGCGCGACGGCGCCCTCCAGTCCGAAATCTACGTCAATCCTTGAGCGCCTGAGGGGATCGAACCATGGGACCGATGAAAACGCCGGGCGTCTACATCGTCGAGAAGGACGCCTTTCCCAATTCCGTCGTCCAGGTGGCGACGGCGGTGCCGGCCTTCATCGGCTACACCGAAACCGCCGCCAATGGCAGCCAGTCGCTGCACCGCCGGCCCTGGCGGATTACCTCGATGGCCGATTACCACGCCTATTTCGGCTTCGGCCCGACGCCGACCTTCGCCCTCGAGGAAAAGGCCAAGGACAGCGACGAGCCGGCCGACCTTCGGGTCGGCGGCCAGGACTACGTGCTGGAGCAGAAATCCGGCCGGTATCTCCTCTACGCCGCGATGAAGCTCTTTTTCCAAAACGGCGGCGGCACTTGCTACGTGGTCTCGGTCGGCAGCTACGAGGACGACGTCGACCCGGACGCGCTGCGCACCGCGATCGACCTCTTGGGTAAGGAGCAGGAGCCGACCCTGGTCGTCATCCCCGAAAGCGTGCTCTTGTCCCAGGCCAACTGCATCACCGTGCAGCAGGCGATGCTGGCGCACTGCGGCGGCAAGATGAAGAACCGCTTCGCCGTGCTCGACATTTGGGATGGCTGGCGTGACCGCCAGGACCCGGCGGGCGACCCGGTCGAGGCGTTCCGCAACGCCCTCGGCGTCAACTTCCTCGACTACGGTGCGGCCTATTACCCGTGGCTGCGGACCACGATCTTCCAAGACCGCGACCTGTCCTACGAGAACGTCGCCAACCCACCCTTGTTGCAGCAACTGATCCGCACCGAATTGCGGCTGCCCGAGCCCGAAGGCGGCGGCGGTGACGGGAGCGAAGGCGGTGGCGGCGGCGGTGGTGCCCTCACCGTGGTCGACCGCCAGCAGCAGGCGATCCAGGCGATCACGACCGACTGGCCGGACCTCGCGCCTGAGGAGGTGCCGACCCACAAGGCGATGCTGGACAAGACGCTGCGCGCCATCAGCGGCGTCTATGGCGACGTCTTGGCGGCGATGGCGACCAAGCTCAACCTGTTGCCGCCGGGGGCGGCGATGGTCGGCGTCTACACCATGGTCGATGCGACGCGCGGTGTCTGGAAAGCCCCCGCCAACGTCAGCCTCAACTCGGTGGTGGCACCGTCGGTCAACATCTCCCACGAGCAGCAGGAGGACTTGAACGTCACGCCGCAGGGCAAGTCGATCAACGCGATCCGGCCGTTCATCGGCGAAGGTGTGCTGGTCTGGGGGGCGCGCACCCTCGACGGCAACAGCCTCGATTGGCGCTATGTCAACGTCCGCCGCACCATGCTGATGATCGAGGAATCGATCCGCCTGGCGACCAAGGCCTATGTCTTCGAGCCCAACACCGCCAACACCTGGGTCACCATCCGCTCGATGATCAGGAACTTCCTGACCGGCATCTGGAAGGCGGGCGGTCTGGCCGGGGCCGTGCCCGAGGACGCCTTCAGCGTGCATGTCGGCCTCGGCGAGACGATGACCTCGGAGGACATCCTGGAGGGCATTTTGCGGGTCACGGTGCTGGTCGCCGTCACCCGCCCCGCCGAGTTCATCGAGATCACCTTCCAGCAGCAGATGCAGCGCTCCTGAGTGCTGTCGCCCCGAGTTGAAGGAGAACGTCCATGGCCGATGACGGTTCCGCCCAGTCCACTTCGATCTGGCCGATCCCGAAGTTTCATTTTGAGGTCAAATGGGACAGCGAGGTCCTCTCGTTTCAGGAGGTTTCCGGTCTCGACGTCGAGGCCCAGCCGATCGAATACCGCGCTGGCGACAATCCGGTGTTCAGCCCTGTAAAAATGCCGGGACTGAAAAAATACTCGAACATCACCATGAAAAAGGGAGTTTTCAAGTCCGACAACAAATTCTGGGATTGGTTCAACGATATCAAAATGAACACGATCAAGCGCATCCCGGTGACCATCAGTTTGTTGGACGAGGAAGGCTCGCCAACGATGGTGTGGACGCTGACCAACGCCTTTCCGACCAAGATCACCGGCACCGATCTGAAGTCGGACGGCAACGAGGTGGCGATCGAGACGATCGAGATCGCGCACGAAGGCCTGACCATCGAGAACGGCTGAGGTGGCGGACGACGCTTATCCGCTGCCGGCGTTTCATTTCCGGGTCGCCTTCCAAGGGGGCGGCCCGGATACGGCGTTTCAGGAGGTGGACGGGATGGCGGTCAAGCGCGAGGTCGAAACCGTCGTCGAGGGCGGCGAGAACCGGTTCGCGCACCGGCTGCCCAAGATCGCCGAAGCCCCGAACCTGATCTTGAAGCGGGCGATCACCGACCGCAACTCGCCGCTGGTCTCCTGGTGTCGGGAGGTCTTGGAGGGTGACTTGGCGCAACCGATCCGCCCCCAGTCGCTCGACGTGCACCTGCTCGATGCCGCCGGCGAGCCCTTGTGCACGTGGTCGATCGTCAACGCCTTCCCGGTGCAATGGGTGGTCGAATCCTTTGGTGCGCTGAAGAACGAAGTGGCGATCGAGCGGATCGAACTCGCCTACGCCTACGTCAATCGGGTGAAGTAATGGCCGTCGAAATTCGTGAATTGGTGATCAAGTGCGAGGTGCGCGGCCCGGCCGCGGCCAAGGAGGCGCCGCTGAGCGGCCAGCTGCTGCGCAACCTCAGGCGCGAACTCCTGCAGGCCTGCGATCGACGCATCGAGGAGGCCTTGCGCCGCCTGCAGGAGCGCTGAGCGATGCTGGAGAAGCTGACCCTGCAGCGGTGCGTGGTGTCGGCCCAAGGCCAGGTCACGCCGCAACTCGGGCCGAACGACGTCTTCGTCGCCTTGATCAACCCCGCCGACTACAAACACAGCCTCGGCATCGCCTACAGCGACGACGACCCCGATCGCGCCCGGCGCATCGGCGCCCCGGACGCCACCCCGCGCTATGCCGGCAGCAACCCCGAAACCGTGTCCTTTCCGCTGGTCCTCGATGGCACGGGCGTGGTGCCGAACCCGGGCGGTGGCCCGTCCCTCTCGGTCCGCACCATGGTCGAGCGCTTGCAGGCCATCTGTTACCGCTACGACGGCGACCAGCACGAAGCCAACGTGGTCAAGCTCAAATGGGGTCGGGCCTTCGACAATTTCTTCGGCCGGCTGAAGGAATTGCGGCTCGACTACACCCTGTTCAAACCATCCGGCGAGCCCCTGCGCGCGCGCACGCAACTGGACTTCGTGCGCTTCAAGACACAGCGGCAGTCGGCGTTGGAAGCAAGACGCTCGTCGCCGGACATGACGCACGTCGTCCGGGTCAAGGAAGGCGACACGCTGCCCTTGTTGTGCGAGCGCATTTACGGCGACGGCGGGCGCTATTTGGAGGTGGCGCGGTTCAACGAGCTGGTGAATTTTCGCCGCTTGGTGCCGGACACGCTCCTGCGCTTTCCCCCGTTGGGCTGAGCGATGCCGGTCGGACCCGGAGACGAAGCTGGCGGCCCGATCGAGGTCGTCGTCAAGGCCGATGGCAGCATCGTCGACAATACGGGCTTGGTGGCCGTCGACATCGAGCATCGGGTCAATCGCATCGCCCGCGCGGTTTTGGTTTACGACGACGGCGCACAGGGCTTTCGCGACTTTCCCCTGACCGATGCCGCGACCTTCGAGCCGGGCACCCAAATCGACGTCGAGGCCGGCTATGGCGGTGGGCCGAAGACCGAGGTCTTCACCGGTGTCGTGGTCGCCGAGCGGCTGACCATCGGCGACGGCGGCGAGGTGCGTCTGCGCGTCGAGTGCCGGCATCGGGCGGTGGCGATGACCCTGACCCGCCGCAACGCCGTGCGGCGCGACGTCAAGGACAGCGAGGTGATACGGACGCTGTTCGCCGCGGCCAACCTGGCGTGCAGCGTCAGCGCCACCGAGGCGATGCTGCGCGAGGTGGTGCAGCACGATGCGACCGACTGGGACTTCGCGGTCACCCGCGCCGAAGCGAATGGCCTCGTGGTGTTGGCGCAGGCAGCGGACGTGCGTATCGTCGCGCCCGACGCCACCCAAGAGCCGGTGTTGCGGGTGACCTACGGCCTGGACCTGATCCGCTTCGAGGGTTTGGTCGACGCGCGCGACCAGCAGCCGAACGCGGTGGCGGTGACCTGGAGCCCAGCCGAACAGACGCTCTCCCAGCGCAACGCCGCCGCCTTGCCCCTGGCCCGCTCGGGTCCGGGCAATCTGTCGCCCAAGCAGCTTGCCGACGCCCTCGCCCAGGAGGACGTCCGCCTGCAGAGTGCGGCCTTGGACCTGGCGTCGTTGGAGCCTTGGGCCAAGGGGCGGCAGCTGCGCGCGGCCCTTTCCGCCAACCGGGCGCGCTTGGTCTTTGCGGGTTCGGGGCGCGCGGCGATCGGCGACACGATCGAATTGCACAATCTGGGCAATCGGTTCGGCGGCCGGGCGTTCGTCGGTGCGGTGATGCACCGGATCGAGGCCGGCGAATGGTTGACCACGGTCGAGACCGGCCTCGACGTCCTGACCCACAGCGATCTGCACCGCCTGACGAGCCCGGCGGCGGCGGGGCTGACCGCGCCGATCCAGGGCTTGCAACTCGGCGTGGTGCAGAAGCTGGAGGACGATCCCGACGGGCAGCACCGCGTCATGGTCAGCTTGCCGCTGTTGGGCGACGACCAGCCGGGGGTCTGGGCACGCCTCGCCCAGGCTTACGCCTCGAATGGCTTCGGCGCGTTCGTGCTGCCGGAAATCGGCGACGAGGTCGTGCTGGGCTTTTTCGACGACGACCCGAGTGCCCCGGTCGTCCTCGCGAGCCTCTACAGCGCCAACCGCCCGCCCCCCTTCAGCTTCGAGGACGCCAACGACACCAAGGCCCTGGTCACCCGCACCGAGATGAAGGTGACCTTCGACGAGGCGAAGAAGGTCATCACCGTGACCACGCCGGCCGGCAATCGGGCGATCCTCGACGACGAGCAGAAGACGGTCACCCTAAAGGACGAGACCGGCAACGTGGTCGAGCTGTCGCCGCGCGGCATCAAGCTCTCCAGTCCAGGTGACATCACCCTGGAGGCGAAGGGCAACATCGAGGCGACGGCGCAGATGGACGCCACCGTGAAGGGGCTCAACGTGACGGCGGACGCCCAGGTCGGCGTGACGGCCAAGGGCGGGGCGAGTGCCGAACTCTCGGCCGCCGGCAACACCACCGTCAAAGGGGCGATGGTGATGATCAACTAGCGCGTTTTCCGAACGGCTTGCCCAGCCCTCAGCGGCGGTGGCCGCCGATCTCCAGTGCGCGCGCCCCCATGACGT
>RECO01000269.1 GCA_007694015.1 Geminicoccaceae bacterium
GCATCGTCATGGGGCTGGTCCTCGGCCGGCTCGCCGAAACCTCGTTCCATCAGGCCCTGATGATGACCGGCGGCAGCTATGCGATCTTCTTCGAGCGGCCCCTCGCCGCGGCGATGCTGGCGTGCAGCGCGCTCTTGATCGTGTGGCCACTGTTCCGCGCGCTCTACCGCGCCCGGCTGGCGATGCGCCCAGCCGTCGCCGACGGCAAGGGCTGAGGCCGGCGACGTCGAACCGTCCCTTCATCCACCGGTGCTCTTGCCGCGTTTACCGCTCACACCGGCCGCCGTGCAGCAAACGCGCCTTTGCTGGCCTCAGGCCGGCATCGAGCTGATGCCGCCATGCGCCGCCGACCAAGCTACCGGATCGGCCAAGAAGCTCTCGACCTCGCGCAGTTGACCGGCCGCAAAGCCGAAGCCGTCTCGCGCCACGCGCAAAACGTCGTGCCACGTCGCCAGGTAATGCAGTGTCAGGCCGGCATCGCGTAGCCGCTCGCGCGAGCCGGGAAATATATCGTAGAAGAAAATCACGAAGGTGTGATCTACTTCCAGACCGGCTTGGCGCAAGGCACTGCAGAAATTGATCTTCGAACGGCCATCCGTGGTCAGATCCTCGACGAGGAGGATGCGATTGCCCATGCGCAGATCGCCCTCGATCTGCGCCGCGTTGCCGAAGCCGAGGGGCTTCTTGCGCACGTAATACATCGGCAGCATGAGTTCGTCGGCGATCCAGGCGGCGAAAGGGATGCCCGCCGTCTCGCCGCCGGCCACCGCCTGCAATTGCTCGAAGCCGATGTCCCGGCAGATCTGTTGCGCCGCCATGTGCATCAACGTTCGGCGCAGCCGCGGGAAGGAAATCAGCGTACGGCAATCGATGTACACCGGGCTCGCCCAACCCGAGGAAAACACGAAGGGCTGCTCGGGCCGCAGTTGGATGGCCTTGACCTCCAACAACATCCGCGCCGTCATCTCGGCCACGGCCGCATCGGGTTTCAGCAGCACATCCTCACGCAAAGCAGTTCTCCCCTTGAAGCCCCGACCTCTTAACCCAGCCAGCCATCGGGGCATAGCCCGTCCCCATGACGAGACGCGCAAGTCGCTTGGCCGCACCAAGCGCGTTGGCTTGGCAGCCCGACCCCTCTAATCTCCTGCTTTCGAACTCGGTCCGCGCAGCCTGGAGGTGGGGATGGATGGAGCGGTGAACAGCCGCGACGTGACGGCAGCCCTGCTGGGCGGCGACGAGGCGGGTTTCCTCGAGGCGTTCTTCGCGACCATGGCGGTGATCGGCCGAGACGACGTGGGCATCACGCGCGAGGCGTTCGGAGCCGGCGAAAACGACGCCCTGGCGGCGGTGGGTGCCATGGCCAAGGCGCTGGGCGTGCCCGCCGCCGCCGACCGCGCCGGCAACCTCCAACTGCGGCTCGAAGGGGCCGTGGCTGGCCCGGCGCTGGCCATCGGTTCGCATCTCGACAGCGTGCCGCATGGCGGGAATTTCGACGGTGCGGCCGGGATCGCGGCGGGGCTCCTGGTCCTGGCCCGCTATTGCCGGAACGGCACGAAGCCGCCTTTGCCACTCGAACTCCTGGTCCTGCGCTGCGAAGAAAGCGCTTGGTTCGACCGCGCCTATGTGGGCTCGTTGGCGCTTTGGGGCGGGCTCGGCCAGCGTGACCTGGCGCGGTGCCACCGCCGAACCGGCCGCACGCTCGCCCAGTGCCTGGAGGACGTCGGCGCCGATGTCGAAGCGATCGCGCGCGGCGAGGCCTTGCGCGATCCGCGCGATCTTCGGGCCTTCTTCGAGGTGCATATCGAGCAGGGCCCGGTGATGGTCGCGCGCGGTTTTCCGACCGCACCGGTCACGGCCATACGCGGCAACCGGCGCTATCCCAACAACCGCATCGTCGGGGCTGCCGGGCATTCGGGTGCGGTCCCGCGCTGGCTCCGGCACGACGCGGTCTTTGCGTTCGGCGAGTTGATCACGGGCCTGGACGAACACTGGAAGGCCCTGCAGGAGCGCGGCATCGACCTCGTCGTCACGGCGGGCATGGTGGGTACCAACGCCGCCGATCATGGCATGACCCGCATCCCGGGCGAATTGACCTTTTCCTTGGAGTTCCGCAGCCAGAGCGAGGCGACGCTCGACGCCTTTGCCGGTCTCGTCAGGGTCGAATGCGAAACCATCGGTCAGCGGCGAGGTGTCCGCTTCGAATTGGACGAACCCCTGGGCGCCCCGCCTGCATTATTGGATCCATGGCTACGATCTCGGCTGATCGAGGCTGCGGCGGCCCTCGGCGTCAAGACGGAGCCGTTGCCCAGCGGTGCCGGGCACGATGCGGCCGTGTTCGCAGGGGCCGGCGTGCCGGCGGCGATGCTGTTCGTCCGCAACGAGGCGGGCTCCCACAATCCGGCGGAGCACATGGAGCACGCCGATCTCCTGCAGGCGGTCGACGTGTTGTACCAAGCCCTCCAGACCACACCATGGCATGAAAACCATGGCCTCGATCTTGCTGCCGAGGCATCGGCAGCAAGCCGCTTCACTCCCTTCGACATCAACCAAAAGGAGACGACCACTTGACTACTCATCGCCGAGGCTTCGGGGCGCTGCTCGGCGGCGCCGCCTTGACCCTCTTCGCTACCGGTACGCAGGCGCAAGGCCTGACCGAGGTCCGCTTCGTGCTCGACTGGGCGTGGCAAGCCATGCACGGCCCCTTCCTGATCGCGCAGGACCGAGGCTATTTCGAAGAGCAGGGCTTGCGGGTCCGCATCGACCGCGGCTTCGGCTCCGGCGACACCCTGAACAAGGTCGCCGCTCGGTCCTACGACATGGGCTTCGCCGAGGGTGCCGGCCTGTTCCGCTTCAACAACGAGAACCCGAACGACCGCGTCGTCACCGTGCTGGTCATCAACAACCAGTCGCCGACCGGCGCGATCTTTTTGAACCGCAGCGGCATCGAGGGCCCAGCCGACCTGATCGGCCGCTCCGTGTCCTGCACCCAGGGTGAGGCCACCTTCCTGGTCTGGCCTGCGGTTGCCGCTGCCAACGACCTCGACCCCGACGGCATCAACTGCGTCTTCGTCGAGAGCAACCTGCGCGATGCCATGGTCATCCAGGGCTCGGCGGAAGCCACCTTCGGCTTCGTCACGACCACGGCGTTGAACATGTACAATGCCGGCGTGTCCCTCGACGACATCGGCTACTTTACCTTCGCCGATTTCGGCGTTGCCCCCTACAGCTCGGGCATCCAGGTGCGCGCCGATTTCGCGGCGGCCAACCCGGACGTGGTTCGCGGGTTCGTCGCGGCGACGGTGAAGGGCATGATCGCCATGTTCGAAGACCCCGAATACGGCATTGGTCTGCTGCAGGCGCAGGAACCGCTCGTCAACGCCGAGGTGGAAATCGCCCGTTGGCGGCTGGCCGAGGAACTGGCGATCCTGACGCCGGCGGTGATCGAACACGGCGTCGGCCACGTCGACCCGGAGCGGTTCGTCTCGGCCGGCACGGCCGTGGCGCGGGCCTTCGGCGTCGACGCGGAAATCGTGCTGGAGGATTATTACCGCGGCGATTTCCTGCCGCCGGTGGAAGACCGCCAGCTGCCGGAGAGCGTGAAGGCCCGTCTCGCGGCCGACTGACCGCCACACGCCAACGTTTCAGGCCCGATCGGCGGCGGCGCGAGCCGCCGCCGATTTCGTCTGAGAGATCAGCTGCCGGTGGCGTAGACGACGTCGCGCGTTGCCCAGCCCGTCAGGCGCGCCTCCAGCTTGGCGAACATGGCGTAGATGGCGACGCCCATGATGGCGACGACGAATAGGCCGGCAAACACCAAGGGCACGTCGAAGCGCCCACTCGCCATCAACATCAAATAGCCGATGCCGGCATTCGAGCCGATGGTCTCGGCGATGACCGAGCCGACCAGCGCCAGCGTGATGGCCACTTTCAGCGCGGCAAAGAGGTAGGGCAGCGACCGCGGCAGCCCCACCTTCAAAAGAATATCCCGGCGCGAGGCGCCGAGTGAGCGCAGCACGTCGCGCAGTTCCGGCTCCAGGGTGGCGAGCCCGGTCGCGACGTTCACGACGATCGGAAAGAACGACAGCAAGAACGCGCTGATCACCGCCGGCACGGTCCCGATGCCGAACCAGATGACCAGGATCGGGACGATCGCCACCTTCGGCACCGAGTTGAACCCGATGAGCAGCGGATAGAGGCTCTTGTAGAGCGCCTTCGAGGTGCCGACCCCGATGCCTAAGAGCACACCGCCGACCACGGCGAAGGCGAAGCCGACGACGGTCGTGTAGAGCGTCTGCATGGCATGCATGCCGATCACGCCGCGCCACGTCCAAAAGCTGTCCCAGATCGCCGACGGCGCCGGCAGCACGAAGCGTGGCACCTCCAGCAGGCGACAGGCGGCCTCCCAAATCACGAGGGTGGCGAGCCCGATCAGCCACGGCCCCGCGTTCTCGAGGCGGGAGGCCCAGGAGGCCGCACGCGTCTCGGGCTCGTCGTCGATCGCAGCGGTGGATTGATCCTTACTCACGCTTGGCGCTCCCGGCTGATGTGGTCGCGAAGTTCGTGCACCAATTCCACGAAGTCGGGCTTGAAGGTGTCCTCCAAGCTCCGTGGGAACGGCATCGGCACCTGACGGGTGGCGACGATGCGCCCCGGCCGCGCCGACATGACGTGGATCTCTTCGGCCAGATAGGCCGCCTCCCGGAGATCGTGGGTGACGAGGATCACGGTGAAGCCGCGCGCCATCCACAAGGCCTGCAGCACACCCCAAAGCTCTTCGCGGGTGAACGCGTCCAACGCCGCGAAGGGCTCATCGAGCATGAGCAGGTCCGGACGGTGGATCAGGGCTCGGCAGAGCGAGGCGCGTTGCTGCATCCCGCCCGACAGTTCCCAAGGATGCCGGCCCTCGAAGCCGTCCAATCCCACCGAGCGCAACAGGCTTCGCGCATCCTCGACATAGGTGTCGTAGTTGCGACGCAGCCGGCCGCGATGCGGTTGCACGATCTCCAGCGGCAGCATGACGTTGCGCAGCGTCGTTCGCCAGGGCAGGAGCGTCGGATTTTGGAAGGCCATGCCGACGATCTTGAGCGGACCGTTGACGGTTTGACCATCGACCCGAACGCTGCCGCGGGTCGGCGGCAGGAGGCCGGTGACCAGCTTCATCAACGACGACTTGCCGCAGCCGCTCGGGCCGACCACGGCCGCGAAACCGCCCTTGCGCACCCGGATGGTGGTGCCGTTCAGGGCCTGCGTGCGCGACGGGCCACGACCGTAGGTCAACCCGACCGTGTCGATGTCGACGAAGGCCGAATCGCTGGAGACCGCGTCGGTTGGTGTTACCGTCGCCAAATTTGCTTCCTCCGTCACTGCGTGCGTGCTTCGTCCGATGACCGAGCAAGGAATGCGCCATCGGTTCGCTGCGATTGTTCGTCCCGAGGTCGCTTAGAGCGTTGCCTGGTTAGGTAGCGCACGAGCCTGCCCTCACCCCCGCCCGGCCACCCACGAGCGTACGATGCCATGGGTGGCCGGGCGGGGGTGAGGGCAGGTCAAGCCTTTCGAGAAACGCTTAGCGTCCTGCCCACGCTTTGGGCAAGCTGTCCAATGCACATCCATGGATTTTCGTATCCGCAGATGGTTGCGCCCCGGAGCGTTCGCGGGGTGCAGCCTCGGCGCTTGACGGTGCATCACTTTGGATCAAGTGATGCACGGTGGTCGTTGCGCCGATGGCCGCCGCTGCCAAGCGAGTTGATCGATGTTGCACCAAGAACCCTTGCCGAGCACCCACGACGCGTCCATCGGGCGCCGGGTAGGCGAGCATCTCTGCGTCGTCCGAAGCAACAGCGCGGTCAACGCCGACTACCGCTTGATGCGGCTGAGCGCGCCTGCGGGCGCGCTCGCGGCCGAGCCTGGCCAATTCTTTCACATCCTTTGCCCCGCGACCGCCGACGGCACGCCCTTCTTGCGTCGGCCGATGAGCGTCTATCACGTCGACGTCGCGGGCGAGGCAATCGGCTTTCTCTACAAGGTGCATGGGGCGGGCACGCGCGTCCTCGACGCGCTGCAGCCGGGGGCAACCCTCGATGTGCTCGGACCGCTCGGCCGTGGCTTCACCCTCGATGCCGCCTGGCGGCGCATCGTCCTGGTCGGCCGCGGCGTGGGGCTGGCCACGCTGGCGCCCTTGGCCGTGCGGGCGGCGGCGGCGGGCGTCGGGGTGACTGCCGTCTTGAGCGTCCGCCGGCCCGATCTCGTGATGTCGGTCGATCTGCTCAGCCGTTGCGGGGCCGACGTGCACGTCGTGCATGACGCGGATGGCTCCAGCGACGTTGCGGCCGTTGGCCGACTGATCACCCAATTGCTCGACCAACATCCTGCCGATGCGGTCTTCACCTGCGGCTCGTCGCGCCTGTTGACCCTGCTGCAAGGCATCGCCAAGGCCCGCGGGCTCTACGGCGAAGTGGCGCTGGAGCAACAGATGGCCTGCGGCCTCTCGATGTGCTTTTGCTGCGTGCGGGCGTTCAAGGTGGGGGATGAGGTGGAGCATCGGCGGGTCTGCTGGGAGGGTCCCGTGTTCGACCTGCAGGAGGCGCTGCCATGACCGACCTCGCCGTCGATGTCGGTCGCTGCCTTCTCGCCAACCCGGTCATGCCGGCGTCGGGCACCTTTTCCGAAGCCCTCGCCGATGCCATCGATCTCGACCGGCTGGGTGCCCTCGTCGCCAAGACGGTGATGCCCGAGAAGCGGGCCGGCAACGCCCTGCCGCGCGTGGCCGAAACACCAATGGGCATGCTGAATTCCATCGGCATCCCCTGCAAGGGTCCGGAGGCGTTCGTCCAGCACACCATTCCGGCCTTCAAGCGCTACCGGCCGCCGTTCGTTGCCAGTATCTCCGCCGGCACGGTGCGGGGCTTCGCCGACTTGGCGGCGCAAGTCGTTGCGGGCGGTGCCGACGTCGTCGAAGCCAACATCTCCTGCCCGAACCTCGAGGCCGACGGCCATGCCTTCGCCGTGAGCCCCAAGGCGACCGCCCGTGTCGTCCAGGCGCTGCGGGCGGCGACCGACGCCCCGCTCTGGGCCAAGCTCTCGCCCAACGCGCCCAACATCGCCGAGGTAGCGATGGCGGCCGAAGCGGCGGGGGCCGATGCCGTGGTGGTCGCCAACACCATTTTGGGCATGGCGATCGACGTCGAGCGGCGCCGCACCCGACTGGGTGCCGGCATGGGCGGGCTCTCCGGCCCGGCCATCAAGCCGATCGTTTTGCGGATGACCTATCAGTGCGTGCGCGCGGTCCGCATTCCGGTCATCGGCTGTGGCGGCATTGCCACCGCCGCTGACGCGCTCGAATTCCTGATTGCCGGGGCGCGCGCCGTGCAGGTCGGCACCGCCACGTTCCGTCACCCGACGACGATGATCCGCATCCTCGACGACCTCGATGCGTGGTGCCGCGAGCGCGGCATCGCCCGCATCACCGACGTCATCGGCACGCTCGAGCCCTTCGAAACGCCGCAGCTCGAAGCCGCCGAGGATCTCGCCGCCGAGTAACCGCCGCGCCCGCGCCAAAGCTGGCACCGGCGCGGTGGAGGTGGCTTCCGTTCAGGCGAGGGTGGCGAAGCGGCAGGGGCCACAGCCGTCGTTCAACACGCGGCTGGTCATCGCCCTGAGACCCGGATGCAGCGCTTCGGCACGCGCGAGCCCTTCGCTGTTCTCGGCGGCGAGCCGCGCTGCGATCTCGCGCGCCTCGGCGAGGATGGCATCGCCGTCGAAGCGGGTCGGCTTGCCCTCGGCGACGACCTGCTCGCCGTGCACGAACACGTCGCGCACGCTCGCACCGTGTTCGTAGAAGACGAGCTGGGTGGTGAGCTGGCCACGCGGGCTCAAGGCGAGGCTGTTGCCGTCGAGGATGACGAAATCGGCCAATTGGCCGGCCGAGAGTTCGCCCAGCTCGCCGCCGTGGCCGAGCACGCGTGCACCGTTCACCGTGGCCATCCGCAACAGGGGCCCCGCTTGCAGCCAGCGGCGGCTGTCGGTGTCGGTCACTCGGTGCAGCAGCGCCGCGAGCCGCGTCTTCTCGAACATCGACATGTTGCCGGCATTCAGGCCATCCGACCCGAACGCGACGGGCACGCCCGCGTCCACCAAGCGCAACAGCGGTTGAATGCCCGAGCCGATGATCAGGTTGCTCGACGGGTTGTGCACGACGTTGACCCCGCTGGCCGCCGCCGCCTCCAGGTCACGGTCGTCGAACCAGACGAAATGCGCGAAGGACGAGCGCGGCCCGGCGAGGCCCAGATCGGCGAGATAGGCAACGAAGCCTCGCCGGTCGCGGCCTGCGGCCATGGCCCATTGCGTCTTGGCCTCGAGCAGGTGCGTGTGGTTGCCGATTTCGTGGGTCTGGGCGAATGCGCCCGCTCGCGCCAACAGTTCATGGGAGCAGCGCTGCGGACCGTCGATGCCGAGCATCAGCCGCACCGTCGGATGGCCCTGCCAGCGCTCCAGGCCCGCCTCCAGCATGGCGAAATAGGGGTCGTGCGGCTGCGGCGTGGCCGGCAGCAAGCCCCGCAGCGCCGGTGGCATCTCGGCATCCTCCAGCGGCACCGTGTCCACGAAGGGCAGATCGGAGAACATCGGCGCCACCGCTGCGCGCACGCCAGCGTCGGCATAGGCCTGGGCGACCGCATCGAGCGCCTCGGCATCGTGCCGGGGCCGGTGCGAAAAGTGATCGAGGCAGGCGGTCGTGCCGGTCAGCAGCATCTCGAGGCAGCCGACCATGGCCGACACGTAGACCTCGCGGGGTCGCCTGGCACCGGCGCCGATGATGGCGTTCACCATGAACACGTCGAGCGGAATGGTGTCGACCGTGCCCTTCAACAAGCCTGCATAGGAATGGGTATGGCAGTTGGCAAAGCCGGGCATCACGACCTTGCCGCGGCCGTCGATGCGGCGGACTTCGGCGTCGGCGGGCGGCGTGAAGCTGCCGACGAGGCCGACGTGGACGATGCGCGAGCCCTCGATCCACAGCTCTCCCGGGTCCAGCACACGGCCGGCGGCGTCGAGGGTGAGGAGTTGTGCGCCTTCGATACAGGTGAGTTGGCTCACGGGCAGGGTTGCTCCAGTCAAGAGGATCGTCAGTTACGCGGAAGGTGAGGGGTCGACCAGAACGGCGCGGACGAGGCCCCGATAGGCGGCGGCGGCGGCCACCAGATCGGCGACGGGCACCACTTCGTCCGGGCGGTGCCACATGGCGGGATCGCCAGGTCCCCACATGGTGGCCTCGGCGCCTTCGACCTGCAAAAAGCCCGCGTCCAGTGCCCCATGCGACCAGAAGCGGCGTGGCACCGGTAAACCCTCGGCGGCACAGCCGCGCTCGATGGCCGAGAGCAAGCTCCCCTCCGGCGCCAATTCGGCCGGATGCATGAAGGGTCCGGCGCGGACCTCGATCTGCCAAGGTCCCTCGAGCCGGGCAGCGGCTGCGATCGCGGCCAACGCGGCCTTGGGATCGTCGCCCGGCAACAGGCGGCGATCGAGGGTCAGTCGGACCTCGTCTTGCAGCGTGTGGGTGGCCTCCGGAAAGCTCCGGAGATGCGTCGCGACCAAGCTCGCGGTGCCCAATCCCGGATGCGTGCCGCCAAGGTCGAGACCATCCAGCACGTCGAGCAAGCGGCGCGCACCTTGGATCGCATCGACGCCCGCCCACGGCATCGAGCTGTGACAGACGGCACCGCGGACGGTGATGTCGACGTCGATCCGGCCCTTGTTGCCGAGCGCCACGGCTTGATTGGTGCCGATCAACACGATCGCCAGATCAGGCCGCCGGCCGCTCGCGGCCAGGACGCTACGGATCGCATCGTGCCGGCCGGTTTCACCTGCGGTGAGGAGCAGAAAGGACAGCCGGCCCCGCAAGGGCCAGCTGCGTACCTCGTGCAACGCCCTGAGCGCCGCCGCCAAGGCTCCCTTTTGCTCGGCGATGCCCCGGCCGCGCACGGCCGGGCCGCTCGGGCCCTCGACGACCTCGCCGGCAAAGGGCTCGACCATGGCGCCGCGGGGGTGGGTCATCGCATAGCCGACGAGTGCGAGCGATGGCGCGGGGCCCTCGGGGCCGAGTTCGACCCATAGATTGCCCATCGCATCGAAGCGCGGGCTGAGGTCCCAGCCGGTCAGCAACGGTCCGACATGGTCGCGCACGAAACCCAGGATGGCCGGATCCGCTTCCATCGCGGCGCTCTGTTCGCTCGGCCGCTGCACGAGAAAGCGCGCGAGATCGAGGACGAAGGTCGCTTCGGCGGTCAACGCTCATCCCTCCAAAATCATGAAACTGCCGCGGCCGAGGGCAACGGTCACGCCCGCGGCGTCAACGACGGTCACGTCGACGGTCGCGGTCCGGCGCCCGGCCCGGACCATGCGCGCCCGTGCCACCAGGGGTGCCACGGCCGGCCTGAGGTAGTCGATGCGCAGGTCGAGCGTCGGCGTTGCCGCCGACTTGTGCAACGCGACCGCGTTGTAGGCAGCCAGGTCGATCAGGCTGGCGACGACCCCGCCATGCAGCGCGCCGTCCTCGCGGCTGCGCCGGAGCGCCGGGTTGGGGTCGAGGGCGACGTCCAGGCTGCCGGCGCGCGGGTCGACCGCCACCACCCGCGGCCGCAACACTTGGTCGTGGAAAGGAACCGCGTCGAGCACGGCTTGGGCCGCGGCGATGCTGGCGTTGGGGTCGTTGTCAGTCATCCTGGCACACGGCTTGCTGAACGGTCGTCCAACGCAACAGAGCAGATGACGGCGCTACGGTCCATCGTCTACTGTATCCAAAAATCCACTGCATGGACGACCGATGATGGCCACGACCCGCACACTCCTGGTGACCGACGGCCGGATCTATCGCCACGGCGGCGATCCGGACATGCCGCCG
The DNA here is from genome assembly GCA_007694015.1 of Geminicoccaceae bacterium. Taxonomy (GTDB): domain Bacteria; phylum Pseudomonadota; class Alphaproteobacteria; order Geminicoccales; family Geminicoccaceae; genus RECO01. Next base: position 10,895 of record RECO01000269.1, read on the forward strand.
GTCGCGGACATGCTGGTCAAGGGTGATCGCATCGCCGCCATCAAGCCCGGTCTCGCCGCAGAACTGCGCACCGCCGAAGGTCGCGCGCGCCACGGGGTCGATCGGCTCGACACGGTGCTGGATGCCCGCGATCGGCTGGTCCTGCCGGGATTCGTCAACGGCCACTATCACAGCCACGACGTGCTCTTGAAGGGATGCTTCGAGACCATTCCGCTGGAGACGTGGCTCTTGCAGGCCCTGCCGCCCAACTACGGCCGGCGCTCGAAAGCCGAACTGCGGGCACGCACCCTGCTCGGTGCGGCAGAGTGCCTGCGCGGCGGCATCACCACCGTCCAAGACATGCTCACACTGGCCCCGATCGACGAGGACGACCTCCGCGTCGTGATGGATGCCTATGCCGAAGTGGGCATCCGCTGCGTCTTCTCGCTCCAGGTGGCCGACGTCGGTGGCGCCAAGGGCATGGCCTATTGGGACGAATGCGTGCCGGCCGACAAGAAGCACCTGCTGTCCGGTTCGGTGAACCCCGAAGATCGCGATCTGATCGAGGTCCTGGACGACATCGTGACCCGCTGGCAGGGCCAGCACCCCCGCATCGGCTGGGCGCTCGCCCCCACCAGCCCGGAACGGTGCTCGCGCTCCATGCTGGAGCGGCTGGCTGGCCTCAGCGCCAAGCATCAATTGCCGGTGTTCACCCACATCTACGAGAGCCGGGCGATGACCTTGGTCGCCCGGCACGAGCACGCCGACTACGGTGGCTCGCTCGTGCGCTACCTCCAGGCCTGCGGTCTCTTGAACGAACGCATGGGGCTGGCCCACAGCGTCTGGATGCTGGAAGAAGAGATCGACCTCATCCGCGCTGCTGGCGCCCACGTCGTCTTGAACCCGGTCGGCAACCTCAAGACCAAGAGCGGCGTCGCCCCCATTCGCTCCTATGTCGACAAGGGCGTCAACGTCTCGATCGGCTGTGACAATTGCAGTTGTTCGGACGTACAGAACATGTTTCAGGCGATGAAGCTGTTCGCTGACCTCGCCGCGATTTGCGATCCGGAACCTGGCCGGCCCTTCGCCGCCGACGCCTTGCGTTGTGCCACGCTGGGCGGTGCCAAGGCCTTGCAGCGCGAGGGTGAGCTTGGCGATCTCGAGCCGGGCATGCTCGCCGACTTCACCCTGATCGACCTCACCGATCCCTCCTACGTGCCGCTGAACAGCTGCGTCCGCCAGACCGTCTTTACCGAGAGTGGCCGCGGCGTCGTCGCCGTCGTGGTCGGCGGCGAGGTGGTGATGCAGGACCGCAAGCTCACCACCATCGACGAGGCCGCCCTGCGCGAAGAGGTGATGGCCCTGTTGCCGGGCCTGCGCGCCGAAGTGGCCGCGGTGACGGCACGGGTGGCCGAACTCGAGCCCTATCTCGCCGAAGCCAACCGGCGCACCTGGCGCGACGACGTCGGGCTGCACCGCTATGTCGGCTACCCCCCCTCCGCCTAACCCCCGATCTCCACCCCCTCCGTGCTCAGGGAGAGCCCTGCGATGTCCTACCGTTCCGTCCTCGCCGCCTGCAGCCTGACCGCCCTCACGTTCACGGCGGCGCCGGCACCTGCCGCCGCCTTGACCCTCACCGCTTGGGAGCGCGAAGGGTCCGAGGTGTTCGATCTGTACGTGCGCACCTTCGTCGACCTCGCCGCCGAACTGAGCGGCGGGGAGTTGCAGATCACCCCCTTCGGCGCCGGGGTGATCGCCGGCGTGTTCGACGGCCATGCGGCCGTGACCGATGGCATCGCCGACATGGCCTTCGGCTGGGCCGGCTACATCGTCAACCAGCATGCCGGCAACGCTTTCTTCGGCGCACTGCCGGGCGGGATGGGGCCCGAGGCGCTGTACCATTGGACCTACAGCGGCGGCGGCAAGGAACTGCTGACGGAGTTCCGCCGTGCGGCCAACGGCCAGCACGCGGTGGCCTGCGGCCTCTTGGGTAGCGAGGTCTTCGCCCACTCGCATCGCCGCATCCAGACGCTGGCGGACCTCGAAGGGCTGCGCCACCGCACCGCCGGCGCGTTCGTCGACGTCATCCGCGCCCTCGGTGCCACCCCGACCGTCATCCCCGGTCCGGACGTGTTCGCGGCCCTCGAGCGCCGGGCCATCGATTCGGCCGAGTATCTGACGCCGTACCTGAACAGCAAGGTCGGTTTTCAGAACGTCGCCGAGTACGTGATCATGCCGGGCATTCACACCCCTGCTGCGGTCTACGAGGTGACGATGAACATCGAGACCTGGGAGGGCTTGAGCGAACGCAGCCAGCGCGCGATCGAACTCGCCTGCGAAATCGTGAGCTCGCGCTCCTATACCTTTTTGGGCGATGCCGACATGAAGAGCACCCAAGAACTCGCCGCCGGCCGCAACCAAATCGTGGTGCTGGACGACGAAGTGATCGAGCGCATCCGCGACGAGGGCCGCAACTGGATCAATGCGAGGGCGGCCGCAACCACCGGCGACGACTGGATCGAACGCATCGGCGAGGCCTATTTCACCTATCAGGATCAGTGGTTGAGCAGCTTCAACCGGGTCCAGTGAGCCCGAGCCAAGGCGCCTGAACCATGGACCGGATCGACCGCGTGCTCGAGCGTCTCGCCTCGGCGCTCGGGCGCGTGGCCGAACTGGCCCTGCTCGGCCTCATCCTCGTCACCCTGAACGAGGTCGCCGCGCGCTACGTCTTCAACCGGCCGCAGATCTGGTCCTACGACGTTGCCTACATGCTCTCCGGGGCGATGGTCATGCTCGGCGCTGCCTGGGCCTTGCGGGCCAACGCCCATGTCCGCATCGACGTGTTCGCCCAAGCCCTGCCGGCCCGCTGGCAGCAAGGCCTGCAGGTGATCATGTACGTGTTCTTGTTCCTGCCGGCTTTGGGCTTCGCCACGTGGGCCGCCTGGGGGCGAACCTCCCAGGCTTGGCGCACCGGGCAACTGGAGCAGGTCAGCGCCTGGGCGCCCAAGGTCTGGCCCTTCTACTTGATCATCGCGCTCGGCCTCACGGCCCTGTTCGTCGAGTGCCTGGCCGCGGTGCTGCGCCACTTGCGCGGCTGGCGCGAGCGTCGGCCCGTTCCCGGTGGCGGCCTCTAAGACCATGGAATTTCTCAGCGTTCCCGCCTTTTGGATGTTCCCGGCGCTGTTCCTCATGGTGTTCGCCGGCTTTCCGGTCGCCTTCGCGCTCATCACGCTTGCCTTCTTCTTCGGCTACGATTTCTTCGGCGCCCGCGTGGGCATCCAGTTTTTCGGCCGTATCCACGACGTCTTGACGAACTACGCCTTCGCCGCGGTGCCGCTGTTCGTCTTCATGGGGGCGATGCTGGAGCGCTCCGGCATCGCCGAGCGCCTGTTCCATGCGATGCAGCTCTGGGTCGGCCGGCTGCCGGGCGGCCTTGCCCTCGCCACGCTCTTGATGTGCGCGGTCTTTGCCGCCGCCACCGGGATCGTCGGCGCCGTCGAGGCCGTGGTCGGCATGATGGCGGCACCGGCGATGCTGCGGCAGCGCTACGCCAAGGACTTGATCTCCGGCACCGTGTGCGCCGGCGGTTCGCTCGGCACGATCATTCCGCCCTCGCTCGTGGTCGTGATCTACGCCACCGTGGTCGAGATCTCGATCGGCGATCTGTTCGCCGGCATCATCATCCCCGGCCTGCTCATGGTCGTCCTGTTCGTCGCCTACGTCTTGATCCGCTGCGCCCTCGATCCGGCGAGCGGTCCGCCGGCCGACGCCGCCATCAACGACGTTCCGTTGGGGGAAAAGCTCCGCGTTTCGGCGACCGCCTTGGTGCCGGTCGCACTTTTGGTCGTCGCCGTCCTCGGCTCGATCCTGGCGGGTATCGCCTCGCCGACGGAAGCCGCCGGCCTCGGTGCGGCGGGTGCGGTCCTGCTCACCATCGCCTACGGCAATTTCAGCTGGCAGCTCTTGTTCGAGGTGCTGCGGCGGGCCGTCGTCATCAACGCCATGATCATGCTGGTGGTCATCGGCGGCACTCTCTTCACCAGCATTTTCCTGATCAATGGCGGCACGAGGCTGGTCAACGAAGTCCTGGTGGGCACCAACCCCGAAGCGTGGCAGGTGGTGGTGCTGTTCCTCCTCGTCATCTTCGTGCTCGGTTTCGTCCTCGACTGGGTCTCGGTCGTGCTGATCTGCATGCCGATCTTCACGCCGGTGCTGCGCCAGCTCGGCATCGACCCCTTGTGGTTCGGCGTGATGGCGTGCGTGGTGATCCAAACCTCGTATCTGACCCCGCCGATGGCACCGGCGATCTTCTACTTCCGCGCCATAGCACCGAAGGAAATCAGCTATGGTGACATGTTCCGCGGCGTGCTGCCGTTCATCGTCTGTCAGTTGATCGTCCTCGGCGTGGTGGCGGCTTGGCCGGCGACCGCCACTTATTTGGCGGGGATCCTGTTCCGCTTTTGACCAAGGAGGAGAACGGCGATGAAAGCCGCGGTGATCGAGCGCCAGGGTGGGGTCGAGAACATCGTCTACCGCGAGTGGCCAGACCCGGACTACGGGCCGGACGACGTCCTGGTCAGGGTTCGCGCCTGCGCCCTGAACCACCTCGACATCTTCGTCCGGCGCGGCATGCCGGGCTTTCCGGTACCGATGCCGTTCATCTCGGGCGGTGACATCGCCGGCGAGATCGCGGCCGTAGGCGCTGGGGTGACGCGGTTTCGCCCGGGCGAGCGCGTCTCGCTCAACCCGCAGACCGACGAGGGCATGATCGGCGAGGAGTTGTTGGGCGGGCTTGCCGAACTCGTGCGGGTGCCGGCGAAGAACGTCATCGCCATTCCCGATCAGCTCGACTTCGAGCGCGCTGCCGCCACGCCCATCGCCTACGGCACGGCACTGCGCATGTTGGTGACGCGCGGTCGGCTCCAGGCGGGCGAGACCGTGCTCGTCCTCGGCGCCAGCGGTGGGGTCGGCATCGCGTCGGTGCAGATCGCCAAGATGCTCGGTGCGGCGGTGATCGCGGTGGCGGGGTCGGCGGCCAAATGCGCGCGGCTCCTGGAGATCGGCGCCGACCACGCCATCGACATGTCGAGCACCGACTTCAGCCGGGAGGCGTGGCGCCTGTCGGGCAAGCGCGGCGTGGATATGTGCGTCAACTTCACCGGCGGCGACACCTACGTGCCGTCCTTGCGGACGTTGCGCCGGGGCGGGCGCCTCGTCACCTGCGGTGCGACCGCCGGCTTCGATCCGAAGACCGACCTCCGCTTCATCTGGGTCCGCGAACTGGAGGTCCTGGGCTCCAACAGCTACAGCCAGGACGACGTCGAACGGGCGCTCGCTCATGTCGCGAGCGGTAAGCTCGATCCGGTGATCGGCGCCACCTTTCCCTTGCACGAACTGGCGGCCGCCGAGACGCTGATGGAGCGCCGCGACTTCGTCGGCAAGATCGTCCTGCTACCCTGAACGCCGATCGGCCGCGCCCGCCAACAGGGCCTGCACCTGGCGGCGGTCGATCTTGCCCGTGCCGAGGAGCGGCAAGCGCTCCACCATCAGCACCCGCCGAGGATGGGCGTAGGCAGGCCCGTGCTCCAGGCAGAACGCCTTGATCGAAGCCTCGCTCGGGGTATGGCCCGGGCGAGGCACCACGAGGGCCGCCGGTGCCTGGCCCTTCGCGTCGTGGCGGATGGCCGCCACCGCGACCTCGGCCACCGCCGGGTGCCGTGCGATCAGGTTCTCGACCTCCTTCGGGTAGATGTTCTCGCCGCCGCAATTGAACATGTCGTCGACGCGACCGAGGAAATGGAAGAAGCCGTCGTCGTCCCGGCGGAACCGGTCGCCCGTGCGAAACCAGCCATCGACCAGCCGCGCCGCGGTTTCATCGGGTCGGTTCAGATAACCGAGGGTTACCGCGGGGCTGCGCACCCAGAGTTCGCCTTCCTGGCAGGCATCGCCCCCTTCGCTATCGACCAGCCGCACCTCGTTTTCCAGTGCCGGCACGCCGACGCTGCCCTCGGGCACCGCGCGCCCATCCGCCGGCGGCTGCAGGGGGCCGCCCGCTTCGGTCAGCCCGTAGGCGTTCTTCACCTTGGCGCCGAACGCCGCCTCGACGGCACCGGCGAGCGTTTCGGTCACCACCGCCGAGCCGATGGCGACGGCCTCCAGGCGCGGCAGGTCGATCCCACCCCTGCGCTCGATTTCGGCCAGCGCCCGGCTGAAGATCGCCGGCACGCCCGAGGTGAAGGTGGCGCCGTAGGTCTGCAAGGCGTGGAGGAAAAGCGGCGCATCGAACGAGGTCGTGATGACCGCCATGGCGCCGGCGCGGAGATAGGGCTTGATCACCCCCCGCATCGCGTTCTTGTGGTAGAGCGGCGTCGCGGCCACGGCACAGGCATCCGGCGCGAGCGGCGCCAGGCGCTCGGCGAGGCGGATCGACCACAACATGCCGGCATGGCCGAGCAGCGCCCCTTTGGGCCAGCCGCCCGAGCCCGAGGTGTAGGCGACGAAGGCGGCAGCGTCGGCTGGCGGATCGAACGCGGGATAGTCCTCGCCGCCGCCAACCAGCGCCGCATAAGGCGCCCAGCCCGGGGCCTCCGGGCCCGTGGCCCAGCGCTGCCGCGGCAGGCCCGCAAAGTCCCTGAGCCGCGGCACCACCGCCAAATCGGCCACCACCCCCGCCACGTCGGCGTCGTGCACGATGTGCGCGATCACCTCGGCCGAGGCCTGAGTGTTCAAGGCGACCGGCTGCACGCCGAGCCGCATGGCCCCGAAAAAGCAGGCAACGAAGGCAATGCCGTTGCCGGTGGCGACGAGGAGCCGATCGCCGGGGCCAAGACCGGCGCGCATCAGCCCCGCGGCGACCTGGTCCATCGCCTGGTCCAATTCGGCGTGCGTGACGTGGCGCGCCGCGCCCCCGACCGGCAGTTCGACCAACGCCGTTCGGTCGGCCGCATGGGCCAGCGCCGGGCGCTGGAAGAAGCCCAGATTGCGGTCTTGGGCGTCAGCGCTCACGGACGGCATGGGCGGCTGCATCGGCGACGGCGTCGACGATGGCGTGATAACCGGTGCAGCGGCAGTAATTGCCCGACAGGGCTTCGCGAATGCGCGGGCGGTCGGGCGAGGGCTCGTCCGCCAGGAGTTCGGCAGCGGTCAACACCATCCCGGGCGTGCAGAAGCCACACTGCAAGGCGGCACGTGCATGGAACGCTTCCTGCAGCGCCTCGACCCGGCCGCTGGCCGTAGCCCCCTCGATGGTTTCGATCACAGCGCCATCCGCCTGTGCCGCCAGCAACAGACAGCCGCGCATCGTGCGCCCATCGACCACCACCGTGCACGCCCCGCAAACCCCGTGTTCGCAACCAACATGGCTGCCGGTCAGGCCGAGCCCATGCCGCAGCCAATCCACCAGCGACTGCCGGACGGGCACCGTCGCCCGCACCGGCTCGCCGTTGACCGTGCACGCGATCGCCGCCGTCGCCTCGAAGCCCTGATCACTCACCCCGCCACTCCCCACTGCGCGACGACCCGCTCCAAGAGCGCGCCCGCCAGGCGGCGCTTGTAGCCCTCGCCGTAGGTGGCGTCCGGCGCGATCGTCAACTCGTCCAGTGCACACTCTTTGGCCCGCGCCCGTGTCGCTGGATCGTCCAGCCTGCCACCGCGCAAGGTGCGGGCCGTGCGCGTCGCCACGCTCGGCCGCTCGTCCGCCCCGAAATAGACCAGACGGCAGTCGGCGACCTCGCCGTCCACCACCCGCGCCCATGACGCCAGGCCGAGAATGGCGTAGTCGCCGTGCCGCCTCGCCACCTCGACGAAGCCGAAGCGCGTGCCCGGCGCCGTGGCGGGAAAGCGCACGCCGACGACGAGCTCGTCGACGCTGCGCGCGGTCGCGTAGACCCCTTCGAAGAAGGCGTCAGCCGGCACGAACCGCCGGCCCGAGGCACCTTGCAGCTCGATCTCGGCCTCGAGACAGACGGCACAAGCTGGCAGTTCCGCTGCCGGATCGGCCAGCGCCAGGCTGCCGCAGACCGTGCCGCGATGGCGGATCGCCTGATGCGCCACGTGGGGCAGGGCTTGCGCCAAGAGATGCGCGGGTCCGACCTGGTCGCGGACGGCGCGCAAGGCCTCGGCATGACGCACGAGAGCGCCGAAGCGCAAGCCGTCGCCGCCATGGCCAACCGCGCGCAAGGGCTCGATCCGGTTGATGTCCACGAGCACTTTGGGTGCCGTCATCCGCAACGCCAAGAGCGGCATGAGGCTCTGTCCGCCGGCGAGCACCGCGGCCTCGTCGCCATGCTCGCGCAACAGGGCGAGGGCACCCTCCAGCTCCGTCGGCGCCGTGTAGGCGAAGGGGGCGGGCTTCATCCGCTGCTCCCCCCCTCCAGCGCCGCCAAGACCAAGGGCGGCGTTAGCGGCAAGGTCGCAATGCTGGTACCGCCGGCAGCACGCAAAGCGTCGTTCACGGCGTTCAAGACCGCCGCCGAGGCAGCGCAGGTTCCGGCCTCGCCGGCCCCCTTCGCTCCGAGCACCGAGCCCCGATAGGCTGTTTCGACGTGGCCGACTTCGATGTCGGGCATTTCGGTGGCCATCGGCACCAGATAGTCGGCGAGGCTGCCGTCCAGGAAGTTGGCCTGGGCGTCGTAGCGGCAGTGCTCGAACAAGGCCGCACCGAGGCCCTGCACGACCCCGCCCCGCACCTGTTCGGTGACCAGAAGCGGGTTCAGCATCCGTCCGCAGTCATGGACCACCCAGTGTTTCAAACAGCGCACGAGCCCGGTGTCGCGGCAGATCGACACCCACGCCGCCTGAATGCCGTTGGTGGGGATGGTCGGGTCGCCCGCCCGGCGATGGTGATGTGCCACCTGGAACTGCGGTGCCGTGCCGGCGGGAAATTCATGGCCGCGAAAGTGGACCATGCGGGCCAACTCCGCCACCTCGATCCGCCGCTCGCCCGACGCATCCACCACCCAACCCGCGACGAGATCGAGCGTGTCGGCCGGCATTTGCAACAAGGCGCCAGCGGCCTCGAGCACCTGCCCGCGCAAGGCGCGGCCGGCCTGCCAGGCCGCTTCGCCGCCAATGGCCGCCCCGCGTGACGCCCAAGCGCCGCCGCCATGCGGCCCGCTGGCCGTCCGCCCCATCTCCAGAGCGATCCGTTCCGGCGCCACGCCCACCGCATCGGCCAAGACCTGGATCAGGCCTTCGGTGATGCCCTGGCCGATCTCGGAGAGGCTGGCACTCGCCTTGATCGAGCCATCGGGCTCGATCGCGACCTGCACCGTGTCCGCCGCCGAGACCGGCACGCCGGCCTTGCCGTAGATTTCACTGCCGGACGCGGTCATCTCGACGAAGGCGGCAAAGCCCAGCCCCTGTATCTCGCCCCGTTGGCGTGCGGCGGCGATCTGCGCCCGCAACCCCGCCACGTCGAGCATCGCTTCCAGGCGCTCCAGGCAGGCCGCGTGCGAAAAATCGAACAGCTCCAGGCCCAGCGCCGTCCGGCAGCCGTCGTCGCCCGGCTCCAGGTAGTTGCGCCGTCGAAGTGCGAGCGAATCCTCGCCCCTGAGCGCTGCCGCCCGCTCCACCAGCGCCTCCGTCACGGCACAGGCGATCGGGTGACCGACCGAGCGGTACTGGCCGGTCATGGCCTTGTTCTGGAACACCACGTCGGCGTGCGCTCTTGCCGCAGCCAGCGCATAGGGAGCGCCCAAGGTGCGCATCGCCATCAGCGTCTCGACCGTGCTGGAGCGGGGAAAGACGGAATGGCTGCCAATGCCCTGCAGCCCCTTGGCGTCGATCGCCAAGAGGCGGCCGTCGCCGTCGACCGCGAGCTTGGCGTCAATGACGTGCTCGCGGGCGTGGACGTCGCTGGTGAGGCTTTCCAGCCGATCGGCCACGAACTTCACCGGCCGGGCGAGCAGCCGTGCGGCCGCACAGATGGCGATCTCGTCCGGGTAGACGTGCATCTTGATCCCGAAGCCGCCGCCGACGTCCATCGCCGTCACCTCGACGCGGCTCATTGGAAGGTCCAGCAAATCGGCCAGATGCAGTTGCAACTGGTGCGGCATCTGGTGCGATGCCCACACGGTCAAGCGCGCCTCGCTTCGATCGAACGCCGCCAGGATGCCACGCGTCTCCAACGGCACTCCCGTGTGCCGGCCGAAAACGAAGCGCTCCTCCACGACCAGCGCCGCCGCGGCGAAGGCGGCATCGACGTCGCCCGCCGCCGCATCGAACTGCCAGGCGAGGTTGGAGCCGAGTTCCGGATGCACCAAGGGGGCTCCGGGCGCCAAGGCTTCGCTCGCCACCCCGACCGCGGGCTGCTCCGTCCAGGCGAAGTCGATCAGCTCGATGGCATCCTCGGCAAGCGCGCGCGATGCCGCGACCACCAAGGCGATCGGCTCGCCGACCGCCGTCACCCGGCCGGCCGCCAGCGGCGTTTGCTCGGGTGACTGCAGGCCCGGAAAGGCCGCCGAGACCGTGCGCCAGGGCCGGCACACCGCGCGCAGATCGTCCCAGGTAAAGACGGCAACCACCCCCGGTGCCGTGCGGGCGGCGGTGACGTCCAGCCGATCGATCCGCGCCGCCGGCACGGGGCTCCGCAGGAAGGCTCCATGCACCTGCCGCGGCAGGTCCAGATCGTCGAGATAGCGGCCATGCCCGGCGAGCAAGGCGCGTGTGCGACCGCGCGGCCGCGACCGTCCGATCTCCTGCAGAGGCAACTCGGTCGACCTGGCCGGCATGGACACTCCTTCTTCGTCGGTTACGGCGCGACGCTAGCCGCACGGGCAAGCCGCGCGATGCGGCTTGATTCCCATGGTCGAGGCGTTGCACGTTCTGCATCGTCGTATCCAATTTTGGTGTTGCCGATGGTCGAGGCCGGGTCAAGAGACGCTACTGCCCCCAAGGTGGGGCGCATCGAGGACGCACGCCTCGTTCGCGGTGCGGGCTGCTACGTCGCCGATCTGCACGTGCCGGACGCGCTGCACGTTGCCTTTCGGCGCAGCGAGGTCGCGCACGGGACGATCGACCGCATCGATGTCGACGCCGCGAAAGCCGTGCCGGGGGTGCTGCTCGTGGCGACCGGCCGCGATCTGCAGGCGGCGGGGGTCCGACCGATCCCCTGGGAGGTGCTGCCGCCGGGTGCGCCCACGGGCGCGCAGCCGGGCGATCCGGCGATCGCGCCGATGCAGCCGGCCGCTGCCACCGACCGCGTGCGTCACGTCGGCGAGATCCTGGCCATGGTCGTCGCCACGTCGGCGGAGGCTGCCCGCGATGCGGTCGAGCTGATCGACGTCGACCTCACCCCACTGCCTGCCGTGGTCGATCTGCGGCAAGCCGTGGGCGATGATGCGCCGACGCTTTGGCCTGACTGGCCGCACAACGTTGCCTTCACCTTGCGGCGCGGCCAGCCCGACCTGGTCGAGCAACGCTTCGCTGCCGCCCGGCACGTCGCGCGGATCGAATTGGTGAACCCCCGCCAGGCTGGCGTCGCCTTGGAACCGCGCGGCTATCTGGCAGCCCCACTCGACCACGATCGGTGGGTTCTGCACGCCACCGCCGGCAAACCCCACAACTTGCGCGACACGCTGGCGAAGATGGTCTTGGGCATCGCCCCCGAGCGGCTCGTCGTCCGCACGGGCGACATCGGCGGCGGGTTCGGGGTGAAGAACGCCCTTTATCCGGAAACCGTGCTGGTGCTCTGGACGGCCATGCAGCTCGGCCGTCCGGTGCGCTGGATCGGCGACCGGACCGAATCGTTCCTCGCCGACATCGCGGGCCGCGATCAGGTCAACCACGCCGAACTGGCCCTCGATGCCGACGGGCGCTTTCTGGCACTCCGGGTGCGCACGCTCGCGGGCCTCGGCAGCTACCTCGCCCAGCGCGGGGTCATTCCACCGAGTGCCTCGGCCAAGATCACGACGTCCGTCTACGCCATCGAGGCGGTGGACTTGGAGGTGAAGGGGGTCTTCACCAACCAAGTGCCGACCTCCTCCTTCCGCGGCGCCGGCCAGCCGGAATTCATCTATCTCCTGGAGCGCCTCATCGACCAGGCGGCGGCGGAAACCGGGCACGATCCGGCGGCCTTGCGCTCCTTGAACCTGGTCCCGCCTGGTGCCATGCCCTACGCCACCGCCGCGGGCACCCGGCTCGACGGCGGCGATTTCGAGGCAGTGCAACAGCGCTCCTTGGAGCTGGCCGACCGTGCGGGCTTCGCCGCGCGCGCTGCTCGAAGTGCGGCCCGAGGGCGGCTCCGCGGCTGGGGCATGGCGCAGTGCCTGGAGGCCTGTGGCGGGGGCAAGGGCGAAGCCGCCACCGTCGTCATCAACCCCGACGGGCGGGCAACGGTCGCGCTCGGTACCCAGTCCAGCGGCCAGGGCCACGAAACGGTCTTCGCCGGGCTGGTCGCCGAAGCGCTCGGCCTGCCGCCCGACCAGGTGGACCTGATCCAGGGCGACACCGACCGGGTCGCCACCGGCAACGGTACCAGCGCCAGCCGCTCGCTCACCGTCGGCGGGTCGGCCTCTGTCGGTGCGGCCCGCTCGGCCATCGACGCCGGCCGGCCGCTCGCCGCCGACCTCTTGGAGGCCGCCGCCGCCGATGTCGACTTCGACCACGGCCACTACCGCATCCGCGGCACCGACCGCAGCGTCGGCCTCGCCGAGGTCGCGGCCGAGGCGGCGCGGGAAGCACCCGCCGACGGCGGCCTCCAGGGCGAGGCCCATTTCGTGCCGGACAATTTCACCTTTCCGCATGGCTGCCATGTCGCGGAGGTCGAGATCGACCCGGAGACCGGCTCGGTGACGCTCGTGCGCTATACCCTGGTCCAGGACGTCGGCCGGGCCGTGCACCCGACCATCGTCCGCGGCCAGCTGCACGGCGGCCTGGTGATGGGCATCGGCCAAGCCTTGAGCGAAGCGCCGACCTACGACGCCATGACCGGTCAATTGCTCGCCGCCAGCTTGGTCGACTACGCGGTGCCGCGCGCGGATCGTATCCCGGACCTCAGCGTCGAACTGATCGAAACCCCGGCCCGCCATAACCCGCTCGGCGCCAAGGGCGTCGGTGAGGCCGGGACCACCGGCGCCCCACCGGCGGTGATGAACGCCGTGCTCGACGCCCTCCGCCCCCTCGGTGTCGACCAGCTCGACATGCCGGCCACACCCGACCGCGTCTGGGCGGCCATCCAAGCCGCAAAGGAAGCCGGCCGATGAGCCTCTGCATCCACAACGCCTACCGGGTCACGGCCTCCGGCGTCGGCCATGGGGGTGTCCTGGTCGGCGACGACGGCCGCATCGAAGCGCTGCTCGATGGCCCCGATCATGCCGCGGCCGACACCGTGATCGATGCCCGCGAGCGCCTGCTGTTCGCCGGCTTCGTCGATGCCCACGTGCATCTGCGCGATCCGGGACTGACCCACCGCGAGGATTTTCCGAGCGGCACCACCGCCGCCGCGATCGGCGGTGTCACCACCGTGATGTGCATGCCCAACACCGATCCGCCGATCGACGGCGCCGAGCGGGTGGCGGTGACCGCCGCGATCGGGGCAGGGCGGTCGTTCGTCGACTTCACGCTGCAGGCGACCATCCCGGCCGTCCTCGAGCCCGGCATGGCGGCGACCTGGGCGAGCGGCATCACCTCCTTCGAGACGAGCCTCGCCGACGGCCAGGAAGGGGTCGGCACCGACCGCCTGGACGACCCGGCGCGTCTGCTCGACGTGCTCGAAGCGGCCGCACGGCTCGATGCCACCGTGGGTATCCTCGCCGGCAACCAGTCGATTACCGACGCCCTGACCACCAAGCTCCAGGCTGCCGGCCGCGACGGCAGCCGGGCCACCGCCGAAGCCCGCCCGCCGCTGGTCGAAGCCATCGGCATCGCGCAGCTCGTGGAAGCGGCGCGCGCCACCGGAGCCCGGCTCGTGTTTCGCCAGGTCAACACCGCCCGCGGCTTCGAATTGTTGCGCCGGGCGCGCGCCGAACTCGGCGCCGAGCGGATCGGCGTCGAAGTCACCCCGCACAATCTGCGCCTCACCCTGGACGCGGTCGACCGGGTCGGGACCTGGGGCCAGATCATCCCACCCTTGCGCAGCGCCGCCGACCGTGCCGCCGCCGTCGCAGCACTCGTCGATGGCACGGTCGACTTCGTCGGCTCCGACCATGCGCCGCATGCCGCGTTCGAAAAGGAGGGGCTGAGTGCGTGGGAGGCCCGCAACGGCAGCCCCGGCCTCGACACGCTCGCCCCGGCCGTGCTCGATCTCGCACTCGGCGGGCACCTGACCTTGTGTCGCGTCGCCGAGGTGCTCGGCACCGCACCCGCGCGCGTTTTCGGCCTGGCTGACCAGAAGGGCGACCTGCGCCCCGGCCTCGACGGTGACCTCGTCCTGATCGACCCGCAGCTGCAGCGCACCGTCAGCCCCGACCTGATCAAGAGCAAGCCGGGCCGCTCCGTGTTCGAAGGCGTACACTTGCGCGGCTGGCCGGTCTTGACCGCCTTGCGCGGTGAGGTCGTCGCCGAAAACGGCGCCCTGGTCGGACCGCCGCGCGGCCGCTTCGTTGCGCGCCCGTGCGCCTGAGGCAAACGGGGCTGCGCTTTACCCGTTCAGGTGGTCGAAACGCTGACCCCGACCCTCGCGCTCGGCCCGCGTCACCAGATCGTCGGCGACGAAGAGGTCCTGCACGGCCACGCCCAGTGACTTGAACACGGTGATGGCCGCCGGATCGGGCCGCCCCGGTGCCGTGCCGCGGAGCACGTCGCCGAGTTCCCCAAGGATCCGCCGCTCCTCCAAAACGCCCGATGCCAACGGCACGAGCACGTCGCCAGCGCGAGCGCGGCAGGCCGTCGCCTCGTCCAGGACGAACCAGGCACGTGCGGCGACGGCGTCGTCCATCTCGCGTTGTTCCGGGCGGTTGGCGCCCGCGAGGTTCACATGGCAGCCGGGGCGCAGGAGGCTGCCGTCGAACACCGGCGTTTCGGCGGTGGTGACGGTCGTCACGATGTCGGCCGCTGCGAGCGCCGTGGCCACCGGGGTGGCGGTGTCGATCACCACGCCCGCCATGTCCGGGTGGGCGCGGAGCCGTTCGGCCATGGCCTCCGCGCGGCCGGGACGCCGCCCGAAGAGGTGTACGCGCTCGAGCCGCCGGACACGGGCGACGTAGCGCACCGCCTCGAAGGCGATCTTGCCGACCCCGAACTGGACCAGCACCGATGCTTCGGGCCGGGCCAGGACGTCCGTCGCGACGGCGATGCCGGCAGCGGTGCGGTGGTCGTTGAAGGTGTCGGCGGCGAGAAGGGCCCGCGGCCTCAGCGTCGCCGCGTCCCACACGAGCATCATGCCGGTGGTGTACTTCCGGCTGGGATCATCGACGTCATCGACGTGGCCGACGAGTTTCAGCCCCAAGATCTCGTTGCCGGCGAGGCCCGGCATGATCAGCGCCAAGCCACCCGGCGCCTGGCGGTGGATTTCGCCGCGCAGCGGAATGGTCACACGCCCCTCGGCCAACGCCACGAAGGCGGCACGGGTGGCGGCAATGGCCGTGGCCGGATCGAAACAGGCGTCCACGGCAGCTTCGGAAAGCAACAACATCAACGGTCACCAAAAGTGGCAAGGGAAGCGAGGCCCCAACGCCCCACACGATGCGTGCTGGCGCACGCCTGGTCCGCGCGGTGCGTCGGATGACGGACGCCCTCTGCCACGAAACCGGTGCGCTTGACCAGATCGCCGCTGACGCTTGGCCGGTGCATGGCGGAGCGCGCGCACGCTTGGGGTCGACCTTGCGGAGCCGTGCTCATGATTTGATCGAGTGCTGATGATTTGAGCAGGCGGCCGCATGCGTGCCGCCCGCAGCGCCGGGCGGGCTCCTTCTGGCATCCCTGTTGCATACGATTATGCGGATCAACCACGGGAGAGACCGGTGATACGTTCTGCCCCCGCGACGGCTCGGATCGTCGCGTTTGCCGGCGCGCTCGCTGCCGCCACGTTCATGTCCCATGCGCCGGCCTTGGCCAGCGAGTATCCGACCCGCGCCGTGACCCTCACGGTGGGCTTCGGTCCCGGGGGCCCGTCCGACATCAGCGCGCGCTTTCTCCAGCGCTACTTCAAGGAGGTCACGGGCCAGGATCTGATCATTCAGAACCTGCCGGGCGGTGGTGGTGCGCGCTCCTGGTCGCAAATGAACCAGGCGGCACCCGACGGCTACGAGCTCACCCTGGTGAGCCTGCCGCATGTCGTCCTCCAGCCGGTGGCGGCGAGTGGCGTCGGCTACACCTTCGAGGACATCAACTCGGTTTTGATCTACACCTCGGTCCCCCAGGTGCTGGCCGTTCCAGCCAACAGCCCGATCCAGACCCTGGAAGAGTTCGTCGCCGCAGCCCAGGCGGCACCGGGTGCCGTTACCGTCGGTGGCACCGGGGTCGGCGGATCGAACCACTCCGCGTGGCACCTCTTCAACGAAGCCGCCGGCATCAACACCGCCTACATTCCCTTCGCCGACACCGCGACCAACAACGCAGCCCTGCAGGGTGGTCACATCGCCGCCGCCTGGACCTGGACGACGCAGTTCGCCAAGGGCGGCGGTGACGGCATGCGGATGCTGGCGGTGGCGGCCCAAGAACGGCTCGACCTGTTCCCCGACCTGCCGACCGTGATGGAACTCGGCATCGACATGTACGACGAGGCCTGGTGGGCGATCGGCGTGCCGGAGGCGATGCCCGAGGACGTGCGCCGGACCGTCTCGGCGGTGTTCCTCGAGGTGATGCAAGAGCCCGGCATCGCCCAGGACATGATCGAGGCCGGCTACGTCCCGTTCGTCGTCGAGTTCGACGAGGTCGCCCGCGTCAAGGGCGAGATCCGCGACAAGTACCTGCCGGTGGCCCAAGCCCTGGTCGAGTAGTCGTCATCTTCCCGGCTGCGGTCGACACCGACCGCAGCCGGCAACCCCGCCGCCAGCACGCCCCCAGCAGCACGCAAGGGCCCCCATTCCATGGCCTTTATGGAATACGCGCTCGCCGCCTTGAGCCTGCATCATCTCCTGGTGGTGACGGTCGGCATCGTCGTCGGCATCGCCCTCGGTGCGATGCCGGGGCTGTCGTCGACCTTCGCCTGCGCGGTCATGCTGCCCCTGACCTTCACCATGCCGCCAGTGACGGCGCTGATCTTTCTCGGCAGCGTCTACATGGCCTCGACCTATGGTGGCTCGCTCTCGGCCATCTTGTTGAACACGCCCGGCACGCCGCAGTCGATCGCCACCACCCTCGACGGCTTTCCCATGGCCAAGGCCGGCGATGGCAATCTCGCCCTGTCGCTGGCGTGCGTTGCCTCCGTCGTCGGCGGCCTGGTGGGCGTCCTCGCGCTGGTCGCCATCGCCCCGCCGCTCGCGAGAATGGCCCTCAGCTTCGGCCCTGCCGAGTTCTTCTGGCTCGCCATCTTCGGGCTCACCATGATCGCCAGCCTGTCCGAGGCGAACCTGATCAAGGGCCTCTTGAGCGGCCTCTTGGGCGTCTTGCTCTCGATGGTCGGCATTGCCGTCGTCAGTGCCGACACCCGCTTCACCTTCGACCTGCCGGCGCTGGTGGGCGGGGTGCCGATCGTGCCCGCCACGATCGGCCTGCTCTGCGTGCCCGTGGTGATCGACATGGTCGCCACCAAAGCGCAGCACATGTCGATGCCGTTGGCGCGGTCGGGCTTCCGCTTGCGCGAGGCGCTGGCACTCTGCTGGCGCGGGCGCGTCAATCTCGGCCGCAGCTCGCTGATCGGCATTTTCGTCGGCATCCTGCCCGCCGCGGGCGGCGCCATTGCCAGCCTGGTCGCGTACACGGCAGCATTACGCAGCGCCCGCCCAAACGAGCGCTACGGCGAGGGCGAGCCGAACGGCATCATCGCCTCCGAGAGCGCCAACAACACCACCGTCGGCAGCGGGCTCGTCCCGACCTTCGTGCTCGGCATTCCCGGCACGCCGCCGGATGCCGTCATCCTCGCCGCGATGTTGATCCATGGTCTGCAGATCGGCCCGGCGCTCTTCGTCCAGCAGGGCGACATCGTTTTCACCTTCGCTGCCGGCATGACGATCGCGTCGCTGTTGATGCTGCCGATCGGCCTCGCCATCGGCCAATACATCTACGCCGCCATCATCCGCACGCCCAAGACGGTGCTGGCGCCGCTGATTGCGCTCTCCACCCTGCTCGGCGGCTTCGCCATCCAGAACAGCTATGTCGACGTCGTCGTCATGCTGGTCCTCGGCATCACCGCCTGGATCATCGGTCGGCTCGGCTTTCCGGCAGCGCCCATCGTGCTTGGGCTCCTGCTCGGCCCGATCGCCGAACGCGGCTACTCGCAAGCCATGATGATCGGCCAGGCCACCGGCAACGTCACCGGCATGTTCTTCGGTCGCCCACTGTCGCAGCTCATCATCGCCTGCATCGTCGTGGCGCTCGTTCTGCCTTACGTCTTCAAATGGCTCGTGGCGAAGGAGGTGCGCAGCCATGCGCCCGCGAAGCACTGAGTTCGTCCATGCCCTGCTCGGTTCGGCGCTGTTCCTCGGCCTCGGGCTGTTCGTCCTGGCCGAGGCCGAAGGTTTCAGCCGCCGCGGCGCCATGCTGCCCTTGGTCGTCGGCTACGGCATGGTCGGCGGCGCGCTCGTGCTGCTCGCCCAGGCGTGGCTGCGCCGCGCCCGCCCTGACGATGACGAGAGGAACGACGGCTCGCTGCCGCGCCGTTGGGCGCTGATCCTGACGCTGGTGGCGTGGGTCGGGCTCATGCCCTATCTGGGCTTCATCGTCTCCGGCACTCTCGGCTTTCTCGCGGCGGCGCTCATCGTGCCGCGCGAGGAGCGGTGGACGGCCCGTGCCGTGGTGCTGCATGCGCTGGTCGGGCTCGCCGCCAGCCTCGCCGTCTACGCGCTGTTCGCGGGCTTTCTCAACGTACCCCTGCCGAAGGGGCGGTGGTGGTAGGCACGTCCGGCATGCGACGACGACGAGCAGGCGTGCTAGAGCGTTTCCCGAAATGCTTGACCATCCCTCACCCCCGCCCGGCACCCACGAGTGTACGATGCCATGGGTGGCCGGGCGGGGGTGAGGGATGGTCCGTGCGCTACCTAACCGGGAAACGCTCCAGAGCACCGACCGGCTTGCGCCGGCCCTGGCCCGGTCGGCCACGGCTACGTTGGCTGGCGGGCAGGGGGGCAGGGTGGCAAAACGGGCGCTGCGACAACGCCATGATGTTGCGACGAGGATGCGATGGACTTGGGTTTGAAGGGAAGGGTTGCGGTCATCACCGGACCGGCCAAGGGCATGGGGCAGGCGATCTCGCTCGGCTTTGCCAAAGAGGGCGCCGATCTGGCGCTGGTTGGCCGTGATCTGGCGGCGATCGAGCCGGTCGTTGCCGAGGCGAAGGCGCTCGGCGTGCGTGCCCGGGCGATCGGTTGCGACGTCACCGACAGCGCCGCGTGCGAGGCGGTCGCCGAGGCGGTTCGGGCCGACTTCGGCGGTCGCATCGACATCCTGGTCAACGTCGCGGGTGGCTCGGGTCCGATCGGCAAGACCGGTGCCGAAACCACGGCCGAGGAGTTCGACGACATCGTCGTGCTCAACATGCGGGGGCCGTTCAACATGATCCGCGCCGTCGCCCCCACCATGCAGGCGCAGCGCTACGGCAAGATCGTCAATGTCGGCGGCACCTTCGGTATGCGCGGCCGCGCCGGGCGCCTCGCCTATTCGGCCTCGAAATGGGGCTTGCGCGGCATCACCAAGAGCTTCGCGCTCGAACTCGGTGCCTTCGACATCAACGTCAACACGGTCGCGCCCGGCATGGTCGATGGGCCGCGTTTTCGCACCAAGGTCGTGCCGGAGATGGCCAAGCGGCTCGGAATCAGCGAAGAGGAGGCCGCTGCCCGGCACGCGGCGGACTACGCCCTTGCCCGCATTACCACCGACGCGGACGTGGCGGCTGCCACGCTGTTCCTCGCGTCGGATCGGGCACGGCAGATCACCGGCGTCGACCTTCCGGTCGATGGCGGCTGGGCGGCGCTTTGACGGACCTGGGAGTTTCTGTTCGATGACCAAGATGATCGTGACCGCCGGCCCCTTCCGCTTCGATGCCCAATTGGAAGAGGCAGCGGCGCCAAAGACCTGCGCCGCCTTTCGGGCGGCGATGCCCTTTGCCAGCGAGGTGGTGCACGTCCGCTGGTCGGGCGAGGGGGTGTGGATTCCGCTCGGCGAGCGGGATTTCGGCGTTGGCTACGAGAACCACACCAGCTTTCCCGCACCGGGCCAGATGCTCCTCTACCCCGGCGGCATCAGCGAGACCGAGATCTTGCTCGCCTATGGCGGCGTCCACTTCGCCTCGAAAATGGGCCAGCTTGCCGGCAACCATTTCCTCACGCTGACGTCCGGGCTCGAAAACCTCCGTCCGCTCGGCGAGATGACGCTCTGGAAGGGCGCCCAGCCGATCAGCTTCGCCTACGCGTAAAGCTCTCGGTAGACGCGACGAGCGCCGTCACGATGCGCGTGCCGCGTTGATCGCGGCCCAAATGCGGGCCGGGGTCAGCGGCATGTCGACGTGGCGAACGCCGGCATGGCGCAGCGCGTGGATCACGGCGTTGCTGACCGCCGGCAACGCCCCCACCGTGCCGGCTTCACCCACGCCCTTCACGCCGAGCGGGTTGGCAGTGGTGGGCGTGCCCTCGGTCACGACCCCGATCTGGGCCAGATCGCGGGCGCGCGGCATGGCGTAGTCGACGAACGAGCCCGTCAGCAGCTGACCGCTCCCCGGCTCGTGGCGAACCTCCTCCAGCAGGGCTTGACCCAGGCCCTGCGCGACACCGCCGTGGAGTTGCGCCGCCACACCGCTCGGGTCGAGCACGCGGCCGACGTCGTCGACCACGGTGTAGCGCAAGAGCTGGACGGCGCCGGTCTCGGGGTCGACCTCGACTTCCGCGATGTGGCAGCCATTGGGAAAGGTGGGGGCGGTGGTCGCCACCGTGGCCGTGCCACGCAGCGGCGCACCGCCAAGTCCCGCCAGCGCCTCCAGTGCGATCACCCGGTCGGTGCCCCGCACACGGAAGCCGTCGCCCTCCCGCACGAGGTCTCCGGCATCGACTTCCAAGGCATCGGCCGCCGCGTCCATGGCTTGGCGGATGACCTCGTCGGCCGCGGCAACGATCGCGGCCCCCGCCGCCCCGAGCGTGCGCGAGCCGAACGATCCGGTGCCCGCTTCGATCCGGCCCGTATCGCCCATGACGACGGCAACGCGGGCGGGCTCGATGCCCAGCTGCTCGGCCACCACCGCCTTGAGCGTCGGCGCATGGCCTTGGCCCGTGTCCTGCACGCCGAGGGCCAAGGTGACGCTACCGTCCGCGTCGACCGTGAGGCTCGCGAATTCGGGCGCTGGTGTCGGCGCTGGGCCGCCGGCGATCTCGATCGGCAAAGCGAGGCCAATGCCGCGCCAGCGGCCGTGCTCCGCACTCGCCCGAGCGCGCGCCTCGAAACCCGGCCAGTCGGCCTCGGCCAGTGCGCGCTCCAGCACCCGCGCGAAGTCGCCGCTGTCGTAGGTGTAGACGAAGCCCGTCGCATAAGGCATCGCCGTGGCCGGGACGAGGTTGCGGCGGCGCAATTCCACCCGGTCCGCTCCTGTGTCGAAGGCCGCCGCGTCGATCAGCCGCTCCAGGATATGGATCGCTTCGGGCCGGCCAGCACCGCGATAGGGAGCGGTGAGCTGGGTATGGGTGTGCACGCCCCGCACCCGGGCGACGATGGCCGGGGTCCGATAGACGCCAGCCAAGCTGCCGAGATTGGCGATCGCGGAATGCGCGTTCATCTCGGCCATATAGGCGCCGAGATTGGCCAGGACGTCGACCTCGAGCGCCAGGAAGCGCCCCTCCGCATCGAGCCCCAGCCGTGCTTCCACCCACTGATCCCGGCCGTGGTAGTCGGCGAGAAGGCTCTCGCTGCGATCGGCCGTCCAGCGGACCGGGCGCTGGGTCTGCCGTGCCAGCAGGAGCAGGATCGCCAATTCCGGGTAAGCCGCGTTCTTCATCCCGAACGAGCCCCCGACTTCCGGCGTCACGAGGCGCAACCGCGCCGGGTCGATGCCGAGCACCTCCCGCGCCAGCCCGTCCCGCACCCGATGCGGTGTCTGCGTGCCGGTCCACAGGACGAAGTCGTCGCTCGCCGGCCGGTAGACGGCCACGGCCGCCCGCGGCTCCAACGGATTGGCCGAGACGCGCGAGATGCGGAGCTGGAGACGGCTCACCTTTGCCGCTCCGGCCAGCGCCCGCGCTACCCCTTGGGCGTCGCCCACCTCGTGCAGGAACGCGACGTTGCTGCCCGATTCGGGCCAGACCAAGGGGGCGTCGGGCCCGACCGCGTCGACCACGTCGACCACGGCCGGCACGGCGTCGACATCGAGAACGATGTGCTCGACAGCGTCGCGGGCCGCGCCCGGATCGCTCGCCACGACGGCCGCGACGGGCTCGCCCAGGTGGTGGATGCGCTCGCATGCGAGCAGCGGCCGGGGCGGCACCCACAAGGGACGGCCGTCGGGCCGGCGCAGCGATTGCCGCGGGCGCGGCTGACCGGCGGCCCGGACGAGGGGATCGTCGCCCGTAAGGACGGCGACCACCTTGGGCATGGCCGCGGCCGCGCTGACGTCCAGCGCCGTAATCCGGCCCGCGGTCATGGGCGCGCGCGCGAACGCGACCCACAAGGCGCCCTTGACCGGCAGATCGTCGGTGAACCGGCCACGGCCGCGTGTGAGGTCCGGGCGCTCGACGCGGGTCGCGACGCCACCGCCGGGCAGGATCGCCGGGGCTGCAGGGTCGCTGGGGTCGATGGGGTGCACGCTTCCATCTCCTGGATCTGGCGCTACGACGGTGACGACGCCGGCTTGCTCGTTTGACCGGGCGTGACGACCTCATAAACTCGGGGCGATGAGCGAGCCTGCAAGTCGACGTCCGGATAGTCAGTGAGAATTCGATGACCGAAGATTCCAGATCGATGCCACACCCAGCCGAGAGGTTCGGCTCGTCGCCCGCAGCGGAGCGTCGCGCCGGGCGGATGGACACGGGCGCCCAGCGGCCGACGGCCCATCAACTCGCCTACGAGTTTCTGCGCGATCGGATCCTGTCCGGCCACTATAAGCCGGGCGTGCGCCTGCGCGCGGAGCACATCGCCGCCGAGATCGGCGTCAGCCGCATGCCGGTCCGTGAAGCCGTGCTCCAGCTCGATGCCGAGGGCCTGCTGACCACGCTGCCCAATCGCGGTGTGGTCGTCTCCAGGTTGACGCCCGAGGAAGTCGTCGAGCTGTTCGAGATCCGCGCGCCCTTGGAAGGTTTGGCCACCCGCCTCGCCGTCGAGCACGCCACCGAGGAAGCACTGCTCGACCTCGACCACTGCCTCGCCCGGATGCGCCTCGCCGAGGGTGATCACCTCTTGTGGATCGACCGCCACGACGAACTCCACGACCGCATCTGCCGGTTGAGCCATCGCGACCGGCTCTGCCAACTCGCCCGGCAACTGCGGATGCAGATCCAACCCTATCTGCGCCTGTTCACCTCCGCGCACCACTCGCCGGAGCTGACCGGCTTCGGGCACGA
The DNA here is from genome assembly GCA_007694015.1 of Geminicoccaceae bacterium. Lineage (GTDB taxonomy): Bacteria > Pseudomonadota > Alphaproteobacteria > Geminicoccales > Geminicoccaceae > RECO01. The sequence continues at coordinate 34,447 of RECO01000269.1, forward strand.
CGTGATCCTGGCGGCGCTGCGTGCCCGCGATGCCGACCGGGCGGAAGCGGCGATGCGCGAGCACGTGATGGCCAACGCCCAGGAAATCGCCAGCTTCGTGCGCGAGGAGCAGCGCCTCGAAGGCCGCATCGCGGGGGGGCGTGGCGCCCGGCGGGCCCGCCGCTTCGAGTAAGCGTTCGCGAGCCGGGCCCCGTGGGGGCCGGGACCTTCTGCCCCGATCCGAGCGCCTTGCCGTCGTCTCGAGCAGCCCGTGCCCGAGGCCGCGCGCGCCCGCCGAGGGTGTTCGGCCGCGCGCCTCGTTTTCAGGCGTTGGCATGGCCTTTGCCTTTCTCTACTTGGATCATTGGATACAGTGTGAGGGGCTGGCATGGCGAGTCCGGTCGAGACCCAATCGGTCAATGACCTCGGCGATCATTTCCGTTCGCCGCGCCGCGCGCTCGCGGCCCTGCTCGCCCTGGCTTGCACCGGCTACTACATGTACGTCGCGGTCGTCGGCACCTTCGCGCCGCAACTCGACCGCAGTCTGTTCATCTTCTTCGGCATCGCCCTCGCCGTGCTGCTGCGGCCGCTCGGCAAGGGACCGCTGCCCGCGATCGTCGATGGCGCGATCCTGCTCGCCGTCGGTTTCGCCACCTGGCGCTTCAACGACAACTACCTCGCCTTCGCCCGCAGCGCCGGCTTTCCGATCGGCGATTTCGACATGGCGATGGGCTGGATCATGATCCTGGGCAGCCTGGAGGCGGCGCGTCGCGCGCTCGGCGCCGTGATGGCGCTGATCGGCGCGGCCTTTTTGGCCTTTCTCTATTTCGGCCCGTTCATGCCCGACCCGTTGCGCCATGCGGGCTTCGATTTTCGCACCATTGCCACGGCCATGTACGGCGGCACCTCCGGCCTCTACGGCGGCATCACCTACATCCTCGCCTCCAACATGTTTCTGTTCCTGGTGTTCGGCGCGTTTCTGATCCGCGCCGGTGCCTCGGATTTCTTCAACGACATCGCCCTCGCATTGTTCGGTCGGCATGCGGGTGGAAGCGCCAAGGCGGCGGTGGGCTCGAGCGCGCTCACCGCCAGCATCAACGGCTCCGCCGCCTCCAACGTCGCCATCACCGGCTCGCTCACGATCCCACTGATGATCCGCCAAGGCTATCGGCCGCCGGTGGCCGGTGGCATCGAGGCGGCCGCCTCGACCGGCGGGACGATCATGCCGCCGGTCATGGGGGCTTCGGCCTTCATCATGGTGGCGATCACCGGCATTCCCTACAGCGTGGTCGCCCTGCACGCGCTGGTTCCGGCGCTCTTGTTCTTCGTCATCGTGTTCATGCAGGTGCACTTCTACGCCCGCCGCCAAGGCCTGGCGGGTCTGCCGGCCGCCGCCTGCCCGCCCGTGTGGCCGACGCTGCAGCGCGGCTGGCCCTTCATCCTGCCGCTGCTCGCCATCCTGGTCCTGATCTTCATGGACTACTCGCTGCGGCGGATCGGGCTCTTGGCCATCGTCACCCTGGTCGTCGCCACCTGGCTCACGCGCTCGCGCATGGGGCCGCGCGCCATCCTGCTCGCGATGATCGAAGGGGCGCAGGGTGCGCTCTCGATCCTCGCCGTCGCCGGCGTGGTGTCGATCATCGCCGGCGCCATTCTCCTGCCCGGCACCGGTTTGCGCATCACCGGGCTGATCATCGGCCTTGCCGATGCGAGCCTCGCCCTGACGATGCTGGCGGTGTTCGTCATCGCCTACGTGCTCGGGATGGGGCTCTCGGTGCTGCCCGCCTACGTCATCCTCGCCACGCTCGCGGCCCCGGCCCTGATCCAACTGGGCATCGATCCGCTCGCCGCGCATCTTTTGGTCTTGTGGTGGGGGCAGACTTCGAACGTCACGCCGCCGGTAGCACTCGCCGCCTACATGGCGGCCGGCATCGCCCGCGCCTCGACGTGGTCAACCGGCAACGCGGCGGTGCTGAAAGCCGCCGGTCTCTTCTTTCTCCCGGTGCTCTTCGTCTATCAGCCGGGTCTCCTGTTGAACGGCGGTCCCTTGCAGATCGCCCTGACCCTGAGTTCGATCCTCTGCGGCAGCATCCTCCTCGCGGCGGCGATCGAGGGCTTCTTCTTCAGCCGGCTCGGTGTTTTGGCGCGGCTGCTGCTTGCTGCCGGCGGGATCGTTCTGGTCTTTGCCGACGGTCTGGCGGCGCTGCCGGCCCTCCTCGGGTTCACTGCCCTCGTCTGGGCGCTCGGCCGCCGGGTGGGCCGGACGGAGCTGCCCGCCGCCGCCACGGTCGAGGCCACGCTTCCCCCTCCAACCTCGCGCGAAAGGAAACCATGATGTCGACCTCAACGACTAGCCAGCGCCGCCGGTTGCCGGTGGCCCTCACCGTCCTCTTCGGGCTCGCAGCCGCACCCGCGCTCGCCGCGGACACGGTGGTCATCGGCACCAGTTCGCCAGGCGGTAGCTATTTCCTGATGGGCGGGGCGCTTGCCACCGCCGTGAACGAGCGCACCGACGCGATCGTCGTGACGGCGCGTACCACCGGCGGATCGGTCGAGAACATGCGCCTGCTCGCCACCAACCAGATCGACGTCGGCATGTCGAACGCCGCCGCGGTCTACAACGCCGTCCGCGCCGCGGGGCCGTTCGAGGGGCAACCGGCGGTCACCAACGCGCGCGGCGTCGCCACCATCGAGATCTCGCCCCTCCACTGGGTCACCCGTGTCGCTTCCGGCATCACCAGCTTCGACGACTTCGGCGGCAAGCGGGTGTCGGTCGGGGCCGCCGGTAGCGGCACGGCGGCCAACGCCGAACTCTCCCTCGAGATCCTCGGCCTGCTCGATTCCATCCGACCGCAGTTCCTCGGCTTCAACGAGAGTGCCGACAGCATGCGCGACGGCAATACGGACGTGTTCGCGGCGTCGTCGTCGGTGCCGATGCCGGCCGTCTCGGGGCTCGCCAGCACCCAGCGCATCCGGCTCATCGGCTACACCGAGGAACAGATGGCAGCCCATCTGGAGGCCAACCCCGCCTACATGGCCTACACGATCCCCGGCGGCAGCTACGACGGTTTCGACGAGCCCGTGCTGACCTTCGGCGTGCCGAGCACCATCGTCGTCCGCGATGACGTGCCGGACGACGTGGTCTACGCCTTCGTCATGCTGATGATGCGCGAGGACACGGCGGCCTACATGCGCACCGCCTACAAGACCTGGGATCCGTCGCCCGCCGTCGAACTCTTCGAGCAGATCGGCGTGCCCCTGCACCCCGGCGCCGAGCGCGCCTATCGCGAACTCGGCCTGCTCTGAGGGGCGGGGCAGGGCGGTCGGCGCTGGCCGATCGCCCCCCCTGCGACCGGGTCTCGTCCTCAGATCTCGACGAACGCCCCCTCGGCTTCCCGCAACGCCAAGGCGCACAGCGCCAGATCGCAGATCGCCATGCCCTGGATGATCGCGAGGATGCGCTCCTTTGCGCTCGTCCGGCCGGATTTGCGGCCGGCGACCACCTCGCCGATGTGCGCGTCGAGCCGCGCCGCCAGGGTGTCCTTGGTGACGCCCGGCCGGCGCAGCCAATAGGCGACGTCGCCGAGCCGGGTCGCGTAGTCGAGGTCGTCGATGACGAAGCGGTCGACCTCGTCGAGCACGGCGTAATCGACCTCCTCGGTCTCGCCCATGGAGCAGAGGAACGCGCCGGGTGCGAGCATGCCGGGTCGCACCAGCGGGGTTTCGGCGAAGGTCAGGGTGATCGCGATGTCGGCGCCATCGAGCGCGGTCGCCGTGTCATCGGCGGCCACGAAGCGGGGGCCCCAGCGGCCATCGTGCGCGGCGGCAAACCGCTGGGCACTGTCGGGTCGTCGCGCCACCACCCGGACTTCCTCCAGGGAAAACACCTCGCTCAACGCCGGGAACAGCTCGTGGGCGATGCGTCCAGCACCGATCACGGCGGCGATCCGGCTGTCGGGACGGGCCAGGTGACGGGCCGCCACCACGCCCGTGAGTGCCGTGCGGAAGCAGGAGAGCCACGCCTCGTCGACCAGACCGATCGGCTGCCCGGTCCGGTCGTCGTAGACCATGCAGAGATCGCTCGTCTGCAGCCGGTCGCCGGCCGGCAAGTCGCTGATAAGCCGAAAGCCGCTCAGGTCCTGTGCGGCCAGCGTCGCCCCCTTCACCTTGAGTGCGGCGCGGTCCGACCGCCCGCTGCCGGCAAAGAGAGCCGGCGGGTCGGACAGCCCCAGGCCTGTGCCGAGGCCGCAAGTCCGATAGACCTCCTCGATCACGGCAAGCCCCAGCGCCGGGGTCAATGCCGCCTTGACCGCCGCCTCGCCGACGATCTTCAACCGTGCCATCTTGGCCTCCTCAGATGCGCGCCAGATCGAGCGTGGACGGCGCGAACAGGTCCTCCAGCGCGAGCGGCCGGGCGGCCAGGCCCTGCTCGTGCGACCACCGCATCATCGCCTCCAGTTCACGCCGGTTGGCCTCAATGCCGTAGGGCCAGAAATCCTTGCCCATCAAGCCGATCAGGTCCTGCGTGTGGGCGTAGATCCAGGGGTGCATCACCCGCAGACAGCCGATTTCCTCGAGATCGGCGCGGGCCAGCCGGCGCGCTTCGACGAAGGCCTTGTACACGCTCACCGGCAGCCAGGGGTGGCGCTCGACGAGGTCGCGGCGGATGCCGATCAGGTGCATGATGGGAAACATCCGCGTGCGTTCGAAATACGCGCGCTCGGCCGCCACGTAGTCCGGAAACAACCGCCGCACGTGGGGCTCGCCCCGGACGAACGACGACGGCGCCCGGGCCGTGACCAGGGCATCCAATTCGCCCGCGGCCAGCATGTCCACCAGCGTGCGGTCCGGCGGAATCCGCCGGCAGTCGATGTCGGGCGGGAGTTGCAGTGGGGCTCGCTCGCCGCGCCCGGTCTCTTCCTGGCCACCGCTGAACCACGTCACCGCCTGCGGCCGCACCCCATGTTCGTCCTGCAGGATGCCCCGGACCCAGAGACACGCGGTGAGCTGGTATTCCGGCAGACCGACCCGGCGGCCGGCGAGGTCCTCGGGCCGCTCGATGCCGGCATCGGCCCGCACGTAGATCGCCGAGTGGCGGAAGACCCGGGAGACGAACGCCGGGATGCCGACATAGGGGGACGCCCCGCGCGAGGCCATCATCATGTGGCTGGAGAACGAGATCTCGCTGACGTCGAACTCGGCGAACTTGAAAGCGCGGTGGAAGGCTTCCTCGGCCTCCAGGTAGACATAGGTCGTGTCGGTGCCCTCGATCGGGACACGACCGTCCCAGATCGCCCGGGTCCGGTCGTAGTTGCCACAGGCGACGGTCAGCGGCAGTCGCTTCATCGGATGCTTTCTCCACGCAAGAGCGGCCGGCGGAGGCGGTTGGCGTCGCCACCGGTTTGTTCTAGGCTTTTCTGGATACGAACATCCACCATGGATCGTCCACCGTCATGGGCACACCCTACGAGACGCGGGTGGCGTGGTACCCCACCACCAGCCCTGGCGATACCGCCCCGCTCGAGGCTTTTCTCGATGACTTGCCGCTGCCACGGCTGCGCCGCCTGTTGGTGCTGGGCAAGACGGAAGGCACGGCGAGCGCCAACGATTTCGGCCGCGACTTCGCCCTGGCGGCACTCGGTCAAAGCCTCGCCGCCCGCGGTGGCGGCGATCTGGTCGCGCGCGCTACGGTCATCATGTCGATGGGAACGGAGGGCATCGCCACGCCGGGGCTCACCCTGCTCGCCGCACTCGACGGTGCGCCGGCGCCGGGGCTTGCCTTGGGTGCTGCGCGCAGCGCCCCCTTGCAGCCGGACCAGGTGACCGGACCGGACCACGTCGAAGCGGTGATTGCCGCGACCGAGGCCGCCCGCGCCGAAGCGGGACTGCACCCGGACGAGGTGGTCCTGGTCCTGGTGAAGAGCCCCGTGCTCACGCCCGAACGCGCCGCCCTGTTGCCGCGGGCGACCCGCCAGCGGGCCGCCAGTACCGCCGCCAGCCGGGCGGTTGCGGCCTTGGCCGTCGGTGTGGCCCTCGGCGAGGTGCCGCCCGAGCGGATCGAGGCCGCACTCGCCGGCGACGACGACGCGCACGCGCGGCGCTGCATGGCCTCCTCCGGCACGGAGACCCTGGCGGTGGAGGTTGCCGTCTTGGGCAATCGCGGCACCGGTGGGGTGCGGACCATCCACGGTGCCGTGCTGGGCGATCTGATCGACCGCCGCGCCGTGGTCCAATGCCTCCGGCAGGCGGGGCTCGCTTTCGATGCAGACGGCGTGCTCGTCGATGCGGCGCGCGTCCCGGCGGCGTTCTTCAAGGCGGGCTCGACCACCGACGGCCGGATGCGCGGCCTTCGGACGACGGTGGCGAGCTCGGAGGTCGCCCCGGACAAGCAGCTGCGCGCCGCCGCGAGCGGGTTCGTTGCGGGGCTGCTCGGCCACACCCGCACCTTCATCAGCGGGGGTGCCGAGGGGCAGGTGCCGCCCGGCGGGTCGTTGTTCGCCTGCATCGTGGAGGCGGACGGTTGAGCGCTGGTCTCGTCGCCCGAGCGAGGGAGCTCAGTGAACGGATCGACGCGCTCAACCCGCGCTTTCAGGCGTTTTCCCACCGCGCGCCCGACCTGCTCCGCCAAGCCGAGCGGCTGGAAGCGCTGCCGGCAGCGGGTGGCAAGCCTCTCCCGCTCCACGGTGTGGGCGTGACCCTCAAGGGCTGCATCCCGGTCGAAGGCTGGCCCTGGACCGAGGGGGCGGCCTTGTTTCGAGCGCGCGTTGCCGCTGCCGATGCGGCCATCGTCACCCGATTGCGGGCGGCGGGCGCGCTCCTGCTCGGCGCCACCACGCTCTCGGAACTCGCCATGTACGCGCCGGACAACCCGTTCGAGCCGATGGGCCTCAACCCGTGGGATCCGGAGCGGACCGCAGGCGGCTCCAGCACCGGTGCCGGCGTCGCCGCAGCGCTCGGGCTCGGCGAGGTGCATCTCGGCACGGACAGCGGCGGTTCGGTGCGCAATCCGGCTTGCCACTGCGGGGTGGTCGGTTTCATGCCGAGCCGCGGCCGGCTGCCGCCCGAGGGGCTGATCGAACGGACGCCGAGCCTGACGAGCGTCGGGCTGATTGCCCGCGACGTCGCCACCGTGGCGCGCGCCTATGCCGTGCTCGCGGAGGTGCCGTCCCTGGAGCAGCAGCCACCCCTGCACCTGCTCGTGCCGGAGGAACTGATCGAGGCGGCCTGCGACGATGGCACCCGCACCCTCTTCGAAGCCGCGACCGACCGGCTGCGGGCGGCGGGCGTGCGGCTCGACGTCGGTGTGATCGACGGCTGGCAGGACGGGGAAGCCGGGGCCGGTGTCGTGTCGCTCTACGAGGCCGCAGGCGCGCTGCAACCGTTCGAAGAAGCGGACCTCTCGCCGCGGCTCCAGGCCCGAAGGCGAGCCGGCCTCGCGCTCGCCCCCGAAGCGCTCGTGACGGCGCGGCTTGCCCGCGCGCGGTTCGCCCTGGCCTTGGACGACGCGCTTCGGGCCAGTGGGGCCGCCGCCGTCCTCACGCCGACCTGGCCCTTCGCCGCCCCGCCGATCCACGCCGAAACGGTGCAAGTGCACGGTCGCGATCGCCCCATCGATCCGCACCGCAATCTCTTCGTGCGGGCCGCCAATGCCGCCGACGCTGCGGCGCTCACCTTGCCGGCCGGTCGCTATCCGGGGCTGGGTGTGCCCTTCGGCGTGCAATTGATGGCGCCGCGCGGCCGTGACGCCGCGTTGTTGCGGCTCGCTCTCGACATCGAGCCCCACCTCGACCATCCGGGGACGCCACCACTGGTGACGTCTGCCAACCCCATCTCGAGGAACACACCCCCATGAGCGTCGATCTGGTCATCAAAGGCGGGTGCATCGTCGGCGAGCGCGGCCGGATCCGCGCCGGGATCGCCGTCCATGCCGGCCGCATCGTGGCGATCGCCGACGACGACCTCTTGCCCCCGGCGACCACGGTCGTCGACGCGACCGGTCTCCACCTGCTGCCGGGCGTCATCGACGTCCACGTCCACTTCCGCGAGCCCGGCATGGCGCACAAGGAGACCTGGACGACCGGCTCGCGCGCGGCGGCCGCGGGCGGGGTGACCACCGTCTTCGACATGCCCAACACCGAGCCCCCGGTCGACACCGTGGCGCATCTGGAGCAGAAACACGAACGGGCCCGGGAGCAGTCCCTGGTCGACTTCGGCCTCTACGGCCTCTTGGGCGAGCACAACCTCGACCAGCTGGCAGCCCTGGCCGAGGCCGGGGTGATCGGCTTCAAGCTGTTCTTGGGGAACACCACGGGCAACCTGCCCTGTCCGAGCGATGGGGCGGTGCGCGAAGGCTTCGAGATCCTGGCCGACCTTGGGCTGCGCTGCTCGATCCACGCCGAGAACTCGCCCATGCTCTTCTGGCGCGAGGCCCGCCTGCAGGCCGCCGGCCGCAACGATCCGCGCGCACATCTGGAGGCGCGCGACGACCTCGTTGCGGTGGAAGCCCTGAACCGGGCGTGCACCATCGCCGAGTGGACCGGGGCCAGGATCCACATCGTCCACGAAAGCACCTCGGCGAGCCTGCCCTACATCGCCTTCTTCAAGCAGCGCGGGGTCGACCTCACCGTCGAGACCCTGCCGCAATACCTGCTCTTGTCGATGGACGACGTCGAGGCGCCGAACGGGGCAGCCCTGCGCATGAACCCGCCGATCCGCGACGCGTTCCACCAGGCGCCGTTGTGGGAGGCGCTCACCTCCGGGCTGATCGACATGATCGCCACCGACCACGCGCCGCACGGGCCCGGCGAGAAGACCGGCGCGCGGATCTGGGACATCGCCTGCGGCCTGCTCGGTGTCGAAACCTCGCTGCCGCTGATGTTGACCGAGGTCAACAACGGCCGGCTGACGCTGGAGGAGTACGTCCGGGCGAGTGCGGCCGCACCGGCGCGGGCCTTCGGCCTCTATGGCCGCAAGGGTGTGCTCCAAGTCGGCGCCGATGCCGATATCGTCGTGGTCGACCTCGAACGGCACGCGACGCTGAGTGCGGCGCGCCAGCACTCGCTCGACCGCCAATTCCCCTATGACGGGCGCCCGGTGCAGGGCGTGCCGGTGATGACGTTCGTCCGCGGCCGCCTGGTCGCGAAGGACGGGGAACCGGTCGAGACGGCCAGGGGCTGGGGCCGCATGGTGCGCCCGACCATGCCCGCACCGCGCCCGCGCAACGTCGAGCGCAGCCTGGCCCGCCTGACGCGGCCCTTGGGCTGAGAAGGACGACCGCGATGCCCGCCCGGTTGTGCATCCACGACGCCCTCTTGGTCACGCACGAGGCGGTCCGGCCGGGCGGCGTGGTCGTCGGCGACGACGGCCGGATCGAGGCCCTCCTCGCCGCGGGGGAGCGCGCGGCCGCGCGCGTCAGCGTGGATGCGCGCGGCCGGGCCCTCTTCGCAGGCTTCGTCGACGGCCATGTGCACATGCGCGATCCGGGTTTTCCCCATAAGGAAGACTTCGCGTCGGGTACCGCGGCCGCCGCCATTGGCGGGGTTACCACCGTTCTTTGCATGCCGAATACCAACCCGTCGCTCCGCGACCTCGACGGGCTCGCCGCCGCCGAGGCAGCGGCTCGGGGACGGGCCTTCGTCGATTACGGCTTCGAGGCCGCGGCCGGGCGGGACAATCTGGCCGCGCTGGAGCCCTTGTGGGCGGCGGGTGTGGTTTCCTTCGAGACGCAGTTTTCCGAGGCCGGCCCGGCCGATGTGCTCGACGACGACGCGGCGCTCGCGGCCGTACTGGGCGAAGTCGGTCGCCTCGGCGCCTTGCTCGGCGTCTATACCGGTGACCAGCGCGCGACCGCCAAGCGGATCGAGCTGTTCCGCACCGCCGGGCGCAGCGATCCGATGGCTTATGTCGAGGCGCGCCCGGTCGAATGGGAGGTGGCCGGATTGGAACGGCTGGTCCGTGTCGCCCGCACGACGCCGGCCCGCCTGCTCGCGCGCCAGGTTTCGAGCGCCGGTGGGCTCGGCGTGCTGGCGGCCGCTAAGCCGACCCTCGATCTCGCCATCGAGGTCACGCCCCACCACCTGCACCTGGACGCGGCGGCCGTGGGCCGGCATGGGCGTTTCGCCCTGATGGCGCCCCCCTTGCGCTTCGAGCAGGACGTCGCCGCCGTCCGCACGGCCCTCGCCGTCGGCCTCGCGGACGTCGTCGGCTCCGACCACGCGCCCCATGCCCCGGCCGAAAAGGAGACGGCGGACCTCTGGCAGATGCCGGGCGGCACGCCCGGTCTCGACACCATCGTGCCGGCGGTGCTCGATCTGGCCGCGCGGGGCGTCATCTCGCTGGAGCGGGTGGCGGCGGTTCTGGGCGAGCGGCCGGCAGCACTGTTCGGGCTCGCCGATCGCAAGGGCGTGCTGCGTCCGGGCGCCGACGGCGATCTGGTGCTGGTCGACCTGGCGGCGACGCGGACGGTTGGGCCGGGCGACATCCGCTCGCGCGCGGCGCAGGGACCCTTTACGGGCGTCACGCTCCGGGGCTGGCCGGTGCTGACGGTGCGCCGCGGCGAGGTGATCGCCGCCGACGGCAAATTGTGCGCCCGCACGCCGGCCGGGCAATGGCAACGGCGGCAACTGGCGGCTCAGGAGGACGCGCGATGAGCTTTGGCAAGAAGGGCCGGCTGGGGCTCGTCGTCCCGGCCAACAACTCGGTGATCGAGCCCGAACTCTGGTCGGTGCTCCCGCCCGACACGGCCCTCTTCGCCACCCGGATCCTGGCGCGGGGCGATCTCACCGTCAGCGCGGTAGAGGCGATGGAGGCGGAGGTGGACATGGCCGTCGAGCGGATCGCTGCCACCGACGTCGACGCCATCGGCTATTGCGACATGGTGACCACCTTCATCATGGAGCGCGGCTGGAGCGAGCACCGCATGGAGGAGATCGCGGTCGCGGTCGGCCGGCCGACCTTTTCCGCCTGGACGGCACTGCGCGATGCGATGGCGGCCCTGGCGGTGCGGCGCATCGCGCTCGGCACGCCCTATCCGCGCGCCGTCCACGCCTTGGCGCCGCCGTTTTTCCAGAGCCACGGTCTGGAGGTGGTCGCCGACGCTACGCTGGACATTACGGCCATGCTCGACGTGCCCAAGGTCGACGCCGCAACGCTTGCCGCCTTCGCCGCACCGCTCGCGGCGGCCGAGGCCGACGCCTTGGTCCTGCTGGCGACCGATTTGCCGACCTTCGCCACCCTGGAGCAATTGGAGCAGGCCGCGGGCAAGCCCGTCTTGACCAGCAACCAGACGCTGCTCTGGGCTGGCTTGCGCGCCGTCGGGTGGCAGGGCGCGATCCCTGGCCTCGGCCGGCTGCTGCGGTCGATCTGAAGCCGGTTGATGGGCGGGGTGCGGGATGGTCGAGCCTTTCGGAAAACGCTCTGGCGCACAGGCGCACGAGCCCATGGTCGAGCCCACGGGCGGATGCACGCCAGCGGCGTTCGGGGGCGCACGTCCTCGCCACCGCAGCCAGCGACGACCTGCAGGAAGGCGAGCCCGGCCGCCACGCTGGTGAGGCCCGTCGCGTCGAAGACCGCCGCCACAGAAGCCGTCGCCCCGAGGTCAACGATCTCAGGAACCCAACTTCGCGTCGATAAAATCTTTTAAAATCAGAATTGTACGGTGTAATTTTGATAATTTAGCTCATGACGAGCTGTGGTGCGAACGACGCCCTTGCCACCGGCTGGCCCCGGCCGCGTGCCGCGCATTCGCCTTGCCGCTGGCGCCCTGGCCCTGGTGCCCTATGTCGGGTTCTGCCAGCGGGTGCGTGCTGCTCGTGCCGCCCCTTCCTCCTGGAGCGGTGCGGCGCGCCACGGCTGGAGGGTGTGGGGTCCGAGCCCCGCACCTTCCCGCCCGCTCCCTGCTGCTCCGCCACCACGAAGGGTCGAAGCCTTGCCCACCACCCTCGTCTGGTTCCGCCAAGACCTCCGCCTGGCCGACAACCCCGCCCTGGTCGAGGCCACCAAGCGCGGTGCGGTCCAGCCCGTCTACATCCACGATCAGTCGAGCCCCGGCCCCTGGCGACCCGGCGGCGCGTCAGGCTGGTGGCTCGACCGCAGCCTGGAGCGCTTGGACCTGGCCTTGCGCGAACGCGGCAGCGCCTTGTGGGTGGGTGCTGGCGATCCCTTGGACGTCCTCATGGCCATGGCAGCAGCCGCCGAGGCCGACGCCGTCACGTGGAACCGCTGTTACGAACCCTTCGCCATCGAACGCGATCAGGGCATCAAGGAGGCGTTGAAAGCGCGTGGCTTCGAGGTCTGGAGCAGCAATGGCGCGCTTCTGTTCGAACCCTGGACGGTGGCAACGAAGGGGGGCGATCCGTACCAGGTTTATACGCCTTTCGCACGAGCCTGCTTCGAGAAATCGGCGCCTTTGCGCCCTTTGACCGTGCCGGATCGCCTGCTTCCACCCAAAGTCGACTCGACGGCATTTTGCCGAATTTCGAATCATGATGCGTCAACCGCCGATTGGACGGCCGGGCTCCAAGCTGCATGGAGTCCGGGCGAAGTCTTTGCAATCAATAGGTTAGAGCGGTTCCTTGAGGATAACTTGGAGGATTACGGGGACAAACGGAACCGCCCCGATCTTGCTGCGACGTCACGGCTTTCGCCGCATCTGCACTGGGGCGAACTCAGCCCGCGCCAAGCCTGGCACGCGGTTTTTGACACCTTAGGTAGAGATCGTGCCCTAAGCCCCGGCAGTGGCAGCGAAACCTTCTTGAAGGAGCTTTTGTGGCGCGAGTTCGGCTACCACATCCTCTATCATTTTCCCCATCTTCCCCAGGCCCCGCTCAAGCCGGCCTTTGCCGGCTTTCCCTGGGCCGACGACAAGGACGCCCGCAATGCCTGGCGCTTCGCGCGCACCGGCTACCCGATCGTCGATGCCGGGATGCGCGAACTCCGGACCACCGGCTGGATGCACAACCGGGTCCGCATGATCACCGGCTCCTTCCTGGTCAAACACCTCCTGGAGGATTGGCAACACGGTGCGGCGTGGTTTTGGGACAACCTGGTCGACGCCGACCTTGCCTCCAACACCCTCGGCTGGCAGTGGGTGGCCGGCTGCGGCCCCGACGCCGCCCCCTATTTCCGCGTCTTCAATCCCGTGCTGCAGGGCGAAAAATTCGACCCCGAGGGCGCTTATGTCCGCCACTGGGTGCCCGAGTTGGCGGATTTGCCGAACAAGGTCCTGCACAGCCCCTTTCAGGCACCGCCCGAGGTGCTGGCCAAAGCGGGTGTGCAGCTGGGCAAGACCTATCCAAAACCCATCGTCGAGCATAAACGGGCACGCCAGCGGGCCCTCGACGCCTTCGCCGCGATCAAGGGCCGGTCCTGAGCCGACACGCAAGGAGGGAGCATGGCCGAGGCCACCATCCAGGACGAGGAACGCGCGATCGAGGAGGAATTCGCCCTGTTCGACGAGTGGCGCGACAAGATCGATTACGTGATGGACCTCGGCCGCAACCTGAAGCCGTTTCCCGCCGCCTCGCGCACCGAGGCGAACAAGGTGCACGGCTGCCAAAGCCAGGTGTGGATGGTCGCCCATGTCGACCCGAGGACCGGGCGCCTGCATCTCGATGCCGACAGCGACGCCATCCTGGTCAAAGGCCTGATCGGTTTGTTGATGCGCCTCTACGACGACCGCCCGCCGGCGGAAATCGTCGCCACCCCGCCGACCGTGTTCGATCGCGTCGGCCTTGGCCGCCACCTCACCCCCGGGCGCGCCAACGGCCTGCATGCGATGATCCGGCGGGTGCGTGAACTGGCCGCCGCCCAAGCCTGAGCGGCGGCGTCTCGCCTCGGATTTGCGGTGGGTGGTCGAAGGCGAGCGCCGGGCTGCGGCGGCCGGTTCGAAACTACCGGCCGCCGCCCTCCCCGAAAGCTCGCCCGAGGCTGGACCTCGCAAGACGGCGACGTCGCCATCGGCGCGTCGATGTTGCCGCCGCAACACCCAACACGCCGGCACGGGACGCGGCCGCCGCCGTCGAAGGGGGCCACGGTCCTCGATGCGTGTCGGTGCGCAGAGGCGCTGCCGCCGCATTCTCTTCGACCATGGTCTTACCGCTCGACCTTGACCGTCGCGTCGCCCTGGGCGCTCGCGGCACCGCAAGACGACGGACGTCGCATAGAAGCACGCTGTTTCCAGTGGGACAACGTTGCTAACGTTTCGTTTGAAATCAATTGCGCGAGCGTGAACGGCGATGTCCTTGGGCGTGCCTTTGGGCCAGTTGGAGCTGGCGGCGTTTCTTCCCTACCGCTTGGCCGTGTTGAGCGCAGAGGTCAGCCGGGCACTCGGTCGACGCTACGATGCGCGCTTCGGCGTGACCATTCCGGAGTGGCGTTGCCTCGCTGTCCTGGGCCGCAAGGGCGATCTGATGGTGTCCGAACTGGCCAGCCGGGCAAGCCTCGACAAGGTGAAGGCCTGCCGCGCGCTCGCCCGGCTGCGCCAACGCGGCCTCGTCGCCCGCGCCGTCGACGGGCATGACCGCCGCGCCGTTCGGATGTCGCTGACGCCCGCGGGCTGGGCGCTCTACGGCGAGCTGGCGGCGGTGGCCCTGGATTGGGAGCGGCAGTTGACCGACGCGCTCGGGCTCTCCGACCGCCGCGCCTTGGACCGTGTCCTGCACAAGCTGAGCGACGCGCTCGGCCGGATGGAGCGTTGAGCGCGGCCGCTCTCAGCTCAGGTCGATCGCATGCGCCTTGAGGTCCTCCAGCCGGCAGACCTCGAGGGTGCGCCGATGGGTTGCGCGCAGGACGACGCGCGGTGCTGCGCCCGAGGCGAACGCCTCCTGCCAGCGGGCCGCGCACAGGCACCAGCGATCGCCTTCGCGCAGGCCCGGAAAGCGAAATTCGGGGCGTGGCGTCGACAAGTCGTTGCCGCGCTTTTGGCTGAAGGCGAGGAAGGCGTCGGTCATCACCGCACAGACGGTGTGCAGGCCCCGGTCGTCCGGCCCGGTGTTGCAGCAGCCGTCGCGGTAGAAGCCGGTGAGCGGTGCGGCGGAGCATGATTCCAAGGGCTCGCCCAGCACGTTCACACTCGCCTCGCGTCCGATCTCGCCGTCCATCCTTCGCTCCCCTCAGGCAACCCAACGGGCGTCGTTCGCCCCGTCACCAGCAACGTCGACGGCTGATCGGCGACTGTCTAGGCTCTTTGCGTCCATTCAGGGAGTGACGATGTTCACGCTCGATCAGCTCGAAGCCGCGGCGGCGTTGGTCTATCGGCACATGCCGCCGACGCCGCAATATGCCTGGCCGCTCCTGGCGGAGGCGACCGGGGTCGAGCTGTGGGTCAAGCACGAGAACCACACCCCCGCCGGGGCCTTCAAGATCAGGGGCGGGCTGGTCTATGTCGACCGACTGCGGCGGACGCGCCCGGACGTTCGTGCCATCGTCACGGCCACCCGCGGCAATCACGGCCAAAGCCTGGCCTTGGCGGGAAGCCGCGCGGGCCTTGCCGTCACCATCGTCGTGCCCGAGAGCAACAGCGCCGAGAAGAACGCCCTGATGCGCGCCTTCGGGGCCGAGGTCGTGGCCGTGGGGCGCGATTTCGATGCGGCGCGCGAGGCGGCGCGCGCCATCGCCGAACGGCAGGGGGCCTTGATGGTCCCGTCCTTCGATCCCGCCCTCGTCTTGGGCGTTGCCACCTATGCGCTCGAGTTCTTCCGCCACGCCGGCCCGTTGGACACCGTCTACGTACCGATCGGTCTCGGCTCGGGCATTTGCGGGCTGATCCGAACCCGTGATCTGTTGGGCCTTTCGACGGAAATCGTCGGCGTGGTCGCGGCCGGTGCGCCGGCCTACCGTCTGTCGTTCGAGGCGGGGCGGGTGATCGCGACCGAGCGGGCGCTGACCTTCGCCGACGGCATGGCCTGCCGGGTGCCCGAGCCCGACGCCTTGGCGATCATCCAACAGGGTGCGGCCCGTGTCCTCGAACTCGACGAGGCGGCCATCGCCGCGGCGGTGCGGCTTTACTTTGGCGCCACGCACAACGTCGCCGAGGGCGCAGGCGCCGCCCCGCTCGCGGCCCTGTTGCAGGAGCGGGCGGCCATGGCGGGCAAGCGGGTCGGCTTGATCCTCTGCGGCGGCAACATCGACACCGACAAGTTCGCCTGCGTGCTGGCGGGTGGGGTTCCAAAGCCCTTTTGAGACGAGGGAGAGCGATCATGCGCGTCGGGATGCTCTACACGACCGTGGCCGACATGACCGAGGCCAAAGCCCTGGCCGATGCCGTCCTTGCCCGTCAGCTCGCCGCCTGCGTCAACGTGGTGCCGGGGATGCGGTCCTTTTATCGCTGGCAAGGCGAGCTGCGCGATGACGGCGAGGTGATCGTCCTGATGAAGACCGACAGGGCGCGGAAGAAAGCGTTGTGCGACCTCGTCAAGGGCGAACACCCCTACGAAACGCCCGCATTGCTGTGGTTCGATGCCCAGGATAGCGATCCGGACTTTGCCGCCTGGATCACGGCCATGACCCGCCCCGGGTCGGTCGAGGCTGGCTGAATAGCGGCGTTTGACGTATAATTATAGATTATCAGTGATCTGAGAAGGATGGTCGGCCATTTTCGCGGGGTCACTTCGTCTGCGGCGGCGGGCCCTCCAACTGGCCCTTCTCCTCCTGATCGCGGCGGCGAGCCCGACCTCCGCCGAGACCGTCGTGTTGCAATTGCGCTGGGACAACCAATTCCAGTTCGCCGGCTACTATGCGGCGGTGTGGCAGGGCTATTACGCCGAGGCCGGGCTGGACGTCGAGATCCGCACCGTGCGTGCCGCCGACGGCGATTTGCTCAGCGTCACCGAAGAAGTCGCCGCCGGGCGCGCGACCTTCGGCATCGGCGGCGCCGACGTGCTGCTGGCGCGCGACCAGGGCAGCCCCCTGGTGATCCTGGCCTCGGTCTTTCCCTCCAGCCTGGTGGCCTTCTACACCCGCGCGGACAGCTTCATCCACACCCCACGGCAGATGGTCGGCACGCGCGTCCTGCGCCGCCCCAACGATCTGACCGACATCCAGTTCCGCGCCGTGCTGCAGCTGGAGGGCCTCGGTCTGGCCGACGTCGTGACGGTGGAACAAGGCGCAAGCGGCATCGAGCGCTTGCAGAGCGGTGCGGTCGACGTCGTCCTCGGCTACCGCATGACGGCGCCGTTCTTGGCCGATCAACTCGGCATGGACCTGATCGAGATCAGGCCCGAGACCTACGGGGTCGATTTCTACGGCGACAGCCTGTTCACCCACGCCGATACGGTTCGGTTGCGGCCCGCCATGGTCGATCGGTTTCGCGAGGCGTCGCTGGCGGGTTGGCGCTATGCCTTGCAAAATCCCGAAGCGATCGCCCGGCGGATCGCCACGGAGTTGGAGCCGGGGCCCCTGGTCGAGGACGCGCTTGCCTTCAACCGGTTTCAGGCGACGCGTGTCACTGCAATGCTGGGTGAGGAGGGACAAAGCCTCGGTCACGTCAACCGCGAGCGCTGGGCGCGGATGCAGGCCAAGTTGTTCCAGCTGGGCTTGGTGGCAAGCGACGAGCTGGCCCCAGCGGCGTTCTACACCGAGCAGGATTCGATCGAGCGCCTGCTCGATTGGTGGCGGCAACTGACGCTTTGGGGCGGGGTCGGCGCGGCTTTGCTGCTGCTCGCCGCCGCCATCGCCTATGTCCGTCTGCTGCGGCGCCATGTTCGCCGTCAGGCGGAACTCCTGGCGCTCAGTCGTTGGCAACTGGCGCTGACGGTCGATGCGGCGCGTGAGGGGTTGTTCGAGTGGTGGCTGGACACCGATCGGGTCGGCTGCCGCTGGGGCCGCCTCGCCGACACCCCGCAGCTCGAGACCGAGACCGAGACCGACGACTTGGCGACGTTCCTGGCGAAGCTGCACCCGGCCGATCGCCCGGCGGTGGCCACCGCGCTCGCGGACTTGGCGAGCGCCGGCGGCGGTTATGCCGAGGTCGAGTTCCGGCTCGGCCATGGCGACGCGGCACCCTGGTTTTTGCTCCGCTGCGGGATGCCGCCCGAAGCGAGCGGCCGTCCGGCCGTGTTCGGCGTCGTCTTGGAGATCACCCGCCGCAAGCGCGCCGAGCAGAAGCTGGAGCGCTTGGCCATGCAGGACCCCTTGACCGGGCTCGCCAATCGCCGCTGCTTCGACGACGCCCTCGCCCGCGCGCTGGCCAAGGCGGCGCGGCAGGAGCGGCGCGTCGCCTTGGCGCTGTTGGACCTCGACGGCTTCAAGCCGATCAATGACCGCTTCGGCCACGAGGTCGGCGACGCCGTGCTGCAGGAGACGGCGCGACGGCTGGAGGCGGCGGTGCGGACCGAAGACCTCGTCGCCCGGCTCGGCGGTGACGAGTTCGCGGTGTTGCTGGAGGAGATGTCGCACACGGCCATGACGCTCTGGACCGAGCGCCTGTTGGCGGCGCTGCGCGAGCCCATGCACGTCGACGAGCACCACGTGCGGATCGATGCGAGCATCGGCTGGACCCTGTTCCCGGACGATGCCGAGCGCGGCCGCGACCTGATGCGCCACGCCGACGCCGCCCTTTATCGGGCCAAGGCCAAGGCCGCGGGCGCCAGCCGGGCGGTGGCGGTGCGCATCCTCGAGGGCGGCCCGCCGGCGCTCGTGCCCGCCGCCGGCGACGAGCGTCGCTGAGGGCTCCGTTCAGGCCCGAAGCGCCCCGCGGCTGCGCTCGGCCTCGCTGACCAAAGGCGCCAGCGGCGTTTCCGCACGGGTCCCGTATTGTTGGATGATCTGGCCCGCGGCCAAAGCGGCGAGGCGGCCGGAGGCGGCGAGATCCAGGCCCTCGGTCAGGCCGCGGATCAGGCCGGCAGCGTAGAGATCGCCCGCCCCGGTCGTGTCGACCACCCGCTCGACCTTGGCCGCGTCGATGACGTGGACTTCGTCGCCCGCGAGCAGCACCGAACCCTTGGGCCCCCGCGTCAGGGCTGCGATCTCGACCGTGCCCCGGACCGCCTGCAGCGCCTCGTCGAAACTCTCGACCTCGAAGAGGCTCGTGATCTCGGCTTCGTTGGCGAAGAGCAGGTCGACGTGGGCGTCGATCAGCTCGCGGAACTCCGCCCGCCAGCGGTCGACGCAAAAGGGATCGGACAGGCTGAGCGCCACCTTGCGGCCGCGGGCATGGGCCAGCTTGGCGGCCTCGAGGCAAGCGGCCTTGGCCGGGGCGCGGTCGTAGAGATAGCCCTCGAGGAAGGTGACGGCAGCATCGGCGATGAGCGCGGGTTGCAGGTCCTTCGGCCCCAGTTCGACGCAGGCGCCGAGATAGGTCGCCATGCTGCGCTGGCTGTCCGGGTGGACGAAGACGAGGCAGCGGGCCGTGGGGGCGCCCTCGGTGACCGGCTCGTTGGCGAAGGTGACCCCTGCCGCCCGGCAATCGTGGACGAAGATGCGGCCGAACTGATCGTCGCGCACCCGGCCGATGAACGCCGCAGCGCCCCCCATGGCGGCAATCGCCGCCATCGAGTTGGCGCAGGAGCCGCCCGACATCTCGACCCCTTGCCCCATGCGGGCATAGAGCTGGTCCGAGCGATCGGCGTCGACCAGGGTCATGGCGCCGAGCGCCAGCCCGGCGTCGACGACGACTTCGGTCGGCGCGGGGGCGATGACGTCGACGACGGCGTTGCCCAAGCCCACGACATCGAAGCGGGCATCGGCCGGGCGCTGAAAAAACATCGATTCCTCTCACGGCTGGCGGCGACGCGGACTATAGGCACGGTTGCGCCGCCAACAAGCCGCCCTCGGAACACGGCCGTTGGCGCCCTCGCCAAAGTCGATTAAATGTCTCCCCGATCGCCTTCAACGTGGGAGTTCCGATGTTTCGCCGACGTGACCCCGCCGCCCCCCCCGATGTCGATGCGCCGTCGTCGGCAACGCCCAGCAAGGTCGAGTTGCCCCGCCGCGTCCTCGACGTGCCGGTCGGTCCATCGGCGGCGGCGTCGGTGTCGACCGGCGCCGGCCGCAGTGCCCCGGCCGAGACGGCCGCCAGCGTCGTGGCGCCCAGGCCGGTCGATCCGGCGCCGAGCCGCCAGCTGACCGTGGGCGAGGGGATCAAGCTCGCGGGGCAGATCAGCGCGTGCGATCGCCTGACCGTCTACGGCGAGGTCGAAGCCTCCCTGGAGCGCAGCCACATGCTGGACGTCGCCAAGGGTGGCACCTTCGACGGCAAGACCGAGGTCGAGGAGGCCGACATCGCCGGCCACGTGCGCGGCGAGCTGACGGTGACCGGCCGCTTGCTGATCCGCAGCACCGGCGTGGTCGAGGGCACCATTCGCTTCGGCGAATTGGAGATCGAGCGCGGTGGCCAGTTGCGCGGCAACGTCGCCGCCAACGAGGCGGAGAGGCCGGCACCCCGGCTGACCTCGCTGGTCAACGCGGCGGGCGGCCAGGCGGGCTGAGTTTGCCCGCCAGGATGTCGGGGTCGACGCCCATCGCCTTCGCGAGGTTGACGCTGCCGCTGCCGCGCCGTGCCGGACGCTGTTGATCGGGGTGCGGCGCCCAGCCCGTCGCCGTGACCAGATCGACGGTCACGACCAGACGGCCGCGGCGGTCGGTGAACTCCCGCGCATAGGCCTCGAACGCGCGCGCCAGCACGGCGCGCCGCAGCGGCTGGCGCGGCCGATCCCGGATCACGTTGGCTTCGCCGGCGCCGCGCAGTTCGCCCAGGAGCTGCCAGGGGTCGGCATAGGTCAGCGTGAGCCGGTCGGAATCGACACAAGGCAAGGCGAAGCCCGTGCGCTGCAACAAGGCCCCGAGGTCGCGGACGTCGACGAAGGGGGCCACGCGCAAGCCGGCGCCCCCGGTCTCCTCCAACTCGGCGCTCATCAACACGCGGCGCAGCTCGCAGAGCGTCTCGCCGCCGGCAAAGACGGCCAGGAACAGCCCGTCGGGTCTGAGGCACTGACGGGTTTGCGCGAGCAGGCCCGGCAGGTCGTTGACGTGGTGCAGGCTGCCGGCGCTCAGGACCGCATCGAAGCTTTCGCGGGCGAAGGGCAAGGTCTCGAGGTCGGCAACGACCCCTGCGCCGGGGGCCTCGCGGCAGAGCCGTTCGGCCGGGTCGAGTACGACCGGACGCACGACCGGATCGATGCGCTCCAGGGCGCGGGCCAAGAGCCCATGCCGTCCGCCCAGGTCGAGCATGTCGGTGAAGCCGCGCTTGATGTCGCCGAGCCGTTCCAACAACCGCTCGATCATCAGCTCCAACAGGAACGGATCGGCCATGAGGCTCGCCGCGTGGCGGTTGCGCTGGCGGCGGAGGGCCTTGACGTCGAACAGGTGCGGCGTGCTCATGGAAGCGAGGTGGTCCCGGTGGAGCCGCTCGGCAATCGCCCCTGATCGAAAGATCGGCTCAGCGGAAGTGGTTGGGCAGGAAGGTGACGAGATCGGGGACGACGATCAGGAGGGCGATCACCAGGAAAATGGGCACGAGGAAGGGCAGCATCGCCCGCACCACGGCCTCGTAGGGCAGCTTGGTGATGCCGACCAGGATGTAGAGGACGTTGCCGAACGGTGGGGTGATCACCCCGACCGAGAGCGTCACCACCATCAATACCCCGAAATAAACCGGGTCGATGCCGAGGGCGCGGATCGCCACCATGAAGATCGGGGTGAAGATCATCACCGCTTCGACCACCGACATGAAGCAGCCGACGATGACGAAAAAGCCCATGATGGCGAACAGCAAGGCCGTCTTGGAGAGGTTCAGGTCGGCCAGCATGAGGGCCAGGTTCTGCGGGATCTGCAGCCGGACCAGCAGCCAGCCGTAGAAGGTGGCGATGGCGATGATGAACAGGATGATGGCGGTGAACTGCACGGTCGAGCGCAGCACGTCGACGATCTCGCGAAAGCCCACCTCGCGGTAGATCACCGTGCCGAGGATGAGCGCGTAGATCGAGGCGATGGCCCCGGATTCGGTGGGCGTGAAGACGCCGCTCCAGATGCCGCCGACGATGATGACGGGCGTCAACAGCGGCAGGAAGGCGCGGGCGAACAGGCGGCCGAGTTCGCCGGCACTCGGCCGCGGCGCCACCGGCAGGTCGATCCGGTAGGAGTAGACCAGGACGGTCGCCATCAAGGCGAGGCCCAACAGGACGCCTGGGACGAGGGCCGCGATGAACAGCGCCGAGATGCTGGCGCCGGAGAGCCAGCCATAGACCACCATGGCGACGCTCGGCGGGATGATCGGCCCGATCACGCTCGACGCCCCGGTGATCCCGGTCGAGAACCACAAGGGGTAGCCCCGCTGGTTCATCGCCTTGATCTCGAGCTGGCCGAGGCCCGCCGCATCGGCGGCAGCGGTGCCGGACATGCCGGCGAAGATCATCGAGGCCACCACGTTGACATGGCCGAGCCCGCCACGGATGTGGCCCACCAGCGCGTTGGCGAAGTCGAAAATGCGGTTGGTGGCGCTGCCGACGTTCATCAGCATCGCCGCCAGGATGAAGAAGGGGATGGCGAGGATCGGAAAGGCGTTGATGCCTCGGAGCATCTGCAGGGCGAACAGCTCGGTCGGGATCGCCTGCAGGCCGCCGTCGAGCGCGAGGACGGCGAGGCAGGTGAGGCCGATGGCGACCGCCACCGGCACGCCGAGGACGAACAGGGCGATCATCAGCCCCAAAAAGATGACGAGCGTTTCCATCTCAGAGACCGTCCGCCCTGGGCTCGCGCAGACCACGGACGAGGTGGATGAGCGAAAAGACGATCATGCCGCCGACGCCGACGACGAGGGCCAGGTAGAGGTAGGTGAAGCTGATGCCGAGGGCGGTCGTGGTGTTGTGGGCGCTCGTGAACATCATCCGATAGGCGCCGAGCCAGATGACGGCGAAAAGCGTCAGGGACGCGAGTTCGATCAGGAGCCGGAGGACGAAGCTGGCCGCCCCGCCGAGGCGGCGCAGCAGCACGTCGATGACGATGTGCTGGCGCCGGGCCCACGCGGCTGCGGCCCCCGTCGCCACCATCCAAAGGCAAGCCGCCGCGGCCACCTCCTGCGACCACGCCACCGACCAGCCGAAGGCGTAGCGGCCGAGCACCGCATAGCCGACGATGCCGATCAGGGCCGCCATGAGCAGGATCGAACTCCAGTCGAACACGACCAGAAGTGCGTGCTCGAATTGGTCGAGGAGGTGGCCCATCGCTTACTGCGTGGCGGCGATGGCGGCTTCGACGTCGGCGGCGACACCCGCTGCCATCGACGCCATGGCCCGCTCGATCGCCGGCATCGCCGCCTCGCGGAAGGTGAGCGGATCGACCTCGATGAAGGTCATGCCGTTGGCCTTCAACTGCTCGATGTAATAGTCGTCCATCTCGTCCTCGACCTGGCCGCCATAGACGCGCGCCTCTTCGACGGCTTCAGCGATCATCGCCCGGTCGTCCTCGGAAAGCCCGCTCCACCAGCGCTCGCTGACGACGTAGTGCCAGGGGAAGGAGAGATGCCCCGTCATGATGATGTAGTCCTGCACCTCCCACATCTGCCGGGTGTAGGGCGAGGCGAGGCTGTTCTCGTGCGCCTCGACCTGGCCCGTGCGCATGGCGAGGTAGATGTCGGGGGCCGGGATCACCACCGCCTGGACGCCGAGCGTTTCCCAGACGTCCAGCCACAAGGGGATCTGCGGCAGACGCATCTTGAGCCCCGCGAGATCGGCCGGCTCGTGGATCGCGCGGTTCGAGGTCATGTGGCGAAAGGCGCGCTTTTGCGGGCCCATGTAGCGCACGCCGCCGCGCTCGAGCGCCTGCGCCTGCAACGCCTCGCCGGACGGGGTCTGCATATAGGCTTCGACCGCTTCCCAGCTGGGAAAGAGGAACGGCACCGAAATGGCGTCGTATTGGGGCGCGTACTGGTTCATGAAATTGCCACCGGTCAGCGCCATCTGCGTCTGGCCGAGGTTCAGGAGCTCCAACACGGCGTTCTCGTCGCCGAGTTGGCCCGCCAGGTAATAGCGCACCTCGAAGCGGCCCTCGCTCCGTTCCTCCACCAGCTCCTTGAACTTCTGCAGTGCGGCCTCTTCCGAGCCGCCGGCACTCATGGTGTTGTGGATTTCGATCACCTGCTGGGCCTGGGCGCTGCCGAACGTCACCACGGCCCCGAGGGCTGCCCCCAACAGGCCGGCCTTCAGCCAGTCTCGCCGCTGCGTCACCATCGTCGTGCTTCCTCCCTGTTCATGGCCGGTCCTGGCCGTGCTTTGACCCGCTACGCTCGGCGCAGCGGCCCCAGAATCTCGTCGTCGTGCTCGCCGAGCTCCGGTGCCGGCAGTCGCACCGTGCAGGGTGTTTGGCTGAGCTTCACCGGAAAGCCCAGCATCCGCACCGGTGCGGCACCGGCTCTGGCCACGTCGATCACCATCTCCTGCGCCCGGACTTGCGGGTCGGCGAACACTTCGGCCAGGTCCTGCACCTTGCCCGACGGCACGCCCGCCCGGTTCAAGACCTCGATCCAGTGCGCCTGGCTCTCTGTCCGCATCCGCGCGTCGATCAACGCGCGCAGCTCGGCGCGGCGCGGAAAGCGCGCCTCGTTGGTGCTGAAGCGCGGGTCGTCCAACAGGTGCTCCAGCTCGATGGCGCGGAGGAACCGCCGCAGCACGGTGTCGTTGCTGGGGGCCACCGCCACCTCGCCGTCGCTCGCGGTAAAGAGGCCATAGGGGGCCACCAGCGGATGGTCGTTGCCGGTGCGCGGCGGCAATTGCCCGGTGGCGAAGTGCTCCGACGCCAGATAGGCCATCAGCGACAGGATGCCGTTGGCCATCGCACTGTCGACGTGCTGGCCGCGTCCATTGTGCCGGCGGGCGTGCAGCGCGTTGACCACGCCGAAGGCGGCATAGAGCCCGGCCACCAGGTCGGTGATCGGCAGGCCCGTGCGCATCGGCGGCTGGTCCTCGGCCCCGGTCACGCTCATGAACCCGCTCATCGCCTGGACCACGAAGTCGAAGGCCGGGCGGTCGACATAGGGTCCCGTGCTGCCATAGCCGTTGACGTTGCAGGTCACGAGCTGCGGGTTCAATTCGGCCAGCCGCTCGGCACCGAACCCCATCTTGGCGAGCACGCCCGGCCGGTAGTTGTCGACGAGCACGTCCGCCGTCTCGATCAGCCGTGCCAGAAGCTCTTTGCCGGCGTCGGTCTTGAGGTCGATGACCACCGACTTCTTGTTGCGGTTGAAGGCGGCGAAGTACCAGCTCAGGCCGTCCTTGAGCGTGCCCTGGCGGCGCACCGGGTCGCCCTCGTGGCCTTCGACCTTGATCACCTCGGCGCCCATGTCGCCCAGGAGCATGGTGCAGAAGGGGCCGGCCAGCACGCGGGTGAGGTCGACCACGCGAATACCGTCGAGGGGCGGGCGCATCTCGGTCATCAGCCGCACGCCGTCCTGACTTCGTCGAGCCGCCGCAAGGCCAGCCGCGGTCCCGCCTTCATCACCTGCCCCGGCAACTCCCGGCCGATCTCGGCCTCGATGCGCTTGGCAACGGCGACCACGGCCGCCAGGTCGATCCCGGTCTCGATCCCGCACTCGTCGAGCAGGTAGAGCAAATCCTCGGTGCAGATATTGCCGGTGGCCCCTGGCGCGAAGGGGCAACCGCCGAGCCCGCCGATCGCCGATTCGTAAAGGTCGATGCCCTCCAAGAGCCCGGCGTAGACATTAACGAGGCCGATGCCACGGGTGTTGTGGAAGTGGAGGGCGATCTCGCTCTCGGGCAAGGCCGCGCGCAGGGCCCGACAGCGCTCCCGCACCAAAGGCGGCGTCGCCATGCCGGTGGTGTCGCCGAGCGTGACATGGCGAATGCCCAGATCGGCATAGGCCTTGGCCAGATCGACCACCGCGGCGGTCGCCACGTCGCCCTCGAAGGGGCAGCCGAAGGCGGTGGCGATCGCGCCTTGGACGCGGCTGCCGGCGGCCTCGGCGATGGCAACGACGTCGCGAAAGCCCTCGAGCGAACGGGCGATCGTGCGGTTGACGTTCTTGGCGTTGTGGCTTGCCGAGGCCGAGCAGAAGACGACCATGGCATCGACGCCGGCCTTGGCGGCGGCTTCGGCACCCTTCGGGTTGGGCACGAGTGCGGTCAGCTCGACGTCCGGGCGGCGGTCGATGCCGGCCATCACCAAGGCGGCATCGGCCAGTTGCGGCACGGCCTTGGGCGAGACGAACGACGTGACCTCGAAGCGGCGAACGCCCGCCTCGATCAGACGGTTGATCGTGTCGATCTTGACGGCCGTTGGCACGAACGTCGGTTCGGCCTGAAAGCCGTCACGCGTGCCGACCTCGACCACCCGAACCCGCTGCGGCCACCCTGCTCGAGCCACCCTTTGCTTCCTTTCTTCCACGACCGCATGGGTCTAGCGGTAGCGCGTGGCCATGAAAAGTCCGGAGCCTCGACAGGCCGCTTCCGGACGGCGTGGGGCCGGGATCAGCGATAGCGGGAGGCCAGCGATGCAGCGGATTACCATCACCATCGAAGACGAACTCTTGGCCTGGGTCGACCAGGTGATGCGCCGGCGCGGCTATCCGAGCCGGTCCGAGGCGTTTCGCGATCTGGTGCGGGAAAGCCTGGGGCGGGAAGCGGCGGCGGCGGACCCCGAGCGCCCGTGCGTGGCGACGCTGACCTATGTCTACGACCACGAGCGGCGCGACCTGGCGCGGCGGCTGACCCACGTCCAGCACCACCACCACGACCTCAACGTGGCCACCCTGCACGTCCATCTCGGTCACGAGACGTGCCTCGAAGTGGCGGTGCTGCGCGGGCCGTCATCTTCGGTGCAGGAGGCAGCCGACGCCGTGGTGACGCAGCGCGGTGTGCGCCACGGCCACCTGCACGTCGTGCCCGGCAGCGACGTCGGCTGAGCCCGAGCGGAGTCTGGGCCTCAGGCGTGGAGCAGCGATTGGCCCAGGCTGCGCTGCAGGTAGCGTTGGGCGAGATTGAAGAGGGCATCGGCGCCGAGGCGCTGGCTCTCCTGGAGGACCTTGCCCGCGGTCGTCATGGTGCGGCGGAACTCGGCCTCTATCAGGCACCCGGTGTCGATGTGGCGGCGCAAGTCAGCGTCGTTGACCCGGCGCTTCTTGTGGAAGTGCTGGCAGCCGAGGATGAACACGGGCCGGCCCGCATCGTCCTCGATGTGCCGCATGATCAAGAAGTTGTCGAAGAGTTCGCCGTCCTTGGTGTAGTTGGCGAGCGTGCAGACGACTTCGCGGCCGGCGGCCAGGGCCGGGGCAATTTGCCGGCGGACGGCCTGGTCGGTGGCGGGGCCTTGCAGGAAGCGGCAGTTGCGGCCGATGATGGCGCTCTGGTCGTAGCCCGACTGGGTGGCGAAGGCCTGGTTGACGTAGGCCAGCGGTTGGTCCGGGGCCTGGGCGTCGGCGATGCTGACGGGGATCGCTGAGCGCTCGGCGAGGGCGATCAACGAACCGGGGACTGCGCGCATCGTCGTTCTCCTTGCAGGCTCAACCGCAAGGTAGTTATTCCCATATAGGAATGCAACCCGTGACCGAGTCAGGCGGCGTCGCGGCGCACCGGGGCTTCGATGGCGTCGGCCTCGGCGCCTGTCGTGGCCTTCGCTTGCTGGCCATAGGTCTTGAAGCGGCGCAGCACCCGCTGCATCTCGGCGTCGTCGAGGATCACGGGCTCGCCCAGCTGCCGGGCGATGAAATACTGCTTGGCGAGAGCTTCGACCTCACCCGCCCGCCAGAGCGCCTTGGCCAGGTTCTCGCCGAAGCAGATCATGCCGTGATTGGCGAGCAGGCAGGCGCTGCGTTGGTGCAGTGCCGCCAGCATCGCGTCAGAGAGTTCGGCCGTGGCGAAGGTTGCATAGCTGCTGCAGCGGAGGTCGGCCCCACCCGCCACGCTGACCATGTAGTGAAAGGCCGGAATGCCTTGGCGCAGGCAGGAGAGGGCGGTGGCGTAGGTCGAGTGGGTGTGCACCACCGCCTGGGCCTCGGCCCGCTCGCGGTAGATGTCCTGGTGCATCCGCCATTCGCTGGAGGGCAGGCTTTCGCCCCAGTAGCCGCCGTCGAGGTCCATGGCGACGATCTGCTCGGGCTGCATGCGGTCGTAGGGCACACCGGAAGGGGTGATGAGAAAACCCTCGGGCGTGCGCGCGGAGACGTTGCCCGAGGTGCCCTGGTTGATCCCCAACCGGTTCATCTCGAGGCAGGTGTGGATGATGCCCTCGCGCAGTTCAAGGTACGCCAACGCCATGTCGCCCTCCGCCCCAAGCGATCAACGCGGCGGATGTAGACCGTTTTGCGCTGGCGGCAAAGCGCCGTCGCGGCGGGGGCACAGGGTCCCCGCCCGGCTCGCCGGTTCAGTTCTCGAACTGCACGCCGAAATTCTCGGTCATCATGGTCTGCAGCCAGACCACGACGTCGGCGGGGGCGGCGTCGAGGTCGGCCTTGATCTGGTCGAGACCGTCGCCCGAAATCACCTCGTAGCCCTCGAGGATCGCTTCGGCATCGGCCAGGAACGCCGGGTCCTGCACCATCGCATCCACCCCGCGCCGCAGCGCTTCGTGCGCCGCTGCCGGCGCTTCGCTGTGCACCCAAATCGTGCCGCGGGTGTTCTGCACGAGGTTGGCGACGACCTTGAACGCTTCCCACGCCGGACCCGACGGCATCTGGCCATGGATCTGCTGGTAGAGCTCAGGGGCGGTGATGATGTCGGGAGCACCCGGATCGCGCACCGGATTGCCGTCGGCGTCGACGAAGCCGATGGCGTAGAGCGCGATCGCCGTGCCCTCCTCGATCAACGGCTCGACGCGTGCGTTGTGCGCGGGTGTGGCCTGCGTCGTGATCATCAGCTCGCCGCGCTCGAAGGCGATCCGCGTGTCACCGCGGCCGCCATAACCGGGGATCGGGCGGTAATCGATGTCGAACATCTCGAGCGTGACGATCGATTCGATCAGGCCGACCGGGTCGGTGATGCCCTTGGTCACGCGCCCCCGGAGCGTCATGAACTCGGCCGGATCGCTGATACCGGTGGCGCGCGTGTTCAAGGCGGTGATGTGCCCCATGGGTGCGGCCACCACGGGCGTCAGGTCGTCGAGGCGCAGCCGCAGCCCCTCCAGGCCCAGAAATGCCCGCAGGTTCAAATGCCCCGACGCGGTCAACAGCGTCTTGCCGTCCTTCGCCACCCGCTCGGCGAATTCGTTGGAGCCCAACAGGCCGCCCGCACCGGTCACGTTTTCGGCGATCACGGTCGGATTGCCCGGCACGTGCCGCCCCAGATGCTGGGCGATCAGCCGGCCGAAGGTGTCGGTGCCGCCGCCCGCCGAGAACGGAATGATGATCCGGATGGTCTCACCCTGAAAATAGGTGTCGGCGTCGTCCGCCTGCGCCGTGCCGGCCAAGCTCACTCCCAGTGCCAGCGCCCCAGCAAACGCCCCAGCAAAGGCCAAAGATCCCCGCATGGTAGTTCTCCTTCGTGTTGGGCGCCCGCTCTAAGCACGTTTCGTGACGCTTTGACGACAATTTCATGCCGCGCCGGCGCTGCCCGTCACAAAAAAGGGGGACGCCCGTGCATCCCCCTTGTCGTCATCGACCGCACCTCAGCCGAGGCGTTTGCCCACGGCCTCCCAGTGGACCAGGTGGTCCAGCCAAGCCTGGACGTAGTCGGGACGGCGATTGCGATAGTCGAGGTAATAGGCGTGTTCCCACACGTCGATGCCCATGAGCGTCGTCTGGATGCCGTGCATCAACGGGTTCTCGCCGTTCGGCGTCTTCATCACCTTCAGCTTGTCGCCGTCGACCACCAGCCAGGCCCAGCCCGAGCCGAACTGGCTGACCGCCGCCGCCTTGAACTCTTCCTTCAGCTTGTCGAGCGTGCCGAAGTCGTGCTCGATCCGCTTCGCCAGCTCGCCGGCGGGTGCGCCCGCATCCTTCTTCATGATCGACCAGAAGAGGTTGTGGTTCCAATGCTGGCCCGCATTGTTGACGATGCCGGCATTGGCCGCCTTGAAGCCCTCGACGCAAACCTCGTCCAGGCTTTTGCCGCCGAGGCCGGCGCCCTCGACCAGATTGTTCAGGTTCACGACATAGGTGTTGTGGTGCTTGCCGTGGTGGAGTTCGAGCGTCTCCCGGCCCATATAGGGTTCGAGAGCGTCGTGCGCGTAAGGCAGCGCCGGCAGTTCGAAAGCCATGTGAATCCTCCCGTCAGGGCTTGGTGGCAGCGACAGGGCGAGACATACGCACCCGCCCGTGCTTGTCAAACCAACGTGGAAGCCCCGCCATGCGTTCCGACGCCCCCGCCCCCGCCTCCGCCTCAGCGATCGACGTCGCCGCCGATCCCCTGGGCGCGCTTCGCGCCGGCGATCACGACCGCTTCCTCCAGGTCCTCATGGCCGACAGCGCCCATCGCCCCGCCTTGCTGGCGCTGTTCCTCTTGAACCTCGAACTCGCCCGCATCCCCGACGCCGTGCGCGAGCCGATGGCGGGGCTGATCCGCCTGCAATGGTGGCGCGACGCCCTCGCCGCCGACACGATCGACCAGCGCCACCCCGTCTTGAGCTTCCTCGCCGCAACCGACCTCTCGGCGCGCCTCGACCGGGCGGCACTCGGCGCGCTGATCGACGCCCGCGAACGCGAACTCGACGCCTCCCCGCTCACCCGCCTCGACCAGCTCGAAGCCTATGCCGCCAGCACGGCCGGCGCCCTCAACCAGGCCGCCGCGCGCATCATCGAAGCCGAACCTCGGCTCGTCAGAGCCGCCGGCACCGTCGGCACCGCCTACGGCCTGCTCGGCATCCTCCGCGCCCTGCCGTTCGTCGTCCGCCGCACCACCGGCGCTTTCGCGAGCCCCCCCCAAGACGGTGCCCCGATCCCGCCCGAACTCCGGCCCCTGGTCGAAACCGCCGCCGCCCGCGCCGAAGACCTCCTGACCGCCAGCCGCCACGGCCACGGCCGCCGCGCCGCCCCGGTCCTGATCCAGGCCCTCCTCGCCCGCCAAGACCTCACCCGCTTGCGCCGCTACGGCTTCGATCTCGCCGACGCCCGCCTCCAATCACGCCCACCCTGGACACTCGCCCGCTGCCTCCTGGCACGAACGATCGGCCGTTATTGAAGGGTTGTCGAGGTTAGGGCAGGCTAGTGCACAGGCGCATTCGGAGCGTTCCGCTCCGGATGCGCCGTTGATGCA
>RECO01000286.1 GCA_007694015.1 Geminicoccaceae bacterium
CGCAGTCGGACGTGAACCGTCCGACTGCGCCGCTGCACTGGGACCCCCGAGCGACGGCTGCGCCGCCGCCACTTCGGAAAAGCGGCCGAACGGATCTCGGGTCGCATTGACGACCCGCGATCCGTTCGGCTGGGGGTTCCAAAGGGGGCCAAAAGCCCCCTTTCCCTTCCTTCCCTTTCTTCACACGGCCATCTCGCCGACCATCGGTCGTGACAGCTTTTCTCGAACGTGCTCTCTACGTTACACCTAAGGAAGAAACGAGAGGAGGTTCGTCATGCTCCGTGCAGCCAGCGCTGGCCTTGCCGTCGCCGCGGCCTTGACCGTCGTACCGCTTACGGCCTGGGCCGATTGGAAGC
Organism: Geminicoccaceae bacterium; assembly: GCA_007694015.1. Lineage (GTDB taxonomy): Bacteria > Pseudomonadota > Alphaproteobacteria > Geminicoccales > Geminicoccaceae > RECO01. The sequence continues at coordinate 357 of RECO01000286.1, forward strand.
CCACGCGTGCCATCGAGTACATCGCCCCGGCCAATCCCGGCGGCGGTTGGGACACGCTGATCCGGACGACGGCGCGGGTGATCCAGGAGGAGGGGCTGGCCGAGCAGAACTTCGCCCCGATCAACATTCCGGGCGGTGGCGGCTCGGTGGCCTGGGCGCAGATCGCCGCCGACCGCGGCAACCCGCACAAGCTGTTTGCCGTGAGCCCGCCGATCATCCTGGTGCCGCTGGCCGGTCAGTCGGCCTTCGACCATACGGCGTTCACGCCCATCGCGCGGCTCATCACGGACTATTCGATCATCCTGGTGCGCGCCGACAGCCCGCATGAGACGATCAACGACCTGATGGAGGCGATCCGCGCCAATCCGGCACTCGCCGTGGGTGGCGGCTCGGCGCCGGGCTCGATGGACCACATCGCCAGCGCTGGTGCCGCCCGCGCCGCCGGGCTCGATGCGGCGACCTTGAACTACATTCCGTTCTCGGGTGGTGGCGAGGCCATGGTGGCGCTGTTGGGCGGCCACGTGCAGGCGGTCGCAACCGGTGCCGGCGAGGCGTCGGCCCAGCTCGCCGGCGGCGAAATCCGGGCACTCGCCGTCTCGGCGCCCGAGCGCATGGAGGCGCTGCCGGACGTGCCGACCTTCCAAGAGCAGGGCATCGACTTCACCTTCGACATCTGGCGCGGCATCATGGGCACCCCCGACATGCCGGCCGAAGCCGTCGCCTACTACGCCGACCTCTTCGCCAGCATGGCCGAAACCGAGGGCTGGTTGGCGGCCCGCGCGCAGCTCGGCTGGCTCGATGCGTTCCAGGGCCCCGACGAGTTCGGCGCCTTCCTCGACGGCCAGAAAGAGCAGTTCTCCACCATCTTGACCGATCTCGGCTTGATGTGAGGCAAAGGGGGGCGGGCGTCGATCCCGCCCCCCGCCTCGTTGCGGCGCAAGGCCCGTGACCTCGAACCGCTTTCGCCTCGGCGCCAACCAGGTCCTCGCCCTGGTGCTGGCGGTGTTCGCGGTCTGGTATCTCAACGAAGCCTTCCAGATCCGCCGTTTTCCGCTGCCGCGCCCGGTCGACAGCGACCTCTTCCCGAAGGTCCTCGGCTGGTTGTTGTTGGGCCTCTCAGCCCTGTTGTTCCTGACCAAAAACGCCGACACCCGGCCAAGCGAGCCCGCCACCGGCCGCCCCTGGCTGGAGGTCCTCCTCACCGCCCTGGCCATCGCCCTTTACGCCTGGGCCTTGCGCCCGCTCGGCTTCGTCCTGGCCTCCGCCCTGTTGGTCGCGGGCCTCGCCGTCCTCTACGGCTACCGCCAATGGTGGATCCTGGCGACCGTCGCCATCGGCCTGCCGCTTCTCTTCTACCTCGCCCTCACCCGCCTGATGGCGATCAACCTGCCCGCCGGGCTGCTGCCATTTTGATGTCGTAGGGGAGCCACTTTGGACGCCTTCGCCAACCTCCTCTTCGGCTTCCAGATCGCCCTGCAGCCGATGAACCTGGTCTACGTGTTCGCGGGCGTCTTCGCCGGCACGGTGATCGGCATGCTGCCGGGGCTGGGGCCGATCAGCGCCTTGGCGTTGATGATCCCCATCACCTTCGGCATGGAGCCGGCCTCGGGCCTGATCCTCATGGCGGGGGTCTATTACGGCGCCATCTTCGGCGGCTCCACCTCCTCCATCCTGTTGAACGCGCCGGGGGTCGCCGGCACCGTCGCCACCAGCTTCGACGGCTACCCGATGGCGCGCCAGGGTAAGGCCGGCAAGGCCTTGGCCATCGCCGCCTATGCCAGCTTCATCGGCGGCACGATCAGCGTCGTCTTCTTGATGCTGGTGGCCCCAGCCCTCTCCAAGGTAGCCGTCGCCTTCGGCCCCGCCGAATATTTCGCGCTCATGGTCCTGGGCCTCACCGCCGTCGTCAGTCTCTCCGACACCGCCTTGGTCAAGGGCCTGATCGCCGCCGTCCTGGGCGTGATGATCTCCATCGTCGGCATCGACCTCCAAACCGGCACCCAGCGCTTCACCTTCGGCCAGCCGCACCTGTTGCAGGGCATCGACTTCCTGGTCGTAGCACTCGGCGTGTTCGCGCTGGCTGAAGTCTTCGTCCTGTTGCTGCGTGGCGGTGCCAAGGCCCCGCCCACCCAGGCCATCGGCTCGCTCAAGCTCGACCGCGGCGAAATCCGCCAAATGGCCGGGCCCGTGAGCCGCAGTTCCGTGCTCGGCTTCTTCATCGGCGTGCTGCCGGGCGCCGGCGCCACCGTCGCCTCGTTTCTCGGCTACTCGATGGAAAAGCGGCTGGCCAAGGACGCCAGCACCTTCGGCAAGGGCAACATCAAGGGCGTGGCCGCCCCCGAAGCCGCCAACAACGCGGCCTGCGGCGGCTCCTTCGTGCCGCTCTTGACCCTGGGCGTGCCCGGCTCCGGCACCACCGCGGTGCTGCTCGGCGCCCTCCTGGTCATGGGCGTCACCCCGGGGCCGATGATGCTGCAACAGCGCCCCGACGTGTTCTGGGGTGTCATCGCCTCAATGTACATCGGCAACATCTTCCTCTTGATCTTGAACCTGCCGCTGATCCCCCTGCTCGCCCGCATCCTGGAATTGCCGCGCGCCCTCCTGCTCGCCTGCATCATCCTCTTCTGCATGATCGGCGTCTACGCGGTGAAGTTCTCCGCCTTCGACCTCTACCTGCTCCTGGGCTTCGGCCTCCTGGGCCTCGTCATGCGGCTCAACGGCTTCCCGCTCGCCCCCCTCATCCTGGCCCTCATCCTCGGCGCGCTGATGGAAGAAAACATGCGCCGCGCGTTGCAAATCTCCGGCGGCGACTGGACCGTCTTCCTCACCAAACCGATCTCCCTGAGCCTCCTCGCCCTCGCCGCCTTCTCCCTCCTCGCCCCCGTGCTCTGGCGCGCCGTGCAACTGGCACGGCGTTAAGGGAAAGGGAAAGGGAAAGGGAAGGCGAAGGGGGCTTTTGGCCCCCTTCGAAACCCCCGACGCGACGGCATGCGCCGTCGCGACGTTGTTTGCGGTGAAGATTCTAGGAAAATAGGCACACTCGAGATAAGTTGGTGGTGGGGTTGGAGAAGGCGGCAGCGGTGCGAAAAAAACGCCAGTCAAAACGAACCCAGAACGGCATTTTTCACTGAAAAATCAAAGGTTTATGCGAGATTTCAAGGGCCCGGCGCAGCCGGGCTTGGGGGGCGCGGGGGGCCAAAAGCCCCCCGACCTGCCTTCAAACCGTCCCCCGCACCACCATGACCGAGCAGTGGGCATGGCGGACGACCCGCGCGGCGTTCGGCCCGAGCAGGTAATCGCTCAGCGCCGGGCGGTGCGAGCCCATGACGATGAGGTCGGCGGGCAGGTCCTGGGCGATGCGCAGGATTTCCCGGTAGATGGTGCCCTGCACCACGCCCTTGTCGAGGGCCATGCCGCGCGGCAGGTGGCGGTCGAGGATCTTCTCCATTTCCTCGCCGATGGCCGCCGTGGCTTTGGCCCTGAAGCCACGCGGAAAATAATGGCCGACCATCGGCATGCCGAAGTCGGGCAGCACGCTCATCACGTGCAACTTGGCCTCGAAGGTTTCGACCAACTTGGCGGCGGTCGGCAGCGCCTTTTCGTAGCTGTGGACGTCGTTGACGTCGATCGGCACGAGGATTTGTTTGTACATGGTGGGTGCCTCAGTTCCGCATGCGCCGCCATTGGGCAAGCATGACCAGACCGGTCAAGGCGAAGGCCGGCAGGTAGAACCATTCCTTCATCGGCCGGTCCGCGACCACCAGAACTTCGACGATGCGGAAGTCGAAGTCGAGCCCCAAGCGGTCGGCCCGGCTGCCGAAGCGCACGTTGTCGACCACCATGACGTCGCCGTCCGGTACCAGCACCACCCCGGTATCGAACAGCCGCGCTTCGCCGTCGGGCCCGCGGCCGAGCGGCAGGAGCAGGAGCTTGTCGATCTCCCGCCCTTCGAAGGTTACGCCCTGGACGCGCACCCGAAGGTTTTGGACCTCCAGGTCGTCGGCCATCTCGACGATGCCGAGCGGGCTGATCGGCTCGAACTCGGGATGGATCATGTCCATCCAAAAGCCCGGCCGCAGCAGGGTGAAGGCCACCAGCAGAAGCGCCAGCGTCTCCCACAGGCGGGAACGGGTCCAGAAGTAGCCCATGGTCCCGGCGGCAAAGACCAACATGGCGACGACGGCGGCAACGATGGTCAGCCCGAGGTGCCAATAGTTGTCGATGCCGATCAACAAGAGCTGGGTGTTGAAGATGAACATGAACGGCAGGGTTGCCGTGCGCAGCGAATAGAAGAAGGCGGTGACACCGGTCTTGAGCGGATTGCCACCGGAGACGGCGGCCGCGGCAAAGGAGGCAAGCCCGACCGGCGGCGTCACGTCGGCCATGATGCCGAAGTAGAAGACGAACAGGTGCACGGCGATCAACGGCACGAGCAGCCCGTTCTGCGCGCCCAATTCGACCACCACGCCCGCCATCAGCGACGAGACGACGATGTAGTTGGCGGTGGTGGGCAGGCCCATGCCGAGGATCAGGCTCATCAAGGCGACGAACAGCAGCATGAGGATCAGGCTGCCGCCGGAGAGGAACTCGATGAACTCGCCGATGACCTGGTGAAAGCCCGTCAGCGCCACCGTACCGACGACGATGCCGGCGGTGCCGGTGGCAACCGCGATGCCGGTCATGTTGCGGGCACCTGCGATCAGCCCGTCGATCAGATCGCGCACGCCTTGGGCGAAACTGCCTTCGAGCCCGACCCCGCCGCGGAACAGCGCCTTCAGCGGGCGCTGCGTCAGCAGGATGACGATCATGACGAGCGAGGCCCAAAAGGCGGAGAGCCCCGGCGAGAGGCGCTCGATGACGAGGCACCAGACGAGCACGACGATGGGCAGGAGGAAATAGAGCCCGGTCTTCACCGTCGGCCCGAGTTCGGGCAGTTCCACCACCGGCGCCTTCGGATCGTCGATGACGAGATCGGGCTGGCGGGCGGCCAGCGCCAACAGCGCCAAATAGCCCAAGGTGGTGAACAGGGCCGCCATGTAGATGGTGTTCGGCCCGAACACCGCCTTGGTCCAGCCAAGCCCGTAGTAGATCACGGCCACCAGCACGGCCATCACCAAAAAGCCGGTCAGCGCGCCGATCAGGGCCTGCATCAGGGTTTTCTGGGGGCCGGGCTTGGGCAGGCCGCGCATCCCGGCCTTCAGGGCCTCGAGGTGGACGATGTAGAGCAGCGCCACGTAGGAGATGGCGGCCGGCAGGAAGGCGTGGCGGATCACCTCGAGGTAGGTGATGCCGACGAACTCCACCATGAGGAAGGCGGCCGCCCCCATCACCGGCGGCATCAACTGGCCGTTGACCGACGAGCCGACTTCGACCGCACCGGCCTTTTCGGCCGAGAAGCCGACGCGCTTCATCAGCGGGATGGTGAAGGTGCCGGTGGTGACGACGTTGGCGATGGACGAGCCCGAGATGACGCCGGTCATCGCCGAGGAGAGCACGGCGGCCTTGGCCGGACCGCCCCGCAGGTGCCCGAGGAGGGCGAAGCTCACCTTGATGAAGTAGTTGCCGGCGCCGGCCCTGTCCAACAGCGCGCCGAACAGCACGAAGAGGAAGACGAACGAGGCGGACACGCCCAAAGCGACGCCGAAGACGCCCTCGGACTGCATCCAGAAATGCCACATGGCACGGCCGAAGGACGCGCCGCGCCATTGAATGGCATCGGGGATCCACGGCTGGTTGCCGAAGAAGACGTAACCGAGGAACACCAGTGCCACGATGACGAGCGGCAGGCCGAGCGTGCGGTAGGTGGCCACCAGGAGCAGCACCATGCCGGTGCCCGCAATCCACAAGTCGCTCGTGGTCGGCAGTCCCGGCCGGCGCACGATCTGGTCCTTGAACACCACCAGATAGAGGCAGCAGGCGACCGCGGCCAACGCCAACCCCCAGTCGAACAACGGCACGCGGTCGCGCGGGCTCGACCTGAAGGCCGGGTAGGACATGAACGCCAGGAACATCGCGAAGGCGAGGTGGATCGACCGCACCTCGTCGATGTTGAAGATGACGTTGACCCCGAGCTTCTGGGTCAGCGTGAACGGCAGGTTGGAGGCGGTGTAGAGCTGAAACAGCGACCACGTCACCGCCACGGCGGCGAGGATGAAGCCCACCGCACCTTTGGGCGAGCGGGCACCGGTATCGACCGCGGCAACCAGGTCCTTGATATCGTGTTCGGCCTTAGCGGCCGAGGCGATGTCGTGTTCGGCTTTGCCGGCCGAGGCTTTGGCAATGTCGCTCATGTCTCGCCTCGCCGGCCCCCAAAAATGACGCTGTCGATGCTGTACCGGGTCGTCAGAAAAGCGGCGGCAGAGCCGCCGCCGGGGGTCCTAGGGGGCCAAAGGCCCCCTAGTCACTTTCTCACCCTTCGTTTCGAACGCGAGTCGTCCTCAGTCGATCAGCCCGAGTTCGCGGAAGGCGCGCTCGGCACCCGGATGCAGCGGCGCCGAGAGGCCATCGCTGACCATGGTCGCGGGCTCGAGCACGGCGAGGGCCGGGTGCAGGCCGCGGAACGAGTCGATGTTCTCCATCACCGCCTTGGCGAGTACGTAGACGGCCTCCTCCGGCACCTGCGCGGAGGTGACGAAGGTGGCACCGACACCGAAGGTGGTGATGTCTTCGTCGTTGCCGCGATACATGCCGCCCGGAACCGTTGCCACGCTGTAGTAGGCGCGGTCCGCCACCAGTCGATCGATCGGCTCACCGACCACGCTGACGAGGCGCGCGTCGCAGGTGGTGGTCACCTCCTGGATCGCCGCCGCCGGGTGGCCGACGGTGTAGATCATCGCCTCGAAGCGGTTGTCGCACAGGCCCGCCGGCATCTCCGGGCCGGGCAGCTCGGCGGCGAGCGCGAAGTCGCTCATCGAAATGCCGAACGCCTCCATGACGACTTCCATGGTGGCCCGCTGGCCGGAGCCGGGATTGCCGACGTTGACCCGCTTGCCGCGCAGGTCCTCGAACGACTGGATGTCGCTGTCGCCCCGCACGATCAGGGTAAAGGGCTCGGGGTGCAGCGCGAACACGGCGCGCAGGTCCTCGAACGGGCCGGCATCGGCGAATTGCGAGGTGCCGTTGAAGGCGTGATATTGCCAGTCGGACTGCGCGATGCCGAACTCGAGTTCACCGGAGCGAATGGCGTTCAGATTGAACACCGAGCCGCCGGTGCTCTCCACCGAACAGCGGATGCCGTGCTGGGCGCGGTCGCGGTTGACCATCCGGCAGATGGCGCCGCCGGCCGGGTAGTAGACGCCGGTCAGGCCGCCGGTACCGATGGCGACGAACTGCTGCTGCGCCTGGGCAATGTCGGCCGCAAAGAGGGCAGCCACGGCGCTAGCCCCGACGAGGGCCGCGCGAATCGAACGAAACATGTGCATCTCCCGATATGTTCTCGGCTGGTGCTGAAGAAGCAGGCGTTTCGTTCCGGGTCAACCCGCCGGCGCGGCAGAGCGGTGGTCAAGCCGCCGCGGTCTCCAGGCGACGCGGGCGGCTGCCCTCCGGGAACAGCCGGATCAAGACCAAGAGCAAGGGCAAGCCGAGCAAAGCGATGCCGGCGGTGATCGCGAAGAACAGCGCCCAGTCGCCGCCGAGTTCGTCGACCATCCAGCCGGCGGACGCCGAAAACCAAATCCGCGCAAGATTGCCCAACGACGCCAGAAGCGCGTATTGCGTCGCCGAATAGGCGATGGTGCAGAGGTTGGAGAGATAGGCGACGAAGGCGACGGTGGCCAAGCCGCCGGTAAAGTTGTCGGCCACCACCGCGGTGACGAAAACGGCGTAGCTCTGCCCCGACAGCGCCAACCACGAATAGGTCAGATTGGTGGCGGCAGCGGCGAGCCCGCCGACGAACAGCGCCTTGAGCGTGCCCCAGCGGTGCACCAAGAACCCGCCGATCAGAATGCCCACCGCGTTCGCCGCCAAGCCGTAGACCTTGGCGACATGGGCGATCTCGGTGAGCTCGAACCCCATTTCGCGATAGAACACGCCGGACATGCGACCGAGCAACGCGTCGCCGAGCTTGAAGACGAAAACGAAGACCAGGATCAAGAGCCAGCCGCGCCGCTGCATGAAGTCGACGAAGGGTGCTACGACCGCGACGTAGAGCCAAGCAGTGGCAGCCGCCAGGTTGGCGCCCATCGTGCCCTTCAAGCCCGCATCCACCCGCCGCCGGGTCGCATCGGCTTCGGCGGGGGCCGGCGGTTCCGGGGCCAGCCAAACGCCCGCCATGCCGATGCCGAGGGTGAAGGCGATCACCAGATAGGCGACGTTCCAGCCGAAGGCGGCGGCCAGGTAAAGGCCGCCGGCGCCGCCGATCAGCGTGCCGCCGAGATGCCAGCCCCAAATCGCGGCGGCGGAGCCAGCCCCGTATTTCTCCGGCTCCAGCACGTCGATCCGATAGGCATCGATGACCACGTCCTGGGTCGCCGAGAAGAACGACACCAGGATGCAGGCGAGGGCGACCGGGTAGAGCGCCTCGCCGGGATTGGTCCGGGAGAGGACCACCAGGGCCAGGAACAGGAGGATCTGGGTGCAGAGCGCCCAGCCTCGGCGGCGGCCAAAGCGCGCGGTGAAGAACGGCAGCCGCAGGCGATCGACCAGCGGCGCCCACAGGAAGTTGATGGCATAGGGCGTGGCCACCAGGGCGAACAGGCCGATCTCGGTGCGGCTGACGCCGACGTCCCGCAGCCAAATCGAGAGATTCGAGAAGACCAGCGGCACCGGCAGGCCGGAGGCGAAGCCGAGCACGAGGATGATCGCGATGCGCCGATCGAGATAGATCTTCAGGCTCTCGCCCCAATCGCGCAGCCCCTCCCTCATGCCACCGTCCGCGGCAAGGGGAGCCAGCAACGCCCGGTCGACAGGAACGCTGCCGCGCTCAACCGGCACTCCGACGCAACTCGACCACGTCGCCCGGCTGCAGGGGCGTATGCGCGCTCACGGCGTCGCCCGCCCCGGCGCGGATGACGAAGATGCGAAGCGTTTCCGGCTCGCCCGCAGCACCCCCAGCGCGCGTCACCGCCGCCGCCGCGGTCAGGCCCGGCTCGAACGCGTAACTGCCCGGATGCACCACCTCACCGGCGACGAAGATCGGTCGATGCCGGGCACGACGCACCGTCACCTCCGGTGCCCGCAAGAACCCGTCACCGAAGCCGAGCACCAAGACCTTCTCCAGTTCCGCTGGGGTCACGCCATAGGCATCGACCCGACCGAGCAGCGGCAGCTCGAGCGCGCCGTCGTGGTCGAGTTGGTACTCGCGTGATAGCTCTGGATGGCCCTCCACATGGACGCGAACACGGTCACCCGGCAAGAAACCATCGAGGTGCAAGCGACCAACGTTGTCGACCACGGTCTCCGCCGGGCCACCGGCGCAACCGCCTCCAGCCAGGATGGCCAGCGCGCCGACCAAGGAAAGCAAAGACTTTTTGTAGAAACCGGACAGCATTTTTAGTAACGTCCCGTAAGCGTCAAGACAACGCGATTTCGCGTGAATTCACGCAAAGCCCTATCCGACACTCGCTTTTCGTAATCATAGGCAGCTCTAAGATCAAAATATTGATTAAAATTATAGACGGCAAAAATTCCAGCCCTGTATATGTCATCCAATCGATCAGTATTGAGAAAATCATCGCGCTCATAGCGGAGATTGGCGCCAACGCCCGTTTGTCTGGAAAGCTGGTGGGCTGCAGTCAGCCCAACGGTCGTCCGCAACCGGCCCGACGCCCCAGCAGCGGTCGTTGGCAAGACGGCGTTGGAACCCGTAAACCCGAGCGTGGTCCGCTCGGTCATTGCCCAAGACAAGCCCGCATCAAAAGAAAAACGAAGCTTATCGTCGGTCACGCCATCCTGGAATTCGGTATAACCAATACCGACTGAAATATCCCCCGTCAGACCTCGGTCAATGTTAAAAGAAGAACCAACGCGAAGATCATAATTTTGTTGATCTCGATTTCGACCTGGATTTTCGTCATATCGGGTCAATCTGTGCCCAAATTGCACAAAAAGATCGTATTGCCGGTCGGCGCGATAGCCAATCCGGATGTTTTGCGCAATTACCGACAAATCTCGACCCGCATTCAAATCAACACCATTACGCCGCAATGTCGGGTAATCATCACGCCTCAGACTTCCACTGTATCGAAAAAACGTTCTTCGAAAATCCTGATTTGCACCCCAATTGAAGCCAAACCGATTGAATTCCGTTCTTTCCGTAAAGTCACGGCGATCGGGATCATCCACGTCTTCCGATACGCGTCGGTAGTCAAACCCACCATTAAGCCGAAATGTTCTTGAAACATCCCATCGACCGCCTGTGGCAACGAACCAATTCGGCGCATTCAAATCTGGCTGGTTTTCAAAGTACTCGAAGCTGGCTCCACTAGTGACGAAGAACGCATGCCTTTGCGTTCTGGTGTCGAGTCGTAACGTTGGCGACACGACTGAAAAAAAAGAGCCTTCTTTCCGGACTCCCTGTTGTGGCACCCCGCCATCGGGCACCGCATCCGGATTGTCGTCGTAACCGGCGGTCACCGACAAAGTGCTCGTCAAATCGAACGGCCCCAAGGGGATACCTTGTTGGGCTTGCGCATTCTGCACGACGGCGCCCGACGCCACGCCAATGGCTATCGCGAGACTTCGCACCATCGCATCATGCAGCATCGAAAAATTCCCGGTTTTTCCTTGCAAGCAGGCCTCTACCTCGCTTTTTAAGGCAACTCGACACAACTCCCCTAGTGCAACGGCGCAACAGTGTCGTCGCAAGTTTGCTACGCTCGGTGGAGATGCCGGTGCCATTCGCCTTGAGGCGTGTGTGGGAAAGAAGGCGACGACGGACAAGCCGATCCTTCGAACCCGCAGCGATCCCTCCTTCCACTCGGATCTATGCGGTGGGCGACGTGCATGGTCGCCTCGATTTGCTGTTGAACCTGGAAGCGCAGATCGCGGCCGACATGGCGACCTTCCCCGGGCCGGCGCACTGCCACGTCGTCATGCTCGGTGATTACGTCGACCGAGGCGCCGAGTCGCGCGGCGTGATCGAGCACCTGACCACCCAGACCGCGCATCATTTCGAACGCACCCTGCTGATCGGCAATCACGACTGGTGGTTGCGTCGATTTCTCGACGACGACGGCCCCGCGTTACCCTGGCTGGCATCAGGCGGCGAAGCGGTACTGCGCAGTTACGGGGTGCTTGGCCAATTTCCGGCCAACGATCCGGTCGCCGTGGAAACGCTCAGGCGCCAACTCACACGCCGCGTCCCCGTTGCACATCGCCGGTTCCTGCATCGTCTTCTGCTGCATCACCGCATCGGTGACTACCTCTTCGTCCACGCGGGCATCCGCCCGGGTCTCGCGCTCGAGCAACAAGACCCGCACGACCTGATGTTCATCCGCGAGCCCTTCTTGAGCGATCGCCGCGATCACGGCTTCGTCGTGGTGCACGGTCACACCGTCGTCGAAACGCCCGAAGTACGCACCAACCGCATCGGCATCGACACCGGCGCATATTGGACCGGCGTGCTCACCGCCCTGGTCATCGACGGCGACGGAATTCGGTTCCTGTCGACGGCGGGCTGAGCTAGAGCAAAGCTTTTCGAGGACACGACGCCACTCATTGAGGAGTTTGGCCATCCGCTCCCATTCGGTTGCAGCCACGACCAGCCTTCGGCTGGTCGTCGGTGCGCTGTTGCTCTCGACCCTTGCCGCCTGTGCAGGGCGCAACGGCAATGGCCTCGATCGCGAAGCCGAGGCCCTGCAACTGGGAGAGCCCGTCGCCTACGAAGTGCGCATCGAGGGCCCGCTCGATGCCGACCTCGAAGCGTTCCTGCTGGCCGTCAGCGAGGCGGAAGCGGGTACGGCCACGCCGCCGCGCTCGGTGCTGGCGCTCCGCCGTCGGGCCACGACCGATGCCGACCGGCTGAGCGCCGCCCTCGCCTCGCGTGGCCATTTCGACGGGGCGGTGAGCGCATCCCTGATGGCGGCAGCCGATCGCCCCGATACCGACCTCGCGCTCGTGACCTTCGAGGTGACACCCGGCGACGTCTACACACTCGCCGAAATCAGCATCGAGGCGCCCCAAGCTCCACCGGACTTCGTCCCACCAGCACCGCGGACCCTCGGTCTCGTGCGGGGCGCGCCGGCGCTCGCCGACACCGTTCTCGATGGGGAAGCGGCGCTGTTGGAGGCGGTCCTTGAAGCAGGCCGGGCCTATGCGCAACTCGGCGAACGCACGGTGGTGATCGACCGGGACACCAAGACCATGGACGTGGTCCTCCGGATCGATCCGGGACCGGTCGTCACGCTGGACGCGCCGGCTTTCGTCGGTGCCGAGGGCATCGACGAGCGGTTCTTGCGCCGCTACGTGCCGTGGCAGGACGGGCAGCGCTTCGCGCCGGACTTGTTCCGCGATACGCGGCGCAACCTGGTCGGCACCCGCCTTTTCCGCACCATCCGCGTCGACCTACCACCCGAACCGCCGGCCGAGGGCCCCGTCCCGGTCACGATCGTCGGCGAGCAGCGGCTGCATCGCACGATAAGTGCCGCGATCCGCTTTCAAACCGACGGCGGCCCCGGCGGCAACGTGGCCTGGGAGCATCGCAACCTGCTCGGTGCCGCCGAACGGCTGCGCGTCGAGGCCGATGCCGATCTGTTGCAGCAAACGCTCGACGCGCGGTTCCGCAAGCCCGACGTCCTCGGGCTGGACAGCGCCTTCTTGTTGGAGGGCGGCTTCGCCCGGCGCGACACCGATGCGTTCGAAAGCCTGGAGGCTTCCGTCAGTGCGGGTCTGGAATACCGCTTCACGCCGCACCTCACGGGTACGGCGGCACTCCGCCTGAGCCTCAGCGAGATCACCGACACCTTGGATCGCGAGGAGTTCGGGCTCTTGTCCGTGCCCGGCGTGTTGCGGTTCGACAATACGGACGAGCCGCTCGATCCGGCGCGTGGGGTGCGCTGGCGGGCGGAGGCCACGCCCTTTTGGGACATGGTCGACACGAGCTTGAGCTTTCAGCGCTTTCGTCTCGACGGCTCGACCTATCTGCGCTTGAGCGAAACGCCGCGGCTGATCTTCGCCGTCCGCGGCGCCGTCGGCAGCATCGTCGGTGCCGAGCGCGATACCGTCCCGGCGACGGAGCGGTTCTACGCCGGTGGCGGCGGTTCGATCCGCGGCATCCCCTTCCAGACCGCAGGTCCGCTCGATCAGCGCGACGATCCACTCGGCGGCCGTTCCCTGGTCGAATTCTCCACCGAACTGCGCTATCAGGCGACCGACACGATCGGCGCCGTGCTGTTCCTCGATGGCGGCAACGCCTTCGAGGCTTCCTGGCCCGACTTCGACGGCGGCCTCGAGTTCGGCGCCGGGGCGGGTTTGCGCTACAATACGCCGATCGGCCCCTTGCGCCTCGACGTCGCCGTGCCGATCGACCGCCGCTCGGTCGACGATGCGTTCCAGATCTACATCAGTCTCGGCCAAGCCTTTTGATGCCCGCCGCATCGACCAAGAAAGCCCCAAGGTCCGCCCGCATGTTGCGCCTCTTGGCTGCCCTGCTCGCCCTGCTCCTGTTGCCGGTCGTCCTGATCGTGGTGCTGTTGGCTGCGCTGCAGAGCGAAACGGTGCGCTACGAGGCGTCGGCTTTGGTCACCCGCTTGGTACCGGGGGTCGAGATCGAGGGCTTGGGACCCGGGCTTCCCTTCCGCCTCGAGCTGGCGCGAGTGCGGCTGACCGATGCGGCGGGACCCTGGCTCGAGATCGACGGCTTCAACCTCGACCTCGATGCCCTTGCGCTGGTGCAGGGTACGGTCGGCGTGCGCGAACTCGCGGCCGACCTCGTCCACGTGCGGCGGCTGCCGGAGGCGGGTGAAGACGCGGCCGAGGTCGTCACCGAGCCACGGGACGAACCGTTCCGCCTGCCGGAAAGCCTGCCCCGCTTCGCCTTGGAACGGCTGGAGCTACGGCGCATCCAGATCGACGAACCGGTGATCGGCGAAGCCCTCGACCTGCGCCTGGAGGGATCGGCCCACAACCGAGACGGCGCCCTGGTGACCGCCGCCCTCGACCTCGAACGCCTCGACCAAGCGGGACTCTCGACCACCTTGCGGGCAACCTTGGACCTCGCAGCGCACCAACTTGACCTCGACCTCGCCGCGGTGGACGAGACCGGTCTCGTCGACAGCCTCGCGGGCGACACCGCCATCGGCGCCGTGCGCCTCGATCTGGCCGGCAGCGGCCCGCTGACGGCCTGGCCCGCGCGGCTGGGGCTGGTCGCGGAGGAAGCGGCCGAAGCCGGCCTCGACCTCGTCCTCGGCCTGGACGGCGATTTGCGCTTGCAACTCGACGGGCAGGTTCGGCCGCGTCCCCAGTTGATCGAAGGGCCGCTGTTCGATCTGGTCGGCGAGGGCATCGACGTCGGCTTGGACCTCGTCACGGTCGAGGACGGGCTGGCGCTGCGCCGTCTTGCCCTCACCACAACCTGGCTGGACCTCTCCGGCACCGCGCGGCTGCAGGGCCAACGCCTCCAAGCCACGATCGACGGCCGCCTCGACGACCTCAGTCCCTTGCAACCTTTGGTCGACGAGGCGCTGGAGGGCCGCGCGACGTTGCGCGTCGACCTCGACGGCCAATTGCCGCTGCCGGCCGGAACCGTGGAACTCACCGCCGACGACCTCAGGCTCACAGGTCTCGCGGTCGACCGTATCCAGCAACGCCTGGTGGCAACGCCAAGCGCCGGTGACGAGGTCGACTTCGCACTTGAAGGCCAGCTCGGCGGCCTGCGCTACACGGCACCGAACGGCACCTTCGCCGACGATGTCGACCTCGAGGTGCGCGGCAACGTGGCCGCCAACGGCCCGTTTCGCATCGATCGACTGCGCCTCGATGCCGCGGCCATGGCGGTCCAGGCCGCAGGGAGCGGCGACTTCAACGCGGGTGACGTCGCCGCGACAGTCACCGCCAGCCTCCCCGATTTCGCCGCCTTTACCGCGTTCGTCCCCGACGGCGACGTGCTGCCGCGCGGTGCTGCCGCACTCACCCTCGACGCCGATCTCCGCGACGCCTTCGAGCAAGGCACCCTCACCCTGGCGGTGGACGGCACCGGCCTTTCTGGTCTGCCGGCGCCCGCCACGAGCCTGATCGGGCCCAGGCCCCGACTGCACCTGGAGGCCGAACGCCGGGGCCCCAGCCGCTTCGTGTTGCACGCGCTCGAACTCGTCGGCGCCAACCTCACGCTCGAGGCGGGTGGCGAGATCGACGTCGATGGCGGGCCGCTGGCGCTGCGTGCTCGCTTGGACGTGCCCGATCTCGCACCGGTGGGCCAGGAACTCGACCAACCCCTCGCCGGCACCCTCTCGGCCGAGGTCGAAGCCGCGGGCACGGTCGACGCCCCGGAGGCGACGCTGGTCGCAGCGGCGGCGGGCCTGGAGGCGGCAGGGCAGCGGTTCGAGACGGTGCGCATCGAGGGTGACGTCGGGGGCACGGCGGACGACCTCGTGGGCGGCTTGACCGTAACGGCGCGCAAGGATGCCGGCGAGTTACGGCTGGCGACGCCCTACCGCGTCCAGCCCGAGCGCGTGCAGCTCGATGCCTTGCGCCTCCAGGCGCCGGGCCTCGCTTTCGAGGGCAATGTCGACGTCGATCTCGCCACCACGCTGGTGACGGCCCGCCTTGCCGGCGGCTCCACCGACCTTCGCCCGCTCGGACGCTGGCTGGAGCTGCCGCTGCAAGGTCGCCTCGACCTCGACCTCGACCTCACGGCACCCGAAGGCCGCCAGGACGCGCGGCTCAGGGCGACGGCGAGCAACCTGGTCTTTGATCAGCTCCGGCTAGAGCGCGCGCAAGTGCGCGCCGACGTGGCCGATCTGTTGGGTGCGCTGCGCCTGGACGCCCGCGCCGAAGTGCGCTCCCTGGTCCAGGACACGGTCGTCGTCGACACCGCCGAGTTGCGCGCTCGGGGCGATTTGGCCGGGCTGGACGTGGAGCTCAGCGCCGACGGCAGCCTGCCCGATCCTTTCACGGTGCGCGGTGCCGGCACCTTCCGCCAGGAGGACGACCGCGGCAATGCGACGTTGACGGCGCTTACGGGCGAAGTCGCCGACGTGCCGGTGCGGCTCTTGCGGCCGGCCGTGGTGCGCTGGCGCGACGGCCTGATCGAGCTGGAGGGTTTGGAGCTGGAGGTCGATGCCGCTCGGCTGGAGCTGCGCGGTTCCCTCGCCCCGGACCAAGTCCGCGGCGACGCGCGCCTCACGGGCGTGGACCTCGCCCGGCTCGGCGCCTTCGGCGCGCCCGATCTTCAAGGGGCGGTGGCGCTCGACGCCGCCTTGCGCGGCACCCCGGCGGCGCCGCGCCTGCAGAGCACGCTCACGATCCAGGGCCTGGCACCGGGACTGAACGTGGACGCGGTCACCCTCGACGTCACGAGCCAGCTCGCCATCGAGCCGAACCGGCTGGACCTTGCCACGACCGTGGTCGGTCTGGGCGAGCCGAGCTTGGACCTTCGCGCCACCGTTCCCGTTCGCTTTCGGATCGAGCCCTTCGCCTTCGAGCTGGCCGATCCCCTGCCCTTGGAAGCGCAGCTTTCAGGCCCGATCGACCTGCAAAACGTCGAAGCCTTCCTCGCCTTGGACGGACAAATCCTGCGCGGTCGGCTGGACACCGACATCCAAGTCAGCGGTACCAGTGCCAATCCGAACCTCGTCGGCCGCGCGAGCCTCACGGGCGGGCGGATCGAGGACGTCACGGTCGGCGCCCTCCTCACCGACGTCGCGCTCGAGTTGGTCGCCGAGAACGAACGCTTGGTGGTGCGGCGGTTCACCGCCCGTGACGGCATGAACGGCACGCTCGGGCTCACCGGAGCCGTCGTGTTCGGCGGCCCCGACACCGTCCGCATCGACGATCTCGCCCTTTCGGCCGACCGCTTCATGATCCCGCAGCGCGACGATTTGAAGGTCGAGTTGAGCGGCCGCGCCACGCTGGACGGCACGCCGGAGGCAATGGCCGTGTTCGGCCGCTTCACCGTCAACAGCGGCGAGATCCGCATCCCCGAAACCGGCGCGCGGAGCTTCCGCACGCTCGACGTCATCGAGGTCGCCGACCTCGACGAGCGGGCCGCACCGCCCCCACCCGATGCCGTGTCCGGCATCGACCTCGACGTCGTCGTCGACATTCCGGGGCGGCTGTTCGTTCGCGGACGCGGTCTCGTCTCCGAATGGGGCGGACAGATCGCCGTCACCGGCGACGCCACGGCCCCCCGCGTCGTTGGCAATATCGGCTACCGCCGTGGTCAGCTCGACCTGTTGGGGCGGCGCTTTTTGTTCCGCAAGGGCGAGATCACGCTCGACGGCGCCTTTCCGCCCGACCCGCTGCTCGACATCGAGACCGCCGTCCAGCTGAGTGACATCGTCGCCGTCCTCGCCATCTCGGGTCCGGCGCTCGACCCGTCCATCAACGCCTTTTCGGAGCCCCCCTTGCCGGAAGACGAAGTGCTCTCCCGCCTGATCTTCGATCGTGGCGTCGAACGTTTGAACGCCGTGCAGGCGCTGCGCCTCGCCGCCGCCGTGGAAACCCTCCGCGCCGGCAATGGCGGCGTCTTGGAGACCACCCGCAATCTGTTCGGCCTGGATACCATCGACGTAGCCGGCGAAAGTGTTGAGGACGCCTCGCTGCGCGCCGGCGTCTACGTCACCGACCAGATTTTCCTGCAACTGGAGCAGGGACTGGCGCCGGGCTCCGGCAGTGCACGGGTGGAAATCGAACTGACGCCGCGCCTTCGGGCGGAAACGGAAGTGCGCGAGGACCAGACCAGTTCGGTCGGTCTCCGGTGGTCCTATGACTACTGAGCCGGGTGCGCGGCACGGGGGCGCGACGTCGACTTTCGGCACGCCGTTCGACGTCAATTGGCTCGGCCTCTGGACGCTCTACCGGAAGGAAGTGCAGCGTTTTTTCAAGGTCATCACCCAGACCGTGCTGGCGCCGGTGGTCACCACGCTCTTGTTTCTCGCGATTTTTTCGCTGGCGCTCGGCCGCGGCGAGGTGCGCATCGGTGAACTCGCCTTCGTCGAATTCCTCGCTCCCGGCCTGATCATGATGGCGATCATACAAAATGCCTTCGCCAATACGTCGTCGTCGATCGGCATCGCCAAGGTGCAGGGCAACATCGTCGACTACCTGATGCCGCCGTTGAGTGCCGGCGAGTTGGTATTCGGCGTCGCCATGGGTGGGGTTACCCGCGGGGTGATCGTCGGCGTGGTCGTCTGGCTGACGATGATCCCCTTCGTCGGCGTGCAGCTCGCGCATCCGTCGCTGGTGCCCATCTACGTCTTGAGCGCGAGCTTGACCCTCTCGCTCCTGGGCCTGTTGACGGCGCTTTGGGCGGACAAGTTCGACCAAATGGCGGCGGTCACCAACTTCGTCATCACCCCCTTGTCGTTTCTCTCCGGCACCTTCTACTCGGTCGACCGGCTGCCCGACGGGCTTGGGTGGGTCGCCCACCTGAACCCGTTTTTCTACATGATCGACGGCCTGCGCTTCGCGCTGACCGGGCACGCCGACGGCAACGTCGTGGTCGGGCTCGCCGTGCTGCTCGCGGTCAATCTGGGCCTCTGGCTCTTCACCCTCCGCCTGGTCCGCCGGGGCTACAACATCCGCCCCTGAGGGTTGCCGGTGCTTACGGGGCAGGCTCCGGCGCCAACGGCGCTCGTTGCTCCCGCAAGGGCGCCGGCAGCAGGGCGAGGACCAGCCGCTCCAGTTCCAGCGCCGCGTCGACCGGTTCGCTGCCGATGTAGTCGTCGCCATCCTCGGCCAGTTCGGCCCCGGCCGGCGGCGGGTCCTTCAGCACGTAGCCCTGCCCCCAGACGGTCTCGATACCGTGGTCGAGGTCGGCGACGGCCGCGATCTTCTTGCGGAGTTTGCAGATGAAGACGTCGATGATCTTCTGCTCCGGCTCGTCCATGCCGCCATAGAGGTGATCGAGGAAGGTTTCCTTGGTCAGCGTCATGCCCTTGCGCAGCGAGAGCAGTTCCAGAATGCGATACTCCTTGCCGGTGACGTGCAATGGCTTGTCGTCGATCGACACCGTTCGCGTCGCGAGGTCGACCGCGAGCCGTCCCGTGCGGATGACCGAGGCGGGATGGCCCTTCGACCGACGGACGATGGCCTGCAAGCGGGCCGACAACTCCTCGGGGTCGAACGGTTTGGTCAGGTAATCGTCGGCACCGGCGATCAAGGCCCGTACCTTGTCGTCGCGGTTACCGACCGCCGAGAGCACCAGCACGGGCACCGCCATGTGCATCGCCCGCATCCGCCGGATGACGTCGACGCCGTCCAGGTCCGGCAGCCGCAGATCCATCAGCACGATGTCGAAATCGTAGAGTTTCGCCAATTCGAGGCCGTCTTCGCCGCTGCTCGCGGTCTCGACGAAGACGTTCTTGGCGGCGATGGCCGACGCGATCAGCTTGGCTGAAATCGGGTCGTCTTCGACCAGCAGCGCACGCATCGAGGCTCTCGTTTGGACATGATGACAACCTTTGAATTTCTACTTTTACGCGATTACGCACAGTTCGGCCATGACGCTTTCGTCCGGCGTTGCGCGCACGCGGGAACATCCTCGAGAGCCATGCGTTGTGCGAGTTGGGCCGGTCGAACCGGGCGTTCGTCGCATCGATCGCCGGCCAACGCCACACCGAGAGGAGCCAACGAGGATGCCGAAGTTTTTGCTCGCGACCACTGCCGCCCTTGCCCTTTGGGCGTTCGCACCGCTGGTACCCGCAACGCCCGTCGCCGCCGATCGCGCCTTCGCGCAGGGTGCAGCGCCCGGCGCGGAAATCGGCGACGAGGCGTTGCGCCGGTTCGCGGTCGCCGCACTCGAGGTGCAGGAGATCGGACGGACGTGGCAGGAGGCGGCGCAGCAGGCCCAAACCGAAGCCGAGATGGAGAGCCTACGCGAAGATGCCCAATCGCAAATGGTCGAGGCCGTCGAGAACGAAGGGCTGACGGTCGACGACTACAACGCCATCGTCGCCGCCGCCGAGGCCGACCCCGAGCTCGCCGCCCGGATTCAGGCGCTGATCATCGAAGAAAGCACCACCAACTGACCTAAGCCCGTCATCAGCGCGGCATGAGGTGGGCGGCGGTACGGTGCAAGAGCGCGTGCCGCCGTACCAGCCGGTCGAGATCCCGATCGTAACCACCGCCGATAACGCCGACGAGCGGCACGGCGCGCAGGCGTGCGGCGTCCAAGACGGCGTGGTCGCGGGCCTGCAAGCCCTCGTCGCTCAAGGCGAGATGCCCCAGCCGGTCGTCACGGTGCGGATCGACACCCGCATTGTAGAACGCGAGGTCAGGCCGGTGCCGCTCGAACAGGCGCGGCAACGCCTCCTCGAGCTGGCTCAGATAGCCATCGTCAGCAACGTCGCGCTCCAGGACGAGGTCCCAGTCGCTGCGCTGTTTGCGCGCTGGAAAGTTGGTTCCCGGTAAGCGATGGGGTGGACGCCCCTCCGACGGCATCGATGTGCCAAGGTCGGTGTG
>RECO01000084.1 GCA_007694015.1 Geminicoccaceae bacterium
GTGCCGTCGGCCAAACGAAACGGTGCCTTGAGCGTGGCGTGGAAGCCGTAGCGGCGGGGCGAGGCGGTGAGGGCGTGCAGCCGCTCGGCCCTGATCCCCTCGACCAAGGGCTGCGACAGCACCTCGCCGGTATAGGCGTCGCGCCCCAGCCAGGCGCTGGCGAAACGGTGCAGGTCGGTGGTGGGGGCCGGTGCGAAGTAGATCGCTTGGCGATGCGCCATCAGGCGACCCGCCGGCCGGCCGACCAGACCGAGCGCACCAAGGGCCGGTTCTGGATCAGCCGCACTTCGACCACGTCAGCGCGCAGGCCCTCGGCCAGGCGGCCCCGGTCGGTGAGGTTGAGGGCAGCGGCGGGGGCGGCGGTCACCATCCGCACCGCCGCCGGAACGTCGATCAGGGCGTCGTCGGCAGCGAGCTTGAAGGCGGCCTGGATCAGGCTAGCCGGGATGTAGTCGGAGGCGACCATGTCGAGCAGGCCGCGATGGGCGAGGTCGGCCGCCGCGACGTTGCCCGAATGCGACTTGCCGCGGATCAGGTTGGGCGAGCCCATCAGGGTCGGCAGGCCGTGCGCGCGCGCCGCCTCGGCCGCCTCCAGGGTGGTGGGAAATTCGGTCAGGCAGGCCCCCAGCGCCACCGCTTCTTCGATGTGCGCCGCACTGGCATCGTCGTGGGTGGCGAGCGGCAGCCCCCGTTGCCGCGCGATTTCGGCCAAGGCCTTGGCGTTGGCCGGGCCGAAGCGCTGCGAGCCTTCGATCAGCGTGCGGATGTGGTGGTCCACCTCCGCGTCGCTCATGTTGAGGTTCTTCTGGTAGCGACGCCGATAGGCTGTGATGTCGGGCGATTGGCGGTCGCCCGGCGCGTGGTCCATGACCGACAGCATGGCCGTCAGCGGGCTTTGGCTGTGGGACTCGAACAGGCTCACGATGTTGGCGTGGGTGATCTCGCAGCGCAGGTGCAACAGGTGCTCGATGCGCAGCATGTGGTGATCGCGGGCATATTCGAGCCCCTCGATCATCGGCTGGATCATTTCGGCGCGGGTGTCCCAGCCGGGGGCCGAGCCCACCGTCAGGCTGTCGAACACGGTGGTGATGCCGGCCGTTGCGACCTGGCCGTCATGGGCGATGGCGGCGGCGACCTTGTCCCACAGCACGCCCGAGCGCGGCTGGAAGTGGCGCTCGAGGTTGTCGGTGTGGACGTCGACCAGGCCGGGGATCAGCAAGGCCCCCTCGACGTCGATCGCTCGCGGATGCCGTGCCTTGCCGAGGTCGATCCCGGTGATGACGCCACCGGCCATGGCGAGGGTGCCCTGCACCACCTCGCCCTCGAGCACGAGGGCACCTCCGGTCAGGATCGTTTCCGCCGCCGGAATGTCGGCCAGGGTCGAACTCAAGCTCCGCTTCTCCTCAACATTGGTGCCATGCAGCAATCACCCCGCAGGCGTGCCACGACAACCCCCCATGCGTCGAGCCCTGCCATGGGAATGGCTGCGGTCATGCCGCCGCGCGCATGGCTTCGACGTCGACGAAGCGGTCGGCCACGCGGTCGCGGACGTCGGCGTCGTGGAAGATGCCGAGCAGCGCCGCGCCCCGCGCCTTCGCCTCCTGGATCAGTTCGACCACGGTCGCCCGGTTGGCTGCGTCGAGCGACGCCGTGGGCTCGTCGAGGAGGAGCAGCGGATAGGGGTGGGCGAAGCCGCGGGCGATGTTCACCCGCTGCTGCTCGCCGCCCGAAAAGGTGGCGGGTGCCAGGTCCAGATGGCTCGAAGGGATGCGCAGGCGCTGCAACAGGACGCGTGCTCGGACCCTCGCTTCGTCCCTCGCCACGCCCAAGGCGAGCAAGGGCTCGGCCACCACGTCCACCGCCGGCACCCGCGGCAGGCAGCGGAGGAACTGGCTGACATAGCCCATGGTCTCGCGGCGCACGGCGAAGACGGTACGCGGATCGGCGGTGACGAGGTCGACCTCTGCGTCCCGATGGCGGACCCACACTTCACCGGCCGCCGCCTTGTAGTTGCCGTAGACCAGCCGGAGCAGCGTGGACTTGCCCACGCCCGACGCTCCGGCGAGCACGACGCACTCGCCCGCCCGCACCGCAAAGCCCGCCTGGTGGAACACAGGAATGGTGCGCCCACCTTGGAGGTGCAGGGTGAAGGTCTTGTCGAGGCCGGTGACGCGCAGCAAGGCGTTCATCCTTGCAGGATGGAGGAGACGAGCAGTTGGCTGTAGGGGGCTTGCGGGTCGTCGAGGACCTGATCGGTCAGCCCCAACTCCACCACCCGGCCCCGCTGCATGACCATCATCCGGTGCGCCAACAGCCTGGCGACCGCGAGGTCGTGGGTGACGATAACGACGGCCAACGACAATTCGGTGACCAGCCCGCGCAGGAGGTCCAGGAGCCGTGCCTGGACCGAGACGTCGAGCCCGCCGGTGGGCTCGTCCATGTAGACGAGGCGCGGCTCGGTAACGAGGTTGCGGGCGATCTGCAGGCGCTGCTGCATGCCGCCGGAGAAGGTGGCCGGCAGGTCGTCGATGCGGTCGGCGGCGATCTCGACCCGCGTCATCCAGTCCAAGGCCCTCTCTCGGATGTTACCGTAGTGGCGGTGGCCCACGGCCATCAACCGCTCGCCGACATTGGCGCCGGCCGAGACCTTCAAGCGCAGCCCGTCGCGGGGCGACTGGTGGACGAAGCCCCATTCGGTGCGGGCCAGGACGCGGCGGCGCGGCTCGTCCATGGTGACCACGTCCTCCACACCCCGGTCCTTGGCGCGGTAGAGCACGGCACCCCGGTCTGGGGCCAACCGGCCGGCGAGCAGGCTCAACAGCGTCGACTTGCCCGAACCGCTCTCGCCGACGATGGCCAAGACCTCGCCGGGCCAAAGATCGAAGGCGACGTCGTCGACCGCCAGGATCCGGCCAAAGTGCTTGCTGAGCCCCCGCACCTGGAGAAGTGGCCCGCCCGTGACGCTCAACGCTGGGCCTCCCGTCGCTTGGCGCAGTGGTCGGTGTCGGAGCAGCAGAAGAGCCGCCCGCCCACATCGTCGATCACCACCTCGTCGAGGTAGCTGTCGGTCGCCCCGCACAGACCGCAGGGCCGTTCCCAGCGCTGCACCTCGAAGGGGTGATCCTCGAAGTCGAGGCTCACCACGGCCGTGTAGGGCGGCACCGCATAGAGCCGCTTCTCGCGGCCAGCACCGAAGAGTTGGAGGGCCGGGTTCATATGCATTTTCGGGTTGTCGAACTTGGGCGTCGGCGAGGGCGACATCAGGTAGCGGCCGTTTACCCGCACCGGATAATCGTAGCTGGTGGTGATCCGCCCCTGCCGCGCGATGTCCTCGTAGAGTTTGACGTGCATCGCCCCGTAATCTTCCAGCGCATGCAGCGCCCGCGTTTCGGTCTCCCTGGGCTCCAAGAACCGCAAGGGTTCCGGGATCGGCACCTGGTAGACGAGGATTTGGCCCTCCCGCAGCGGCGCTTCCGGTATGCGGTGCCGGGTTTGGATCAGCGTCGCGTCGGCCGTCCGCTCGGTCGTCGCCACGCCGGTCATGCGCTGGAAGAAGCGGCGGATGGAGACGGCGTTGGTGGTGTCGTCCGCCCCTTGGTCGATCACCTTCAAGACGTCGTCGGGGCCGATGCAGGCGGCCGTCACCTGGATGCCCCCCGTCCCCCAGCCATAGGGCAGCGGCATGTCGCGGCTGGCGAACGGCACCTGATAGCCCGGAATGGCCACCGCCTTCAAAAGCCCGCGCCGGATCATCCGCTTGGTCTGCTCGTCGAGATAGGCGAAGTTGTAGCCGGGCTCGACGGCTGGTCCTCGGGCATTTGGCGCGTGCGTGGCCGGATCGGAAATCCACCCCTCCAGCGGATCGGCGTCTTCGGGTATCCCGTAGCGCCGCTGCCGGCTCGCCCAGGCGGCCTGCACGGCGCAGAGCACCGCATCCAATTCGTCGCCCTTGGCATCCTCGACCAGCGCCGCCGCCTGCGCATCGGTCATGGCGACGGCGAGCCCATAGGCTTCGAGGCCCTCGCGCAAGGCCGCAACCAGCCGTTCACGCGCCGCCCGCAGCGCCGTGCTGTCGGCCGTCTCCGCCTTGTACGGCGCCCGCCCCAAAACGCTTCTGGCCAACACCCCCGGATAGACCTCGATCGCCACCCGAAGGTCACCCGTCTCGTGCAGCAGTGGCAGATGCACCCCGCTGCGCAGGAGCCGGGGCGCCCCCTGGGCGAACATGAGCCCCACCGGCTGCCACTGCACCTTCTGCGGCGGCTGCCCACCCGTCAGCCGATCCACCCGCCGCCTTGGCTGCTTCGCCCCCACGGGCCGACCCGCCTCGAAGGCCTTCACGACCTCGGCAAAGCCCTTGCTCCCCAAAGCCTCGACCTTGTGGACATAATCGGCCCACCGCAACGCCCAGCCCTGCGCCTCGACGAATGCCCGCGTCTGGCCAAAGGGAAAATCGAGCCCCGCCAACCACGGCCCCGGCTCGGCCAACAGCGCCTCGAACGCGTTGAAGGTCGGCAGTCGATTGACCGCGTTGATGCGAAGCAACGCGCGGTCCAGCGTGGCGCGCGCCACCGTGATCGGCTTTTTCGCCGAGGGTGCGCTGGTGAAGTCGATGCCGAGGATGGTCGTCATGGGCGAGCGAGAAGGAAGGCGAAGGGGGCTTTTGGCCCCCTTCGGAACCCCCAGGCAGGAACGGTCGCCGGTTGCGCAGGCGC
>RECO01000060.1 GCA_007694015.1 Geminicoccaceae bacterium
GGCCGCGTCGTTTCGGTCAATTTCGGCTTCGGCATTCCCGGCGGCATTCCGGCCCTGGCCCAGCGCGCCGGCGTCACCTACTGGGGCAGCGTCGAGCAGGGGCTGCACAACGGCCTTTTGTTCGACGGGCCGATGTTCGGGGCGGCGCGCGACCCCGATGCCATCCTGCCCTCGGTCGAACAGTTCGACTTCTATTCCGGCGGCGGCATCGACACGGCCTTTTTGGGCATGGGGGAGATGGACGGTGCGGGCAACGTCAACGTCTCGATGATGGGCGGCACGCTCGTCGGCCCCGGCGGCTTCGTCGACATCACGCAGACCGCGCGCAAGGTGGTCTTTTGCGGCGCCTTCGAGGCCAAGGGGCTCGCCGTCGCCGTGGTGGACGGGCGCTTGCGGATCGAACGGGCGGGTGCCGTGCCCAAGCTGGTCGAGGCCGTGGCGCAGGTAACCTTCAGCGGCAACGAAGCCCGCCGCCAGGGCCAGGAGGTGCTCTACGTTACCGAGCGTGCGGTGTTTCGCCTGGGTGCCCGCGCGGTCGAGCTGGTCGAGGTCGCGGCCGGCATCGACGTCGAACGCGACGTCCTCGCCCGCATGCGCTTCAGGCCGGAGGTGGCGGCGACGCTCGGCCGCTTTCGGCCCGCAGGAGACGGCGCACCGTCTCCAGGTTGAAGGCGAGCCGCTCGGCCAGGGCCGCCTCGCCCATCATGTCGCGGTCGTAGAGATAGGCGCCGGTGAAGCGGTTGGTCAGGTAGTAGTAGCTGATGGCCGCGATCGTCAGGTTGAGCTGGACGGCGTCGATCCCGGGCCGAAAGACGCCCTTGGCCACGCCCCGGTCGAGGATCGAGCGGACCATGGCCACGAAGGGCGGAAAGGCCTCGCGCACGGTCGGCAATTGCCGCAGATGCTTGGCGCGATGCAGGTTTTCGCTGTTGACCAGGCGCAGGAACTCCGGGTTGCGGAGGTAATAGTTCCAGGTGAAGGTGACCAAGGCGTCCATCGCCGCTTCGGGCTCGAGCGCATCCAGCCCGAGCCGCTGCTCGGCTTGGCGGATGTCCAGATAGGCCGCCTCCAGCACGGCCCGGAACAGCGCCTCCTTGCTGCCGAAATAGTGATAGAGCATGCGCTTGTTGGCCTGCGCCCGTGCTGCGATGGTGTCGACCCTGGCCCCGCCCAGGCCGTGACGGGCGAACTCGGCCTTGGCCGCCTTCAGGATACGCGCCTTGGTCGCGGCGGCGTCGCGGGTGCGCACCCGCGGGCTCGGCTGGTCACGCTCGGTCGGGCCCTCGCTCATGGCCGCCGGCCGTAGCACGGGAGCGAGCCGGCCCGCAACGCACCCCGCCAGGAGGCTCGTGGCGGGGCTCAGTCCGGCGGCACGTCCTGCCACGCCCCGCTCGCGGCAGCGGCGAGGATCGCCTCGATCAAGCGCTGCGTGCGCAGGGCTTCGACGCCATCGACCAAGGGGTTGCGGTGCGCGCGCACCGCCTGGGCGAAATCGAGCAACAGGGCGCGGTGGGCCTCGTGCGAGAACGCCATGGGCTCGGCGCCACCGCCGCTCGGTGCCGCCACCGCCAGCTCGAAGCTCTGCCCATCCAAACCGGCGATGTGAAGGGCACCGCCGCTGAGGGTGGCCACCCCGCGCGTGCCGATCAGGCGGATTTCCTCAGGGTAGCCCGGAAAGGTGGCGGTCGAGGCCACGAGGCTCGCGATCCCGCCGCCGGTGAGCGTCATCGTCGCGGCGACGTGGTCTTCGCATTCCATGCGGTGCAAGGCCGTCGTGCGGGCGGAGGCCGCCACCCGCGCCACCCCACCGGTGAGCGCCCGAAAGACGTCGAGGGCGTGGATCGCCTGCGTCATCAGCACGCCGCCGCCGTCGCGGGCGCGCGTGCCACGGCCGGGGGCGTCGTAATAGGCCTGATCGCGCCACCAGGGCACCGTGCAGGAGGCGGCCTGGATGGTGCCGAGCTCGCCCGCCCGGAGCATCGCCTGGAGCGTGCGTGTCGCCTCGCGGTAGCGGTGCTGGAGAACAACGCCGAGGATCGAACCCGCGGCCGCCGCCTGTGCCACCATGGCGGCCGCCCGCTCCAGCGAGACGTCGAGCGGCTTTTCCACGAGCACGTGTTTGCCGGCGGCGAAGGCGCGCTCGGCCAGCTCGGCGTGGACGTGGGGCGGGGTCAAGACGAGGATCGCTTCGACCGCAGGGTCGGCAAGGAGAGCGTCGAGCGAGGCCGCTTCGGGCAGAGCGTAGGCGGCAGCAGCCGCTTGGCGCCGCTCCGCCGACGGGCTCCAGGCCGCCACCACATGGATTTGGTCGCGGAGATCCGCCAGGGCGCGGGCATGCGGCGGCAACGCCATGCCGAGCCCGACGATGCCGAGCCCCAAGGCCGTCACGGCGTGCAGCCGAAATAGCGGGCGATGCTCAGCACCTGGCCTTCGAGCATCAGGGGCCCGGTCTGGATCGAATGCCCCCGCGCTGCGGCAGCAGCGAGAAAGGGCGAGACGGCCGGCTGCAGGATGACGTCCACGGCGATCGCGCCCGCGTCGAGCCGGTACGGGTCGATCGGCAGCGGATCGCCCGGTTGCATGCCCAAGGGCGTGCAATTGACCGCGAGCCCGCAGCCGCTGGGATCGGCTGCACCGACCTCGACCGGCAATGCGGGATGCGCCCGGCGGATGGCCTGGGCCAGGTCCTGGGCCTTGCCGGCATCGAGGTCGGTCAGGCGCAATTGGGTGATGCCCGCATCCGCCAGGGCGTGGGCGACCGCAGCCCCGGCACCACCGGCGCCGACCACCAACGCCGCCCGCCCGGCCGGATCGTGGCCCTTGGCGCCAAGGGCCGCGACGCAACCCTCGCCGTCGAAGTTCTCGCCGACCAACCGACCCGTGGGCTCGCGGCGGATGGCGTTGATCGCACCGATGCGCTGCGCCCGCGCGCCGACCTCGTCGACCAGGTTCATGACCGCCACCTTGTGCGGCACGGTGACGATCAACCCGTCGAAATTGCGGCAACAGCGGAGACCCGTGACGACGGCTTCGAGACCGGCGGGGGCCACGTGCAGGGGGATCAGGACGGCCTGGAGCCCCACGCGGCGAAACAAGGCGTTGAAGAAGCCCGGCGAGCCCACTTGCGCGATCGGATCGCCCAGGATTGCGTAGATCCGCGTTCGGCCGTGCAGGGGTGGGGGGAGACCGTCGGCTTCGGGGCCAGTCATCGGGGCGTCGCTCGGCTAAGGCTCGCTCGGCTCGGGCTCGCTCGAGCCCGGCCAAATGCGGCCTAGCTAGAACGATCTAGCCTCGAGCGTGCCGTTGGGTGGGGCAATGCGCAAGGCTTTTGCTATGTTCGCCGCATCCATCGAGCCGAGCGTTCGCCGCCCTCTCTTGGGCCGCGGGAACGCCGGCCCTGGACGGTCAGATGGCAGGCGAATCTCGCGAGGACAGGATCGCTACGACGGCCGAGGCGGCGCCCCCGCGGCGCAAGCCGCGCTTGCTCGACGTGGCCGAACGCGCGGGCTTTTCCCGCGCTGCAGTATCCCTAGCACTGCGCGGCGATCCCTCGATCCCGGAGGCGACCCGGACCAAGATCCTAGAGGCCGCGAAGGACCTGGCCTATGTCTACAATCGCGGGGCGGCCAATCTCCGCCGGGCGTCGACCCTGACGGTCGGCATCGTGCTGCACGACGTGACCAACCCTTATTTCGCCGAGATTCTGGCCGCCCTGCAGCAGGAATTCGCGGCGTCCGGGCGCGTGGTGCTGTTCGGCAACAGCGACGAAGACACGAGCATCCAGGCCCGCATCATCCGCACCTTTCGCGAATACAACGTCGATGGCCTCGTGTTGTGCCCGGCCGCCGGCACCGAACGCGCGGCGCTGGCCCAGGTCCAGCGCTCCGGCTGTCCCCTCGTCTTGTTCTCCCGCGCCGTGCCGGGCGTCGAGGTCGATTATGTCGGCGGGGCCAACCGCGCCGGCATGGGGCTCGCCATCGACCATCTGCTCGCCTCGGGCCACCGCCGCATCGCGCTGATCGGCGGCAACACCAAGACCACGACCGGCCGCGAACGGCGGGAGGGCTACCTCGAAGCGCTGGAACGCGCCGGGCTGCCGCCTGCGCCTGAGCTGATCCTTTCCGGTCCGCCGACGCGGGACTTGGGCGTCGAGGGCATCACGGCGCTGCTCCGTCTGCCGGCGCCGCCGACGGCGGTGGTCGGCTTCAACGACATCGTCGCCTTCGGCGTCATGCTCGGCGCCCGGCGGCACGGGCTGGACGTCGGCCGTGACCTGGCGGTGGTCGGCTTCGACGACGTGCGCGAGGCGACCCTCTGGCGCCCGGCCTTGACCTCGGTCTGGTTCGACCGCGAGGTCATCGGCCGCGCCGCCACCCGGCTCCTGTTGCGCCGCATCGCCGATCCCTCCGCCCCGATCGAGCGCGTCGCCATCCCGCCGGCCTTGCGCGTGCGCGACAGCTCGGCCCCGACATCGGGCTGAGAGCCTGGACGCTGGACAGCCGCATCCGAGCGGGCGCGTTGGTGCCGCTAGAGCACTTCCCGGTCAGGTAGCGCACGGAGCCTGCCCTCACCCCCGCCCTCCGGGGTCCCCACGCTGCTTTGCAGCGTGGGGTGCCCGGCCACCCATGGCACCGTACGCTCGTGGGTGACCGGGCGGGGGTGAGGGCAGGTCAAGCATTTCGGGAAATGCTCTAA
>RECO01000059.1 GCA_007694015.1 Geminicoccaceae bacterium
TGCGGGAAGACGGGCGTGCCCTTCATGTAGAGGACCACGTCGTCCTTGGCGATCTGGTCGCCGATCGTCTGGTGGATGTCGGTCATCGTTTTCCCCCTTCAAGAACCCGTGGGCACGGCGGTGGTGAGGGCCAGCGCATGCAAGTCCGTGCCCATGCGGCCGCCGAACGCAGCGTAGACCATTTGGTGCTGCTGCACGCGGCTTTTGCCGGCAAAAGCCGGCGAGACCACGTGGGCCCGGTAGTGATCGCCGTCGCCCGCCATATCCTCGATGGTGACCTCGGCGTCAGGCAGGGCACCTCGAATGATTTGGCGGATTTGGTCCTCGGTCATCGGCACGGAAGCGGTTCCCCTCGCTGACGGATCTTCACTGCCCAGCCTCCATGTAGGCTGGCAGCCAACCCTCCGACAAGGCCCGCAATGTGGCAAGGCTGACGGCACTTTGGCCGGCAATACCGAGGTCGTCGCCGCCGGTCTGGCCGATGGCGCGGACCAGCACGCCCGCCGCCTTGGCCGCGTCGAGCACGGCTTTGCGCTGGTCGCGGTCGACGGCGAGGACGTAGCGGCCCTGGTCTTCCCCGAACCACCAGCCGGTCGGGTTGACCCCGCTCGGCGGTGCTTCGAGCCGCATGCCGATGTTCGAGGCCAGCGCCATTTCGGCGAGTGCGACCAGGAGGCCGCCGTCGGCGAGGTCGTGGCAGGTCCGCAGGAGCCCCTGCTCGATCAGCTCGCGGACGAAGAGCCCGTTGCGTTTTTCGGCTTCCAGCTCGACCGGCGGCGGTGCGCCGTCCTCGCTTTGCACGATTTCGCGCAAGTAGAGCGAGCAGCCAAGCCAGCCGAAGCACTCACCGACGAGCAGCAGGGTGAGGCCGTCCTGGTCGTAGGCGATGGTGGCGCGCCTGGTGAGGTCGGCGAGCAGCCCGACGCCGCCGATACCGGGGGTGGGCTGGATCGCTCGACCGTCGGTCTCGTTGTAGAGCGACACGTTGCCGGACACGACCGGGAAGTCGAGGGCACGGCACGCTTCCGCCATGCCGTCGATGGCGGCGGCAAACTGGCCCATGATGCGCGGCCGCTCGGGATTGCCGAAATTCATGCAATCGGTGATGGCCAAGGGCGTGGCACCGACGGCGATCAGGTTGCGCCAGGTTTCGGCGACGGCCTGGCAGCCGCCCATCTTCGGGTCGGCCTCGACATAGCGGGGCGTGCAGTCGACGGAGAGGGCCAGGGCCTTCTGCGTGCCGTGGACGCGCACCACGGCGGCATCGCCGCCAGGGCCGGCTAGCGTGTCGGCCCCGACGGTGCTGTCGTACTGCTCCCAGACCCAGCGCTTGCTGACGAGGTCGGGCGTGGCCAGCAGCTTCTGCAGGGCGTCGAGCGGCGCCAGCGGGCTTGGCACGCGGGCGGAGACGACCGGGACCGGCGGCGGCGAGGGCTCGATCGGCCGTTCGTAGACCGGCGAAGCCCCGGCGACCGGTGCTATCGGCACGTCGGCCACGACCTCGCCGGCGAAGCTGAGCACCATGCGGCCGGTGTCGGTCACCCGGCCGATGGTGGCGACATCCAGGTCCCATTTCCGGAACACGGCCGCCGCCTCGTCCTCGGCGCCCTGGCGGAGCACCATGAGCATCCGCTCCTGGCTTTCCGAGAGCATGATTTCGTAGGGCGTCATGCCCGTCTCGCGCATCGGCACCCGGCTGAGGTCGAGTTCGATGCCGGTGCCACCGCGCGACGCCATCTCGAACGACGACGAGGTGAGCCCCGCCGCCCCCATGTCCTGGATGGCGACGATGGCATCGCTCGCCATCAGCTCGAGGCAGGCTTCGAGCAGCAGCTTTTCCTTGAACGGGTCGCCGACCTGGACCGTCGGCCGCTTGGCTTCGGTCTCCTCGGAGAACTCGGCCGACGCCATGGTGGCGCCGTGGATGCCGTCGCGGCCGGTTTTGGCGCCGACGTAGACGACCGGGTTCCCGATGCCGGCGGCGGCGGCGTAGAACACCTTGTCGGCCTCGGCGACGCCGACGCACATGGCGTTGACCAGGATGTTGCCGTTGAAGCTCTTGTGGAAGTTGATCTCGCCGCCGACGGTCGGGATGCCCATGCAATTGCCGTAGCCGCCGATGCCGGCGACCACGCCGGCGATCAGGTGGCGCGTCTTGGGGTGGCTGGGCTCGCCGAAGCGCAGCGCGTTCAGCATCGCCACGGGCCGAGCGCCCATGGTGAAGACGTCGCGCATGATGCCGCCGACGCCGGTGGCAGCACCCTGATAGGGCTCGATGAAGCTCGGGTGGTTGTGGCTTTCCATCTTGAAGACCACCACCTGGCCGTCGCCGATGTCGACCACGCCGGCGTTCTCGCCGGGACCGCAGACCACCCAGGGCGCTTCGGTCGGCAGCCGCTTCAGGTGCGCCTTGGACGACTTGTAGGAGCAGTGCTCGCTCCACATGACCGAGAAGATGCCGAGCTCGACCAGGTTCGGCACGCGGCCGAGGATGCGCAGGATCTCGGCATATTCGTCGGCGGAAAGGCCGTGCTCGGCGGCGACTGCCTGGTTCACCTCGGTCATGCCAAGGCCTCCACGAGCGAGCGGAACACGACGCTGCCATCGGTGCCGCCGAGTGCTTTGTCGATGGCGCGTTCGGGATGCGGCATCAGCCCGAGGACGTTGCCGCCCGCGCTCAGGATGCCGGCGATGTCGTGCGCCGAGCCATTGGGGTTGTCGACGTAGCGAAAGGCGACGCGGCCGTCGCCTTCGAGCCGCGCCAGGGTCTCGGCATCGGCGGTGTAGTTGCCGTCGTGATGCGCGATCGGCACCCGCAGCCTCTGGCCGGCCTTGCCGGCGCGGGTGAAATCGCTGTCGGGGTGCGTGACGTCCAACTCGACCCAGCGGCTGACGAAGCGCCGGTCGCGGTTGCCGATCAGCGCTCCCGGCAGGAGCCCGGCCTCGGTCAGGATCTGAAAGCCGTTGCAGATGCCGAGCACGCGGCCGCCGCGCGCGGCAAAATCGGCAACGGCGCGCATGATCGGCGAGCGCGCGGCGATCGCCCCGCAGCGCAGATAGTCGCCGTAGGAAAAGCCGCCGGGCAGGCCGACCACGTCCACGGACGGTAATTCGCTGTCGGCGTGCCAGACGCGTTTGGGGATGCGCCCGGTCGCGCGGGCGAACGCGACCGCCAGGTCGCGGTCGCAGTTCGAGCCCGGGAAGGTCACCACGGCGACGCGCAAAGCGGCCTACTCCACGAGGTCGACGGTGAACGTCTCGATCACCGGATTGGCGAGCAGCTTGTCGGCCATGGCGTGGGCCTCGGCCAACACGGCATCGCGATCGCTCTTGGCGATGTCGACCTCGAACACCCGGCGCTGGACGACCGAGGTCACCGCCTCGAAGCCGAGCTGGCCCATCGAGCGGTGGATGGTTTCTGCCGCCGGGTCGAGCACACCCGTGCGCAGGCTGACGGTGATCTTGACCTTCACTGCAGCGTCTCCGGGCCGGCGAGGTCGCGGGGGCCGGCTTCGGGTAGGATGCCGAGGCGGCGCGCTACCTCCTGATAGGCCTCCTCGACCCGGCCGAGGTCTTGGCGAAAGCGGTCCTTGTCGAGCCGCTCGCCGCTGGTGACGTCCCACAACCGGCAACTGTCGGGGCTGATTTCGTCGGCGAGCACGATGCGCACGTCGTCCTCCTCCCACAGCCGTCCGAACTCCAGCTTGAAGTCGACCAGCTTCAGCCCCACACCCAACAACAACCCTGAAAGAAAGTCGTTGATGCGCAACGAATAGCCGATGATGTCGTCCATCTCGGGCACCGACGCCCAGCCGAAGGCCGTGATGTGCTCCTCGGCCACCATCGGGTCGCCCAGTTCATCCGACTTGAACGAATATTCGAGGATGGTGCGCGGCAGCCGCTGCCCCTCCTCCAGCCCCAGCCGCTTCACGATCCCGCCCGCGGCATAGTTGCGGATCACCACCTCGATCGGGATGATCTCCACCTCGCGGATCAGTTGCTCGCGCATGTTGAGCCGGCGGATGAAATGCGTCGGAATCCCGATTTCGCCGAGCTTCATCATGAAGTACTCGGAAATTCGGTTGTTCAACACGCCTTTGCCGGTAATGATGCCGTGCTTGCGATTGTTGAACGCGGTGGCATCGTCCTTGAAGTACTGGATGAGGGTGCCAGGCTCGGGCCCCTCGAACAGTACCTTGGCCTTGCCTTCGTACACTTGCCGGCGACGGGACATGGCCTCGACCTGCGGATGAGAGAACGGCACGCAAAGGCCGCCGGCAACGCCAGCGTTCCTCGCCGCGCTCCTATAGACCAGCTCCCGCGCACCGGCAACGCACCAGCATTGTCGGCTGGGTGACCTTGGCTTATGCTCTTGAAGTGACGTCTCAGCTAAGGGCGATAATCCATGCGACTGGCAAAGGCTTTGATCCTGGCGCTGGCCCTCGCCATGGCCCTTCCCCAGACCGCTTCGGCGACCACGGCACGGGAGGTCGTGACACGGGCCGAATTCGCGGTCGAGGAGTTCCTGCACCACTTGGAGCCGGCCGACCCGATGCGGGTGTTCGTCCAGAACGCGTTCGCCGTCATCGTCGTGCCCGGCATGGTGCGCGGCGGCTTCATCCTCGGTTTCGAGCACGGGTTCGGCGCCATGATGGTGCGCGACACCACCAGCGGAC
>RECO01000320.1 GCA_007694015.1 Geminicoccaceae bacterium
GCATGTCCCAGACCGACGGAAAATCGCTTGCATCAGCGGGGGCATCCACACACGGCGCGGTTCACCTTTTGCTCCTGTCACTTTGGCTGCCATTGGTCCTGAAGC
This sequence comes from Geminicoccaceae bacterium, assembly GCA_007694015.1. Taxonomy (GTDB): domain Bacteria; phylum Pseudomonadota; class Alphaproteobacteria; order Geminicoccales; family Geminicoccaceae; genus RECO01. Next base: position 106 of record RECO01000320.1, read on the forward strand.
GGCTCCGCCTCTCCGCCTAGACCAGTCGCTAGGCCAGTCGAGGGCGCGGTGTTGCCTGGTAGGGCCTGGGCGTCCATCGCAAGGCACCGCGCTGGTTCCAAGCGCGGCGTCGCGCGCGGCTGCTGCATCCCGGCACCCAAGCCGGCGCTGCTCGACCGCGTGGCGGCCGTCGGCCACGACTTGTGGCTCCGCACCGGACACCTCTGCCAAGCGGCGCCGTTCGACGCCTTGTTCACCAACGACGCCTTGCCCACCCGACGGGGGAGCGACCGTGAACCTGGAAACGCGGTAGGCGGTAATGGGCTGCACGCTGCCGGCGCCCTGCCGCTTTCCGACAGCGACCCGAGCCGGCTGCGTCGTGGTCGATCGGCTCGCGCGCGTCTCCGGTCGCAACCTGCCAGCGTCACCCACGGCGGCCGCCAAGGGCCAGCTCGGTCACGACGTCACCATCGAGCAAGGTTACGGCCAGCGCACGGGCCGTCGCCCTCTCGATCCTCTGGAGGTTGAAAAGGGATGGGGCTCGCTCGACCGCATCGAGCCGGTGATGCGGCTGTTCGGCTTCGTCACGTGCGCCCCTGGGTTCGGCCGGGTGTCGCTCATTCGCCCGTGGGGACGCATCGGTCGACCCGGCACGGAACGGATCGCCGCCTCTGTGGGCGGCGCTATGGCTCGAGGAGGAGGGGGCGCAGCACCCACCGCCTTGTTTCAGGTTGGCCGGCAGCCTGAGCTTGGTCCCCGGCCGGTCGCCGATCGAGTGCCCAGCTTCATCCGCATGCGCACCCAGGAAATCGGGGAAGAAGTCGACGCACGACACCCTAGCCTCTGCCGCATGGCCCCCCGCCGCCGTGACCCGGCAAGGGAACGTTCGCCCGGCCGGGGTGTTTCGCCCTGAAGGTCTGCCGGCGGCAAAGCCCGCCTTTGCCCGCCCTTGTCAGCGCGCAAGCCGGAGGAGGCCCAACCATGACGACATCAGGGAAGCCGATCGTCAGCACCGTCGCGATCGCGGCACTGCTGGTCTTCGTCCAGGCGTCGGTCCAGGCCGATGCGCCCGGCGGCTACGGCAACGCCGTCGCCTCAGCGGCCGCATCGGATGAAGCGCCGCGCCTCTACGACAACCTCGGCGACTACAGCCGCAACATCACCACCGTATCCGAACGCGCCCAGGCCTACTTCGACCAGGGGCTCCGGCTGGCCTACGGGTTTGCCCGCGCGGATGCGGTACGTTCGTTCAGGGCCGCGCAGAGCGAAGATCCCGGCTGCGCCATGTGCTATTGGGGCGAAGCCTGGGCGCTCGGCCCCTACCAGAACGATCCAGCCGGCATCGGTACGTCGGCAGACGCCCGCGGCGCGGCCCGGCAGGCACTCGAAAACAAGGACGGCACCGCCGCCTGGGAACAGGCGCTGATCGAGGCGATGGCCGTGCGCTATCCAGATGCCGATAATGGCGGTTTCGCCACCGAGGCCTATGCCGAAGCGATGGCGGAAGCCCTGAACGCGCAGCCGGACGACCAGGACTTGCGCACGATCTATGCGGAAGCGCTCATGATGTTCCGTCCGTGGGACCTCCACCGCCGGGATAACCGGGAGGTTCAGCCTCATCCAGAAGCCCGGGCGGCGATCGAGGTGCTCGAGACCGTGCTGGCGGAAGACCTGGCGCACCCAGGTGCCTGCCACCTCTACATTCATGCCGTTGAGGCTTGGGAGCCGCGGCGCGCCGAGGCGTGTGCCGACCTGCTGGCCGATGGGATGCCGGGCGTGAGTCACATGCAGCACATGCCCTCGCACATCTACGTCCACATCGGTCGCTTGGGTGATGCCGTGCGGGCCAATGAGCAGGCCGTGATGATGGACCAGGCAGCGAAATACGATGCGGGCTTCAGTGTGTACGCCGCGCACAACATGGGCATGCTGGCGTTCTCGGCTTGGCTCGACGGGCAGAGCCGCGTGTCCCTGGTGGCCGCCCGGGAGCTGGGCAGGCTCAGCCCGGACGATGCCTTTCACTACCCGTTGACGCTGGCCAGGTTCGGGCGCTGGGATGAAATCCTGGAGCGGGAGGCGGAGCCGGACGACGACTTCCAAGCCGCGATGTGGCAGTTCGCGCGCGGCCTTGCCCATCTGCGCACCGACGACCGCCAAGCGGCCGGGAACGCACTCGCGTTCGTCCAGAACGTGCGTGAGGAGACGGCGGAAGATGCGACCTATGGCTTCTTCGGGCACTCCAAGCATGATCTTCTGGGCGTTGCGCAATACGTCCTGGCAGGCGAGATCGCCGCTGCCGACGGCCGCCTGGAGGAGGCCGAGACGTCGTTGCGCCGCGCGATCGCGCTGGAGGACGGCTTTCCTTATGCTGAACCGGAGCCTTGGCACCTGCCCGCCCGGCACGTGCTGGGCGTGGTGCTGCTCGATGCGGACCGGCCCGAGGATGCCGAAGTCGTCTATCGCGAGGCCTTGGCCGTGCATCCGAACAATGGCTGGTCGCTCAAAGGGCTCGAGCAGAGCCTCGCCGCGCAGGGCAAGGATGAAGAAGCACGGCAGGCGGCCGATGACTTCGCGCAGGCCTGGGAACGGGCAGACGTCTGGCTTCCGGCGTCCCGCTTTTGACGCCGCCTAGCCTGCGGGGGCTCCAAGGCCACCGCATTTTCGCTCCAAGTGCTTGTCGGAAAAGGGAAAAACGGATTCTGGGTTCGTTTTGACTGGCGTGTTTTTCGCAGTCCAACCAGGAACCCAATCACAATGCGGAGTGTAGCACCACCGCCGCCCCACGCGAAGGCTTTCGGCGACGGCGTGGGCAACAACCATCAAAGGGCGAGGCCGTCGACGTCCCGATCGGAGGTCGACCGGTTGCCCACATGTCCGAAGTGGCAGCGGCGAGACCCGCCGCTCGGGGGGCTGCCAGGGGCAACGCCCGCCGATCGTTCGGGATCGCCTCGTTGTTACACTTCGATACGGGCCGGCCATCGGGCCGTTGCGAGGCTGGTGTAGGAGTGTGCCGATTGCTTCTTCAGGAGTGACGGCCGTGGTGCGGCAGGGGTTCAGCTATCGGGGGTTCACCTCGTTGTTGGTGTTGGCCAACTTCGTGGTGATGAGCGTGACGGGCATCGTGCTCTACGTGGTGCCGTCGGGGCGGGTGGCGAATTGGCTCGACTGGACCTTTTTGAGCCTCGCCAAGGACGATTGGGCCGCGATCCACATTTCCTCGAGCCTGATCTTCGTGGTGGCCGGGGTCTTGCACCTGGTGAACAATTGGAAGCCCTTCGTGCACCATGTGCGCGAGCGGATGGCGCGGCACAGCGTCCGGCCGAAGAAGGAGGCGGTGGCCGCCTTCGTTGGCATGGTCTTGATCGTGGCCGGCACCATCGCCGATTTGCCGCCCTTCTCCTACCTGATGCAGCTCAACGAGGCGGCCAAGGGCATGTGGTCGTTGCAGGTGAGCGAGGAGCCGCCGTTCAGCCGCGCCGAGGAGGCGACACTCGCCCTCGTCGCCGCCCGCACCGGCCGCAGCCCCGAAGCCGTGGTCGCGGCCCTCGGCGAAGCCGGTTTGACGGTGCAGGGCCCGAACGACGTCATCCGCGCCATCGCCGACCGCAACGACCTGAGCCCGGCCGGCGTCTACGCCCGCCTGCAACAGGGCCTCGCCAGCACCGAGCCGAGCGGCCCGGCCTGGCTGCAGGAAGCCCGCACCGTCGACGATATCAAGCTGCACCTCGGCGACAGCGGCCTCGGCCGCAAGACCGTGGGCCAGATCGCCCAGGAACTGGGCCTCGCACCCGCCGACCTCCAAGCCCGCTTCGCCGCCCTCGGCATCCACGCCGCCCAAGACGCGCGCTTGCGCGAGTTGGCCGAAGTCAATGGCATGGGCACCACGGATTTGATTGCGGCGGCGTTGTTGGGGCCAAACGCAAGATAAGGAAAGGAACGGGGGGCTTTATGCCCCCCGCGCCCCCCTTAAACTCAAGTGCTGACGGCCTTGGCCGTCAGCCCGGGGGTCTTAGGGGGCCAAAAGCCCCCTAAACCTTTTCCCCTTCACTTCTTGTACGGCTTGATCTCGCCGGATTGCAGGCGGGCGAGGTAGCTTTCGAGTTCCTTCTTCACGATCGGCATGAGGAAGTAGAGGCCGATGATGTTGAAGACGGCCATGGCGAAGAGGGCGGCGTCGGAGAAGTCCAGGACGGCGTCGAGGCTGCTGACGGCGCCGATGAAGACGAAGACGCAGAAGGTGACTTTGAAGACGAGTTCGCGATTTTTGCCTTCGCCGAGCATGTAGGTCCAGGCTTTGAGGCCGTAATAGGACCAGGTGATCATGGTGGAGAAGGCGAAGAGGACGACGGCGATGGCGAGCGCCGCGGGGGCCCAGCTGAACGCGCTTTCGAAGGCGGCGGAGGTGATGGGGACGCCGCCGGTGGCGCCCGACGCGGTGACGATGCGACCCGCGTCGTTGAGGATGTATTGGCCGGTTTGGGCGTCCATGAGGAGCTGGCCGGTGATGATGATGACCAGCGCCGTCATGGTGCAGATGATGACGGTGTCGATGAAGGGTTCGAGCAGCGAGACGAAGCCTTCGGTGATGGGTTCCTTGGTGCGGACGGCGGAGTGGGCGATGGCGGCGGAGCCGATGCCGGCTTCGTTGGAGAAGGCGGCGCGCCGGAAGCCCTGGATGAGGGCGCCGATCATGCCGCCGATGATGCCGGTGTCGGTGAAGGCGCCGGCGAAGATCTGGCCGAAGGCCCAGCCGATCATGTCGGCGTTCATGAAGATGATGAGCAGGCTGACCGCCACGTAGCCGATGCCCATGAAGGGGACGACCTTTTCGGTCACGCGGGCAATCGACTTGATGCCGCCGACGATGACGGCGAAGACGATGACGGCGAGGAGGAGGCCGGTGAGCCAGGTGGGCGCGCCGGTGACGGACTGGATTTGGCTGGCGGCCTGGTTGGCCTGGAACATGTTGCCGCCGCCGAGGGCACCCAGCACGCACATGATGGCGAAGCCGAAGGCCATGAGCTTGCCGAAGGGCAGGCCGCGTTCCTTGAAGCCCTTTTCCAGGTAGTACATCGGGCCGCCGGAGACGGTGCCGTCGGCGTATTCGTTGCGGTATTTCACGCCGAGGGTGCACTCGGTGAATTTGGACGCCATGCCGAGGAGGCCGGCGAGGATCATCCAGAAGGTGGCACCGGCGCCGCCGATGGAGACGGCAACGGCGACACCGGCGATGTTGCCGAGGCCGACCGTGCCGGAGAGGGCGGTGGCCAGGGCCTGGAAGTGGCTGACTTCGCCGGCGTCCTTGGGGTTCGCGTATTTGCCGCTGACGAGGGCGATGGCGTGGCCGAAGGCGCGGAACTGGATGAAGCCGAAATAGACGGTGAAGACGACCGCACCGACCACCAGCCAGCCGACGATCCAGGGGATGTTGGTGCCGGGCAGGTCCGCGAAGATGAGGGCCACGAACCAGCCGGTGGAGGCCGCGAAGATGCTGTCGACCTGCTCACCGAGGGTTTGGGCGGCGGCGGGGCTGGCCGAGCCCAGCACCGCCAGGGCCGCCATGGCGGCAGCGAAGGAAATGCGTTTCTGCATGAGTTCATCCTGTCGGTATCGTTGGGGCGTTTTCCGCTTGGGTTGTTCTGCACCCATCCCGCGCCCCCCGCCGGTCCGCCCACGAGTGTACGATGCCATGGGCGGCCGGGCGGGGGCGCGGGATGGTGCAGCACTTCGGCAAACGCGTTACGGCACGATGGTGACGGGTACCGGCGAGACCTGGGCCAACGAGCCTGCCACCGAGCCGAAGACGCGGCTGGCGATGGTCGAATGCCCGGTCCGGCCGATGATGATCTGCGAGGCGCCGGTTTCCTCGGCGATCGCGATCAGCGTTTCGGCGACCTTGCCGTAGCGGATCTCGGTGTCGACCTCGAGCCCGCGCTTTTTCAACTCCGCGACGGCGGGGTCGACCACGGCTTGCTTGGCGCGGCTGACCTCCTCGTTGCGCCGTTTGTGGCGCTCGGCCAACTCCTCGGCGGTGAGGAAGCTGTAGGGCGACCATTCGAGGACGTGGGCGACGAGGATGGCTGCGTTGGTGAGGCGCGCGGCCTCGATGGCGTGTTCGAGCGCCCGTTTGGACGGCTCGCTGTCGTCGTAGGCGACGACGATGCGGTTGGTCATCCGGGGACTCCCCTCGGCTGCGGTGTACGTTCGAACGGACCGAGCGTAGGGGAAGGGTGCCGGAAGACCGAATGGTTATTGCGGAATGGTGACGGATTTGTGGTGTGCGTGCGGGGGGCGCTCGGCCGCATCGAGCGGGTGATGCGGTTGTTCGGCGTGGTCACGTGCGCCCCTCGGTTCGACTGGATGCCGGGGCGCTCGATGGTGCCTTGGACTGCTTCTTCGAACCGTTCGGGTCCGAACGCGGCCGCCAGGCGCATCGTGCCGCCGCCGGGGTTACGTGACCGGGTTGGCGAGGGTGCCGATCGGGGCGACCGTGACCTCGACGCGGTCGCCCGGCTCCAGGAAGCGGGGCGGATCGAAGCCGATCCCGACGCCGGCCGGGGTGCCGGTGGCGATGACGTCGCCGGGCTCCAGGGTGATCGAGGCCGAGATGGTGGCGATCAGGGTCGGGATGTCGAAGATCAGGTCGCTCACCGGGGCGTCCTGGCGGAGTTCGCCGTTGACGCGGGTCTGGACGCGGAGCTGGCCGACGTGGGGGATGGCGTCGGCGGTGACGATCGCCGGACCCATCGGGCCGAAGCCGTCGGGTGATTTGCCGAGGAACCACTGTTTGTGGCGGTGCTGCACCTTGCGGGCCGTAACGTCGTTGACGATCGTGTAGCCGAAGACGTGGTCGAAGGCGCGGTCCGCCGGAATGGCCCGCCCACCCCGGCCGATGACCACGGCGAGTTCGCCCTCGTAGTCGACGCTGCCGGTCGGATCGAGGGCCGTCGGGATCGGCGCTTCGGGCGCACTCACCGCGGTCGTGGCCTTGGTGAAGATGATCGGCAGTTCCGGCACCGCGACGCCGCCGGTCGCATCGAAGCCGCTGTTTTGGAACTCCGCCGCGTGATCGACGTAGTTCTTGCCGACGCAGAACAGGTTGCGCGGCGGCCGCGGCAAGGGTGCCAACAGCCGTACCGCGGACCAGGGCAACGCCTCCGCCGCCCCCGCCGGCCCCGCCATCGCGCTGCGCAAACGGTCGAGCGCCGCCTCGCCGCCGCGGATCACGTCGAGCACCTGTTCGACGCCCGCCACGAGTCGATTCAGCGGCACCACGCCTGCCCTCACCTCGACCGCACCGAGGACCTGGCCCTCGTGGTCGACCGTCACCAACCGCATGTCGACGTCCTCCGTTCGATGATCGTCCTCAAGCCCCGGCGAAGCCCATCAGCGCGTCGTAGCCGAGCTTGAGGGCGAGGGCGGTGAGGACGAATTTGAAGATCCGCTGAAAGGTCGCCTCCGGCAGCCGATCCAAAAAACGCCGGCCGAACATGGTGCCGAGAAAGCCGGCCCCGATCATCAGCGCCAACAGCGGCAGCCACGGCAGAAAGGCGAAGCCGATCGCGGTGAAGGCGGCGACCTTGAAGACGTGCTGGGCGGTCATGCAGGCGGCGTGGGTGGCCACGGTCTTCAGCCGGCCCAAGCGCTCCGGATTGACGAAGACGGCAACGAAGGGGCCCGTGGCGCCGAGGAACATGGTGACGAAGCTGGTGACGGCACCGACCGCAACGAACCAGCGGGGCGCCAGCTTGGTCGGCTTGATCTTCGGCGCCCAGACCGCCCAGAACACGAAGCAAGCGAGCATCAGCCGCAGCACGTCGATCGGCAGTTCGGTGACCACCATGGCGCCCAAGGGCACCCCGATCAGGGTGCCGAGCGCGAACGGCCAGAACAGCTCGCGGTCGATGTGCGGACGCATCAGCACCGCGCGGCCGAGATTGGAGCCGATCTGCACCACGCCGTGCACCGGGATGACCACCGCCGGCGGCAACATGGTCGCCAGCACCGCCAGCATGAACAACCCGCCGCCGAGGCCGATGGCGCCGGTGATCGCCGAGGTGAAGAAGCTGAACACGACCAGAAAGCCGGCGCCCAGGGGCGCCAGCTCCGGCGGCACCAGCCAAGCGAGCAGGGCGCTCAACGGCCGAGCAGCGCCAACTGGCCCTGCGGGTAGCGGCTGCCGGCGGTGGTGCCGGGCGGGAAGCCCGCGGCCAATTCGGCGAGATCGGCCGCGTCGAGGACGAGGTCGGCTGCCGCGACGTTCTCGTCGACGCGGAACGGGGTCTTGGTCCCGGGAATGGGGACGATGTCGGGGCCCTGGTGCAGCACCCAGGCGATCGCCACCTGCGCTGGCGTCGCGCCCTTGCGGGCGGCAAGGCTCTGCAGCACGGCGAGAAAGCGCCGGTTCTGCTCGAGGTTCTCGACCGAGAAGCGGGGGTGCTCCAAGCGCCGGTCCTTCGGGGCGAGGTCGGCTTGGCTCTCGATGGTGGCCGTGAGGAAGCCACGCCCCATCGGGCTGTAGGCGACGTAGCCGATACCCAGCTCGCGCACCGTCGCCAAGACGTCGTTCTCGGCCTCGCGCGTCCAGAGCGAATACTCGGTCTGCAGGGCGGCGATCGGGTGCACCGCATGGGCCCGGCGGATGGTCTGGGGTCCGGCTTCGGAGAGGCCGAGATAACGCACCTTGCCCACCCTGACGAGGTCGGCCATGGCACCGACCGTCTCCTCGATCGGCACCTTGGTGTCGACCCGGTGCTGGAAGTAGAGGTCGATGACGTCGACTCCAAGGCGTTGCAGGGACTTGTCGCAGGCTTCGCGGATGTAGTCGGGCCGGCCATCGGCGTCGGGCTTGCCCTCGGCGTTGCGGACATTGCCGAACTTGGTGGCGAGCACGACCTTGTCGCGGATGCCCTGCAAGGCCCGCCCGACCACCTGCTCGTTCTGCCCGTTGCCATAGGCGTCGGCGGTGTCGATCAGGGTGGCGCCCAGCTCGACGGCGCGGTGGATGGTCTTGATCGAGCGCTCGTCGTCGGCCGCACCGTACATCGACGACATGCCCATGCAGCCGAGCCCGACGGCCCCGACTTCCAGCTCCCGGCCGAGCTTTCGCGTGCGCATCCGCGGCGTCCTCAGATCTTGGGTTCGAGAATGTCGAAGCCGACGTCGCGGTCGAGCAGGTAGACGAGGCCCTGGTCGTCGACGTCGACGTCGTTGCTCTGCGGCGCCTTCGCCCCGGCACAGGGCTCCGGCACATACCAGGCGATCTCCTCGGGCGTCGTCGGATCGGCGATGTCGACCACCCGGAGCCCCCCGGCGAACCAGGCGGTGTAGAGCCGCGTATCCTTCATGTGCTCCTGGAACTGATGCGCGCCGAAGCGGCCATGCTCGACGAAGGGGGAGGCGCGCTCGGAAAGGTGCCACATGCCGACGTGCTGGATGTTCGCGGGATCGGCGACGTCGAACACCCAAAGGCCGCCGTGCAGTTGGCCCGGCGTGTGCGCGTGCTCCTCGTCCACGGCGACGGCGAGGGTGCGTCCGGCCACCGGGAACGGCACCCGCATGAAGGTGTGCGTCGGCTCCGGGAAGGGCGGGTGGTAGTCGAAGGCGCCGATGGTCGTGGGCTTGGTGATGTCCTTGACGTCGATGATCCGGCAGCCGGCGTACCAGACGGCCGCATAGAGTTCGTCGCCGTGGCGGAGCGTGTGGTGCAGCCGGTGGCTGTAGCCGGACCAGGTGGGCGTCTCGCCGCCGGCGACGTGCTGGCCGGGCATCCACCAGCGCGACACCTCCTGCGGCCGGGTCGGGTCGGCCAGGTCGTAGATCACCAGGATGTTGCCGACATAGCCCTCCATCTCGGTCGAGATGTAGGCGTAGCGGGCATCCAGGTCGAAGCGGTGGGTGCCGAAGCCGTGGGTGCGGACATAGGCCAGTTCCTTGGGGTTGGCCTTGTCGCTGACGTCGTAGACCTTGAACCCGCCGTCGCCGTAGCCTTCCACCAGCCGGCGGCGCAGGGTGGGCAGCATCTCCGCCTGCACGTTGAGCAGGGCCGCCAGTTCGGCCTCGCTCGGATCGCGGCCGTGGCCCTGGCGGAACGTTTGGGTCACCTCGGGGATGCGGGCCGCCCGGCGGACGGCGTGGCGGTCGTTCTGCTCGACGTTGACGACCATGATGTTGCCGACCACCCGCACCTTGTGGGTGTGCGAGCGGTCGTTGTCGAGCATCAGGGTACTGACGACCCGCGGCTTCAGCGGGTCGCGGACGTCGATGATGCTGGTGCCGTGCGGCGGCTTCATGTGCCCGACATAGGCGTAGCCGTCGTGGACGTAGACTTGGCCGCCGCCCACCAGATCGAGGTGGGCGATGCGGTCGATGCCGTGGACGAGGCTGGTCATCGGACGGTGGTTCCCTAGTTGGCTTCCTTGGCGGTGGCGCGGCGCTGCTGGCGGGTGCGAAGCCAGGGCAACAACAGTGACAGCGCCAGGAACGCCCAGAGGACGTTGCCGAGGGTGGAGGAGAACAGGATCATCAGGTCACCCTGACCGATCCGGAGCGAGCGGACGAAGTATTGCTCGAAGAGCGGCCCGAGGATGATGCCGATGAGAATGGCCGTGACGTGGTAGTTGGTCTTGCGGGCGATGAAGCCGATGACGCCGAAGACGATCGCCAGCGCCATGTCGAAGGCGTAGCCGCGATTGGCGAAGGCACCGATGATGGTCAAGGAGAGGATCGACGGCACCAGGTACTGCGTCGGGATCAAGACCACCTGGCTCATGTAGCGGGCGAGCGGGACGATGGTCAGCAGCATCACCAGATAGCTGACGCACATGGAGACGAAGATGCCGTAGGCGAGCAGCGGCTGGTCGGTGAACAGGCGGGGGCCCAGCACCACGCCGTGATATTGCAGCACCACCATCATCACCGCGGCGGTCGACCCCCCCGGCACGCCGATCGCCATCAAGGGGACCAGGGTGCCCGAGGTCACACCGTTGTTGGCGGCCTCCGGTGCGATCACCCCTTGCGGGTGACCGGTGCCGTAGAGTTCCGGCGTCTTGGAGAACATTCGTGACTGTTGGTAGGCGACGAACGAGGCGATGCTGGCGCCGGCGCCAGGGATGATGCCGATGAAGAGGCCGATGAACGCGGTCCAGACGATCTGCCACCAATGCTTGATCGAGAGCTGCACGCCCTCGATCGTCTCCTTCCACTGGGCCGCCCGCGACGGCTTGCCGTCGGTGCGGACAAGCATTTTCTCCTCGACCATCATGAGCGCTTCGGAGATGGCGAACAGCCCGATCAGCGCGGGGATCAAGGGCACGCCGTCGTAGAGCTCGAGGAAGCCGAAGGTGGCGCGCGGGGTCGCGTAGATGTGGTCGGTGCCGATGACGCCGATCAGAAGCCCGAAAAAGCCGGCGATCAGCGCCTTGAGCAGGTCCTTGGCGGCGATGGCGGCGATCAGCACGAGGCCGAAGAGCATGATCACCACCATCTCCACGCTACGGAGATAGAGGCCCATCTGGGCGAGGTGGGGCAGGAGCGCCAAGGTCGCCATGCTGGTGATCAGGCCGCCGACGGTGGAGGCGATGAAGCACACCACCAAGGCCTGCTGGGCCTTGCCCTTTTGGGTCATCGGGTAGCCGTCGAGGCAGGTGGCGGCCGCCCCACCGGTGCCCGGCATGTTGACCAGGATCGCGGGTATCCCGGAGCCCAGATGCGTCGCGCAGTAAAGCGCCACCATGAAGGTCAACGCCGTGTCGACGTCCATGGTGAGGGTGACGGGCAGGAGGATGATCAGCGTGTTCTGCGCGCTGAAGCCCGGGATGGCGCCGACCACGATCCCCAGGAGCACCGCCGGCACGATGATCCACAAGAGCCCCAGGGAGTGGCCCAAGAGACCGACGAACAGTGCCGTGTCCCAGCCCATCTCAGCCCCCGATCAACAGCCGGATGCCCTGTTCGATGGGCCCTGCCGGCAGCCGGGCACCCAGGAAGACGACGAAGAGGAGGTGGATGGTGAGGGCGATGATCGAAGGCAGGCCGATCAACCAGCGCCAGTCGCGCTGGCCGAGGACGAACATCATCGACCCCATGCCCAGGATCAGGCCGGCGACCGTACCGACGAGGTGGAAGGTCGCGACGAAGAGCACGAGGAGCGAAACGAGCGCGATCCGCCGGAACAGCGCTCCGCTGGGCTCGATCAGATCGTCGAAGCCGAGGCGATAACGGCCCTGCCAAACGCCCCAGAAGGAACGGCCGAGTTGGATGCCCACGAGGACCAACAGGATGGTGCCGATCACCACCCCGTTGGCCTTGGCCTCCCAGACCAGGTTCCAGATCGACGAGAAAAAGTAGAGGGCGAACGCCAAGGCCAACAGCGGGATCACCAGATCCGCGCCGATGGCCTTGCGCTCGCGGTCCGCTTCGGAACCGCGCATCGCTCCGCTCCCTGGGCCGTCAGTTGCCGGCGGACAGGACGTCGCGATAACGCTCGGTCAGCTCGATCATGGCGAGCGCGTAGTTGGTGCAGAGTTCGCGGTCGCCATAGGCGAGCGCTTCCACCGGTGCCCCGGTCTGCTCGAACGCCTGGGCGAAGGCCGCATCGTCGAACACCCGCCGGGAGGTGTCCTCCAACATGGCGAAGTGTTCCGGGTTCTCGTCGGCCCAACGGGTGTGGATGGCCCACGACCGTGACGACGCGAGGTCGGGGAGGTTGGTGCCGAACACGTCGTTGACCAAGGGGGCATCGGTGTAGGCACCGAACACGCTCTGGTTCGGGTTGAAGATGCCGAGGATGCGGAACCGTTCGCCCTGCGAGATCACGCCGGTGATCGGCAGGACCGAGGCTTCGACCTCGCCGTTGATCGTGCCGATATAGGTCGGGTTGCCACCGCCATAGGGCACCAGGTTGAACTGGGCGCCGGTGGCATCGCCCAGCGCCAAGAGCCCGATGGACGCCGGGTGGGGGATGCGGCTGGTGCCGATGTTCAGCCGGCGCTGCTTGGCCATGTCGACCAACTGCTCGATGCTCTGAATCGGGCTGTCGGCCCGGACGAACACGCAGCTATCGTCGATGTCGAGGCGGCAGAAATAGATGTAGTCGTCGGGGAAGGTGTAGTTGGGCCGCTGCAGCGCGTACATGATCATCTCCGGCCCCATGTTGCCGAAGAGGAGATGATGGCCGTCGGCTGGGCGCCGATTGACGAACAGTTCGTAGCCGACCTGACCGCCGGCACCGGGGAAGAACTCGTACTCGAACGGCCGGCCGAGCATTGCCGACCAGGGGCCGTCGAAGGCGCGGGCGAGACGTTCCGCACCACCGCCCTGGCCCGTGGGGATGGTGACGTTGAAGTTGCGGGTCGGGTAGGCGAAGGCTGGCCTCGTGTGGGCCATCAGGCCGACGGTGGCGGCGGTGGCGAGGCCGCCTTGCAGGACACGGCGACGGGAGGCGGTGGGCTGGCGCATGGGTCTGGTTCCTGATCGATCGTTCGGGGCTTGATGCCCTCTCGTGGGTCGGCGGTAAGCGCAGGCGCGGTCAGCCCCGATAGACCGGGGCCGGTTGCTCGAAGAACGACTGCAGGATGTGGTAGACGGTCTTGTAGTTCTTCTGCTGGAAACTGGCGTGGGCGATGCCGGCCATGACCGCGAAGGCCTTGTCCGGGTTGGGCAGGCGGGTGAAGAATGCGATCAAATCGTCGAAGCCGGCAATGCCGTCGTACTCGCCGCGCATGACGATCGTCGGCATGGTGAGGTCGGCCGGGTCGAGCAGGGGCAGCTTCGAGCACATATCGACGTACGTGCCGTTCGGGATCGAGTCGTCGAGGGCGATGATCGCCGAGGCGAAGGCGTCGATGGTCGCCTGATCGGCCGTCCCCGGATGGTCGCGCTCGAAGATCGACTGGACGAAGGCGCGGTCGATCGGCCGGCGCAGATTGGCTTGGAATTCGGGCAGCTTCTTTGCCCGCTCCTGCAATGTCGGGCTGCCTTCGCCCGTCCAGACGAACGCGTCGAGGGCAAGGCGCGCCACCCGTTCGGGATGACGGGCGGCGAACACGGCGGCGCGCAGCGCGCCGGAGCTGATGCCGTAGACGAGAAACGGACCGCAGCCCCGCGTCTGTTGGATGTAGGCGCTGGCGGCGGCCAGATCGTCGGCGCCGTTGTCGATGTCGCAGTTGATCGGCCGGTGCTTCGACGAGCGGCCGTAACCCTCCATGTCGACGCACCAGGTATCGTAGCCCTGCTTGGCGAAGAACTCCATGACGGAGCTGTCCGGCCGCCCTTCGACCTGGAGATCGAAGGTCGGCGTCGACGCCATCGACGAGCCGTGGACGAAGAGGATCGTGCCTTTGACGCTGGCCAAATCGCCCGCATGCTTGGAGAACAGGAACAGCCGGACGTCGTCGCCCTTGGTGGTCCAATGTTCCTCGGCGACGATCGTCGTCATCCCTGCGTGCCTCCCCTCGAGACCTGGCCGTGACCGGAACCGATGCCGCGGACCAATTCTTTATAGGTTCGTGCATGCGACAGGAGGTTTTCGCTGTCAAACTTGCCTCGTGGCAGCGAGAAACGTAACTCTTTCGCGAACCAAATGGCGATTGGCCCATGTCGATATTGCCAGCCCCCGGACCGACAGGCGAGCTGCGGGCCCTGCTCTGCCGCCGTCTGCGCGGGGCGGGCGAACGCCTGCCGCCCGAGCGCGAACTCGCCAAGGCGCTGGGTGTGAGCCGCGGCACGTTGCGCAAGGCCCTGGCCGACCTGGAGGCCGAGGGGCTCATCTGGCGCCATGTCGGCCGCGGCACCTTCATCGGCGCCCGGCCCGTGCCGACCCAGCTGGATCTCCAGGAGGTAACGCGACGGACCGGCCCCGCCGACGTGATGCTGGCCCGCGAAACCCTGGAGCCGCAACTCGCCCGCCTGGCGGCGGTCCACGCCACGGCCACCGACCTGGAGGCGATGCGCGCCTGCCTCCGCGAGACGCGGGCCGCGGGTGGCTGGCGCAGCTACGAGCACTGGGACAACCAACTCCACCGCGTCATCGCCAGCGCCACCGGCAATCTCGTGCTGCAAACGCTGTTCGAGGGCCTGAACGCCGTGCGCCGCAGCGTCACCTGGGGCCGCAAGCGCCGCCGGCCGGAGGGCCCCGCCGCCGACCACCACAGCTTCGCCGAGCACGACCGCATCGTTGCCGCGATCGAGGACCGCGACCCCAACGCCGCCGAGTTGGCCATGCTTCGCCACTTGGCCTCGGTCCAGGCCAACCTGCTCGGCGTCCGACCCGTGGACGACCTGCCACCCCCCTAACGGCACACGGCAGCCACGAGCAAGCCTAGGCGTCGGCTGGGTCTTGGCCGCACAGCCGGAGGCGAGCGGCAGCTCTTTCCAGATGTGTTTCGGCCGCGGCGCTGGCCCCGGCGCTTCGAGGGGCCAATGCCCTCGAAGCGCAGCAGCACCCTTCGGGCGTACGGCATGCTTGGCAAATCGGCGACGGACGCTCATCCTGCGGGGTGCCGGGGTGATCCAGGGGAGGTTGGGATGCCGCTGCGCAGGCTGACGCAGGGATTGCGCGAGTTCCAGCAGCAAACCTTCGCCCAGCGCCGCGAATTCTTCGCGCGACTGGAGATCGAGCAGCGGCCGAAGGTGATGATGATCGCCTGCTCGGACTCGCGGATCGATCCGGGGATCGTGCTCAAGGCCGAGCCGGGCGAGCTGTTCATGGTGCGCAACGTGGCCAACTTGGTCCCGCTGCACCGGCCCGACCAGCAGCATCACGGCACGAGTGCGGCGCTCGATTTCGGGGTCAACGCGCTGCGGGTCCAGCACATCATCGTCTTCGGTCATGCCGGCTGCGGCGGCATCCGTGCCTTGCTGACGCGCCAGCAGATCGAGGTGGAGGGGCCGAGTTTCATCCAGCCGTGGCTGAACATCGCCGACGAGGCGCGCCGACGCACCCTGCTGATCGCGCGGGACCGGCCGCTGGAGGAGCAATTGCGACTGTTGGAGGAGGAAGCGATCAAGACCTCGCTCGCCAATCTGTTGAGCTTTCCGTGGATCGAGGCGGGGGTGGCCGAGGGCCGGTTGCGCGTCCATGGCTGGCTGTTCGACCTACATGACGGCGAGGTCCGTGCGTACGTCCCGGCGACCAACAGTTTCCAGCAGCTCACCCCCGAACTCGCCGCCGAATTGTCGACGCTGGCGGGCGAGCCGGCCTAGCGCGTTTCCCGAAATGCTTGACCATCCCTCACCCCCGCCCGACCACCCACGAGTGTACGATACCATGGGTGGCCGGGCGGGGGTGAGGGATGGCCCGTGTGCTACCTAACCGGGAAACGCTCTAGCGCGTCTTTCGCAGCACGTTTCGTGTGCGTCGACCTGGGCTGGGTGGTGAGGCTGTTGCGGGTGCTGGTTCCCCGTGTGGTGCCCTGGCGGGCGAGCCGGGCGCAGCGCCGCTGGGCCTGGCCCGTCGCCTTGGCTGCCCGCCCGGCGGCGTGGGAGGGGTCCTCGAAGCGCGAGAAAACCATCGTCCGCGAGCCGGTGGGCCGTCCGCTGCGCCGCGCGCTTCAGCATAGGCCTCGAACCAAACTGCTCTCGCAGTGTCACTTCGACACCCACTCTTTGACCTTCGCCACGCCCTGCACCGCTTCGAGGGCACCTACGACCGGCGCTGGATCCTCCAGCTTTACCGCTATCGCACGCCCGCCCAATGGCCGCACCGGCAAGTACGGCGCCAGATAGCGATGGCTCAGGCCCCGAACAGGCCGTGGAAGCGGCCGAGAAAGGCGCGCAGACGCTCACTCTCGGGGTTCTTGAACACCTGTGCTGGCGGACCCTCCTGGACGATCCGCCCGCCATCCATGAACACCACGCGGTCGGCGACGTCGCGCACGAACAGCATCTCGTGGCTAACGACGATCATGGTCATGCCACTCTTGGCAAGGTCCTGCATCACCCCCAGCACCTCCGCCACGAGTTCCGGGTCGAGGGCCGAGGTGACTTCGTCGAACAGGACGAGACGTGGCTCCATGGCCACTGCCCTGGCGATGGCGACGCGCTGCTGCTGCCCACCCGACAGCTGGTAGGGATAATGGTCGCGCCGCTGGCTCAGGCCGACCCGGTCGAGCCAGCTCCGCGCGCGCTCGCGCGCCTCGCCGCTCGCCATGCCGCGCACCTTGGTCAGCCCAAGCATGACGTTCTGCTCCGCGGTCATATGCGGAAACAGGTTGAAGCTCTGAAACACGAACCCGATGCGGGCACGCTGCGCCGAGACCGCCCGCTCGGACAGCCTCTGGCGACGGCCATTGGCCATGCGGTAGCCGATCGGCTGGCCGTCGAGGTCGATCTCGCCCTGTTGGTACTCCTCCAGGAGGTTCACGCAGCGCAGGAACGTGGTTTTGCCGGAGCCCGACGAGCCGATCAGCGCGACCACCTGGCCCTGATACACCTCGAGATCGATGCCCTTCAGGACTTCGGTTTGGTCGTAGCTCTTGTGGATGTCGATGGCGCGGAGCAGGGGAGCTGGCATGGGCTTCAGTACCGCATGTAGGCAAAGCGGCGTTCAAGATATGCACCGATTTGCGATAGTGTAAAGTTGATGACGAAGAAACAAAAGGCCGCCGCGAGGTAAAACTCGATAATCATATAGTTCCGCGCAACGGCCTGTTGCGTCGCCAGTAGCAATTCCACCACACCGATGATCGAGAGCAGCGTCGTGGCCTTGACCATCTCGACAGCGGTGTTGACCCACGGTGGTACGACGCGGCGGGCGGCCTGGGGCAAAATCACGTACCAAAGGCGCGGCACGAAGGTCATGCCGATAGCCTTGGCGGCCTCGGTCTGTCCTTGTGGAATGGACTGGATGGCGCCGCGCACCGTCTCGGCCATGTGGGCAGCGCAGAAGGCGCCGATGGCCATGACGCCCGACCAGAAGGCCGAGACGTGAATTTTGAAGAATGCCAGACCAAAGAACCAGAAAAAGATCAGCACCAGCACGGGGATCCCGCGCATCACGTCGACGTAGACGCGCACGAGCAGCCGGAACGGCCAAGCCGCGTACACCAGCACCACGCCGAGCAAGGCGCCGAGCAACGTGCCGCTGACGATGATGTAGAACGACAACTCCACTGTGGTCGCCATCGCGTTCATCAGCGAGAAACGGGCGATCCAGACCTCACCCAGAAAGGTCCCACGTTCGAAGGAAAACATCCGGGGCCCTCCCTCAGCGCACCGAAGCGTAGCGCCGCTCGACCTGACGCAGGCCGAAGGCAATGACGTAGGACGCGGCCAGATAAAGGACGCTCGCGGTGATCCAGACCTCGAACACGCGGAACGTGTTGGCGTTCACCTGCCGGGCGGTGAAGGTCAACTCCGGCACGGCGATCGCGGCCGCGAGCGAGGTGTCCTTGAACAGCGAGATCAGGTTGTTGCTGACCGCCGGCAAGGTGATGCGGAACATCACCGGCAGCACAACGTAGCGCTGCCGCTGCCACGGGGTCAGACCGATCGCCTTGGCCGCCTCCCGGTACTGGTTGGGCATCGAGGCGAGCCCGGTCCGGAAGACCTCACACATGTACGCCCCAGCATAGAGGGTAAGTGTCAGGACGAAGGACTCGATCTTGTCGAGGCCATAAACCCCCATCTGCGGCAGGCCGAAATAGACGAAGATGATTAGCAGGAGGAGCGGCGTGTTGCGGATGAACTCGACGTACAGCCAAACCGGCCAGTCTAGCCACTTGATCCGCGAGGTGCGGGCGAAGGCGCAGGCAAGGCCGATCACGCAGCCGAGCAGCAGCGAGACCACGGCGAGACCGAGGCCGAGCGCCAGGCCGTGCAGGAAAGCGTCCATGTTCCGCCAAATGACGGACCAATTGAACTGATAAGCGATCATCGGGCGGGCGCGCCTCCGGCGCGACCGGGGCGGCCGTGGCCGCCCCGGTGGACGAGACTTAGGCGAATTCTTGCGGGAAGCCCACGAGCGGCGTCGGCAATTCGATGCCGAACCACTTCCGGTAAGAAGCTTGCAAATGAGCGAAGTCGACGCCCATCATCGCTTCCTTGTAGACCGTATTCACCCAGTTCAACCAAATTGGGTCACCCGGCCTGACCGCCGAGGCGTAGGAGTTGGGCTTCCAGCCATAGCCGGAATCGAGGTAGCGGCCCGGATTCTGCTGCATGAGCCACCGCATGGCCGCTTGGTCCGCCAGATACGCGTCGATACGCCGCGCGTTGAGCGCCTGAAGCGTCGTGTCGGGGCTGTCGAACTGGTCGACCCTGGCCTCGGGCAGAGCCATACGCACCCACTGCTCGATGAACACGTTCTGCATCGCGCCTACGCGCACGTCACTGCCCGCCGCCAACATCTCGTCGAACGTGGCATATTTCGGGTTGTTCGCCATCACCATCAGGCCGACGCCTTCGCGGTAGTACGGGATGGTGAACTCGACCTGCTGGGCGCGGCCGGGAGTGATGGTCATCCACTGCACGACGATGTCGACCCGATCGGTGATCAGGCTGGGAATGCGAGCATCCGAACCCTGGAGCACGAACTCGACCTTGGTCTCGTCGTCGAACAGGTTCCTGGCGAGGAGGCGCGCCATGTCGATGTCCATGCCCACGAGCTGGCCGGTCTCGTCCTCGAAGTGCCAGGGCGGATTCGTGGATCCGGTGCCGACGATGAGGTGGCCACGATTGAGCACCTGGTAGAGCTTGCTGCCCGAGGTGTCGAAGGTTTGAGCGTTGGCGGTGCGCGTGCCGAACAAAGTGGCGCCGGCGGCAGCGCCGGCGGCTCCAAGGCCCATCAGCCCACGTCGGGCCAGGCTCGTTAAGGGTTTGTGGTTGCGGTTGGTCATCTCGTCTCCCCCTGCTTGACCAGCTTTCAATGGCCGGTCTCTGAACACCTGGCAAGATAGCAGCGACGGCGCGTCTGTTGCCTCTGACCGCTTCGAGGATCCTCCCCATGCCCAAAGCCAGCGGAAGGTGCTGGCTCCGCCCCGCTGCGCCGAGGCAAGGCCGCGCCCTTGATCGCGGCTCCGCTTTGCCCCGGCGAGCCGAGCTGGCGGCCATTGGAGAGCATCGGGAACCGGCACCGGAGGTTCACGGCGCCGGCAAATTTCCGCGCAGTCGGGCAATGCCGCACGAGCGCAATGCACCAAGCCGAGGAGATCGCCTTGGGTTGGACCTTTCCGACGAAGCCCAACCAGGAGGAAGGCGTTCGCCCGAGCCGGGAACGGTGCCATCGAATCCCACGGTTTTCCGAGTTTCTCCGCCCAATGGCATCATCGTGGAGCACCTTGATGGAGGTCACGATGCTCGCCTGGCTCGGCGATGCTTTGCGCGATCCGACCCCAACGACGCGGCGCAAGCCGGCACCGTGCGTCCAGGGTGCCGAGCATGTTCGATTGCTGGGAGGTGCAAGTCCTCGACCCAGCCTGATGGCCGCGACGGGTTGAGGGAACACGCGGGCGTCGTCGCGAGGCGGGGTCTGCAGGCAGTGTGGAGCAAAGCCGGGATCCGATGGACAAGAACCGGATAAGAGGCGCTGCAGGGCGGACGAGCCGGCGACGGCCTCGTCTGCGCGCCCAGCAGCTCCACCTCGAGGCTCAGCTCGCCGATCCGCCGCAAGCTGCCACAAGCTTAGAGCGTTTCCCGAAATGCTTGACCATCCCTCACCCCCGCCCGACCACCCACG